>JAUSGG010000162.1 GCA_030649165.1 Armatimonadota bacterium
TGCAGAGCGATAATGTCCCCATGGAAAGAAGGGACACAGGGATCAGTCAGAGAGATTTGAGCCGTCATCATGTGCTCAGGATGGTGTTAGAGAACAAGTTAGCCCTGAGCGAAGCAGCGAGGACGCTGGGTGTGAGCTACCGTCATGCGAAGCGGTTGAGAAAGAAGCTGTTGGAGGGAGGGGTGTCAGGGTTGTTGCATGGCAATTTGAGGCGGGACCCCGCCAACAAGACTTCTGAGGAGTTGAAGTCTAGGGTATTGGCTTTGTCGACAGAGAAGTATAAGGATTTCAATGACAGCCACTTCTTTGAGATGCTACGTGATGTCGAGGGGATAGAAGTATCTCGTGAGACAGTGCGAGCGATCCGCCGTGGCGAAGGGATCAAGCCGAAGGTGAAGCGCAAGCCCAGAAAGCATCACAAGCGGCGTCCACGTAAGGAATCTGAGGGTTTGATGATGCTGTGGGACGGCAGCCCGCACCGCTGGTTTGGCGAAGGAACTCAGCCTTGCTGTCTAATGGCGGCGATAGATGACGCCAGGAGTAAGGCTCTGGCCTTGTTTTTTGTGGACGCTGAACGTTCCTGGGCTTACCTGGAGTTGCTTCGGAGGGTCACGTCGAGCTATGGCGTTCCATCCAGTGTATACCAGGACAGGCATTCATCGCTCAAGAGGAACGATAGCTTCTGGAGCATTGAAGAGGAACTGGCCGGAAGGCAGGACCCGACGCAGGTCGGGGCTGCGCTTGAGGCCCTAGGCATAGAGCCAATATTCGCCGTAACTCCGCAGGCTAAGGGACGAGTAGAGAGGTTGTTCAAGACGCTGCAGGACCGGCTGGTAGCGATGCTGAGGTTAGAGGGCATCACGGACATCGAACAAGCGAACGCCTATATCCAGGAGTTCTTCTTGGACTACTTCAACAACAAGTTCGCGGTGGCGGCCGAAAACACACAGAATGCTTGGCGTAAGCTTCCCAAGAGCCTGGACATGGAACGTGTTCTGTCACTACGCTACGACGCGACTGTAGGTAATGACAACGCCATCAGGTTTGCGGGTATGGTCATAGACATCGAGCCAGGGCCAAACAAAAGGAGCTACGCTGGGGTTAGAGCTGAACTCAGACAGACGCTGGACGGCGGCTGGAGAGTTTACCACCAGGACAAGCTCATAGCAATGGCCCCACCAACTGAGATCGTGGAGCCCATCCGAACCAGAAACCGGCGGAAAGGCGTCAAGGCCGCTCACGACTCTAACTGGGTGTATCTCTCGTCTGCGCAGCCACGGCAAGACGAAACTTACCACGCAACAGCGCGGACCGCAAAAGGAACAGCTCGGCGAGCCGGAAACGGATCCAGGATCGGCGCAACTAGGATAGCTTGACAGACATTAAGGGGACATTTTCGCTCTGCAATAGAGGGGACATAATCGCTCGGCAATAACACAGGGAGTTGATGGTTGAGGGTTCCAGGGTTCCAGGGTTCCAGGGTTCTAAGGGGTTGAGGGTTGGCGGAGGGGCGGCCTACCGCGGAAACCCTACACACTTACAAACCTACAAACCTATGAGCCTAATCTTACAGCGCAGGCGGGTTCCCGGCCGGATTTCTCGTAGTACCGCTGGTGGTACTCCTCCGCCGGGTAGAACTCAGCAGCCGGGCCGATCTCGGTGACGATTTTGTCTTTGAACCGCTTCGACTTCTCCAACTCGGCTTTGGACTCCTCGGCCAGCCTTCGCTGCTCGGGTGTGTGGTAGAAGATCGCCGAACGGTATTGAGAGCCTACGTCCGGCCCCTGTCTGTGGTACGTCGTAGGGTCGTGTATCTCCCAGAAGACCTTGAGTAAATCACTATAGCTGATCTTTGACGGATCGTACGTCACTTCGACGGCCTCGGCGTGCCCGGTCGTGTGGGAACAAACGTCCTCGTAAGTCGGGTTCTTGGCATGACCGCCGGTGTAACCGACCCGGGTGGACAACACTCCCTTGCTCAGTAACTGTCGGAAGGACGCCTCGATCCCCCAGAAGCATCCGGCGGCGAATGTGGCCTTCTCGGATTTGGCCCGGGCATTGGCCTCCACCAGTTTCAATGCGACGGAATTGATGCAGTAACGTTTGCCGGTGGGGGGTGGACCGTCATCAAAGACGTGTCCGAGGTGCGCGCCGCAGCGGGCGCAAAGGACTTCCGTGCGCTGCCGTCCGAGGCTATTATCGGACTCATACTTCGCGTTCAGGTCCGAGACCGGCTGCCAGAAGCTGGGCCAGCCCGTGCCGGATTCGAACTTCTTGTCGTACTTGAATAGGTCGGTTCCGCAGCCGACGCATTTGTATATGCCGACCTTGCCGTGCGCCGGGACCGAGCAAGTGTTGACAAACGGCGCCTCGGTACCTTTGAGTCGAGTGACCTCGAACTGCTCCGGCGTGAGGAGTTTCTTCCACTCTTCGTCGGTCTTCCGTACCGGCTTGACCTTCTCGACCTGTCCCGTTTCAGCGTTGAATATGTTTATCATCTCTGCTTTGCCGCCCCCTTTGGCGTAAGTGTGCCTGTCAGATGCCGCCCAGACAATGAGACCGGCGACCGCAATTGCCGCCGTAATGAGAAGTATACTCTTGCGCATTCCTGCAATACCCCATTAAGACGCTTCGCCTCCTTCGGCAGCGGCGCTGCGCTCTGCTACCGAAGGATCGGAAGATGCAGATTTCAGATTACGGATCGTAAACCGTCAACCGTTCGACTGACAACTGACAACCTACTTCATCGCTTCTATGTATTTCTCGGCGGACATGGCGGCGATGGCGCCGTCCGCGCAGGCGGTGACGATCTGGCGAAGCGATTTCTGGCGGATATCGCCGGCGACGAATACACCGGGGACGGAGGTCCGCATGTTCTCATCGGCGATGATATAGCCGCTCTCATCGACGGCCACCTGTCCGCCCAGGAACGCGAGATTGGGCTCCGCGCCGATCAGAACGAACACGCCGTCAACGGGCAGATCGCTGATCTCATCGCTGACGACGTTGCGAATCCGCAGATTCTGCACGGCGTGATTGCCTTCGATCTTCTCGACAACGGTGTTCCAGACGACTTCGATCTTGGGGTTGTTGAGGGCGCGCTCCTGAATGATCCTCGCCGCCCGAAACGCATCTCGGCGGTGGACAATACTGACTTTTCTGGCGTATCGCGTCAGGAAGATGGAGTCCTCGACGGCTGTGTCGCCGCCGCCGACCACCGCGAGGTCCTTGTCTTTGAAAAACGCCCCGTCGCAAGTGGCGCAGTAGGAGACTCCGCGGCCCTGCAACGCCTGCTCCCCAGGAACGTTCAGCTTGCGGGCGCTCGCGCCGGTGGCGATGATAACGGTCCTGGTCCGGCTCTCGCCCTCGCTCGTCACGATGACTCTTTCCGTGCCTGAGAAATCCACGGACTCCACCTGGGCCAGCAGAGTTTCCATGCCGAACTTCTCGGCCTGCTCGCGCATCTGCGCCGAAAGCTCCGGCCCCGATACGCCGCTGGCGTACCCGGGGTAGTTCTCGATGTGGTCGGAGATCATCAACTGACCGCCCGGGAACAGCTTTTCGATGAGTAAAGTTTCCAGCCTGGCCCGGGCCGCGTAGATCGCTGCCGTCATCCCGCCCGGTCCACCGCCGATTATTATGACGTCGTGCGTCGCCGTGACTCCTCTCGCAGTGATTGCCAGTTAATTATACCATTCGTCCGGCCCGGCGGAAAAGCCCTGCGATTGGGAATGCGATTGGGAAAAGGAAGGTGGGGTTCAGGGAAGAACGCAGAACACAGATAAACACGGATGAACGGAGACCCGGCGGTTGAAACCACGGCAACGACTACACGAAGTCGGCCTGCGCCGACTGCGGAGGGCGCGGTTTCGCGGAAACAAGGTCTTATTCTGTTGCGGAGATAACTCTACCCTGAGTCGGCAATGGAGGTAACCAGATGAGACGTTCCCCGGCCCTGTTGGGCGCAGTAGTCTTGATAGCGATATTCTCCGCGGCGTCGGTGCGGTTTCCGTTGGGATCGGCAAAGCCTGCCGGGAGTTCGACCGGCGGGGCGTGGCGGGTGTATTTCTCGCCGAGGGGCGGAGCGACGGCGGCGATCGTCAAAGCAATAGGCGGCGCGCGGCGGACGGTCCTGGCGCAGGCTTACTCGTTTACGTCCGCGCCGATCGCCAAAGCGCTGCTCAACGCGCACAAGAGGGGGGTCAAGGTTCAGGTCATCCTGGACGACAGCCAATTGACGCAGAAGTACTCCTCGGCGGTCTTTTTCCGCAATTCCGGGATACCGACCAGGATCGACTCGGCGCACGCCATTGCGCACAACAAGGTGATGGTTATCGACGGCGTGACGGTCATAACCGGCTCTTTCAACTTCACGCGGGCGGCGGAAGAGAGGAACGCGGAGAACGTTCTGATCGTGCGCGATAAGGCGCTGGCGGAGCGGTATACGAGCAATTGGAGGGCGCACGAGCGGCATTCGCGGGTGTACGGACGGCGGGGTGGGTGATGGGTCGGCAGTCGGCGCCGCGACCAGATGGCCGGGCTATCGGTTCCATTGGCTCGCTCTTTCCTGGTCGCCGTGCGCGTGGTCATCAATCTCCGTGGAGGTGTTTCGCTTCGCCCAGCGCTTGGGCGGATCAGTAATGAGAAATGCGAGCGGGACCGCTATCATTAACACCATCACGGAATCTAGATGAATAGATAGGATCACGGACGCGCACGACAGAGCCGTGTACATAGCGATCAACCCGAACCAGGCCCAGCGCCGCCTTCTCAGTAGGCTCCAGTACAGCGCCACCATGGCAGCCGGGCCACCAATTCTGATCGAGTAATGCAGAAAAGGTGATCTGTACGTTGTGCTTACCGTGAAGATATCCGCGATTTCCACAACGAGCCCGCCGATATACAACACAAGGTAGACCCAGGACGACACCACCGTTCTCTTTTTCATCTGTCACTCGTCTCCATCCGCAGGATTCCGAGACCTCGCTCGACTCCTTCGACTCTTTCGACTCCGCCGACTCATCCGACTCCTTTGCTCAGGGCTTCGGTCTTGGGGTGAAGGAGCGCAGATACATAACCAACGGCCAGCGGTGTTCGGGCAGGACGGTCTGGCTCATGACGGGGTCGTGGCCGGTCCCGCTCAGCATTCGGCGATACAGCTCGCCGTCGTTCATTGCCGCGATTGCTTGAGAGGATAGGTCCGTCGGTTTCGGGACGTAGCTTTGGCCGACGGGGCCGTCGCCGTCACCTTTTTCCCCATGGCACATCAGGCAATAGTAGCCGTAGTATATCTTGCCGTTCGCCAGGTTAACGGCGGTTGGCGGGACGGGGCTTTTCGCGAGTTTCGATTGCTGGGCGGTGAGGGTTTGCAGTGTTCCGGTGGTGGGCACGGAGCCGACGGGCTGCCGCGGCATTTGGATCTCGTAGGGTTTGATCGACCGCTGGATGTTCATGCGGGGGCCGCAGGAGGCGCAAAGGAGCGCGGCGGCGCAGGCGAGCAGGATTCTGGTTGGGAGGCCGGCCGCGTTCCGGAAGATCGATATTGCGCGGCGTTGAGGACCTCCCCCTAACCCCCTCCTGGGAGGAGGGGGAACGACCTCTATCTTCGCGGCGGGAGGACCTCCCCCTAACCCCCTCCTGAGAGGAGGGGGGACACCCCCTCTCCTTGTAGGAGAGGGTTGGGGTGAGGTCAACACGTCATTGAACTTGTGAAACGGAGCGCTAACGTGTCGCATTCGGACCTCCGGGTGTCTTGCGGGGAAGGACGACCTGGTTTGGGACTCTGCCGCGAGGCGGCGGCTCCGAGGAGACGATCGACTCCGCGGGCACGTACGGCGTAACGCCGTACTTCCATTCAGCCGGCCTGTCGTGTATCAGGGCGTAGATCAGCAGGCACCAGACGATAGTGGCGCCCGCGGTCAGCAGAGCGGCCGGCCAGCCTCCCACCCACCATCTCCGGAACGACGGATCCTGCGTCTGCTCAGGAATCTCCGGGTGGACGTCTTTCGGTACCTCGGGATGCTTATGATCGTGTGTCTCGGGCATCAGTATGTCACTCCCGACAGCCAAATGTAGAGCACGTAGGCTATGGCGGATATGGTTATGAACAGGTAGAACATAACCAACACGGGCGGGACCCCCGTGAAGACCTCGTGCAGGTTGGCCGGCAGTTCGACCTCCGGCAGTTCCTTTTCCTCTTTTCTGCTGTGGACCCAGTACAGGCCGGCGATCCACCAGCCCGCGAGAATGAGGCCGGCGGCGATTGCGATGGTGGCGACTATGTTTACGTATATCGGGTTGAGTTCCATCACATCACCGGTTGTTGGTTATTAGTTGTTGGTTGTTGGTTGGCGACCGACGGGCGTTGGCGCCCAGCCAGACGGCGGCGGCCATGAGCGCGAACGTGATCAGAAGAAGGCCGAGCCAGGTGTAACGGTCGATCCTGTTCGGCCTTCGGCCCGCGTCGCCGTGTTCGCGCAGATCGGCCGCGTTCAGCGCGATGTATCGCTGCCGGTCCAGTTCCGTGAACTGGCGGCTTCGCACGGCCCAAACAAAGACCGCGGAGAAGATTGTCGTTCCGACTATGGCGTACGCGATCCAGATGTCCAGGAAGGTCATGGGGCGACACTCCTCGATGGCGGTTCCGGCGCGGGCTGGTCCGTCACCGGACCGGCCTCTTTGCCTTCATAGGACGCCGGTATGCCGACGTCCGGGTATTTGTCGTCCGTGTGGCCAATGAAATTCCTCTCCAGGTAGTTCGACACGTCCCAAATCTTGGCCGACTCCAGGTCCTTTTTGAAGTAAGGCATAGCCGTGCCGGTTATGCCGTTCATGATCTGGTAGTACAGTATACCTCCGATGTACTTGCGGTCTATCAAGTGGCGTCTGAGCGTGGTGAAATTCACGGGCCGAGGCTCAAGGTAACGCGCGGCGGGGCCTTCACCGTCGCCCACCGGGCCGTGGCAGCCGATGCAGTAGTCCTGGTAGACCTTCTCGCCGCGCGCGACCGAGGCGTCGGTCACCGGACTCTCGGTTGGCATTGCCCGCCAACTCCGAGGCACGCGCGAGTGAAGCCATTCGATGTTCTCGTCCGGCCCTTTTCGATAGGCCGCGATGGCTTCGGCGTGGAAACGCTTCTGGGCGGCCACACGGGCGTCGGCGTTCTTGCCGCCGAGGCTTTGCATATAGGCGACCAGGGCTTTGATGTTTCGATCTCCCTCGAAGGCGAATCTCGGCATCAGCGAGCGCGGACGGGTGAACCGCGGATTGATGAAGTGCGCCAAGTGCCAATCGTCGGAGTGCTCGCCGCCCTCCTGTGAGAGATCGGGGCCGGTCCGTTCCGATCCGAGAAGGTGCGGCTGCTGCTGGTGGTAGTCGCCCGATTCGGCGATGCGTTCGGCCCCGATTCCCCAATCCTGCGGCCTGACGTACTGCGAATGGCAATACGTGCAGCCGTTTGCGATGTAGCGAAGGCGGCCCTCGTCCTCCAGCGTTCGATTCGGCCGCCACAGGGAAGACGGCTTATGCTTCATCGTGTAAACCGGCCATAGGACTGTTGCGAAGGTCGCCGCGACGAGCACGAGCATGCTCCCCGCGACGATCACAGCCGCGGGCGAACCGACAAATGCCCTGGTTTTGGTCCACAGAGCGCTCATGGGTTAATCGGCTCCCCTTTGCGGAACGTCATGAGCACGTTGTACACGCCGACAAACGCGCCGGTGATGATCATAAGTCCGCCCGCCAATCGAAGCGTCATGTAGGGCTTCATCTGCGGAACCGTGCGGTAAACGGTGGCGCCGTTCAACCAGTCCTGTCCCTGGATCAGCCCCGCGATCGTCAGGACGATGAAGAAATCGAGCAGTCCGAGCAGGATGAGCCAGTATTGAATGTTGATCAGTTTTTCGCTGTAGACCCTGCGCCCGGTCACGTACGGCAGCACGTAGTACATTCCGCCAAGAGCTATGAACCCGGTGAATCCCAGGACGGCGATGTGCGCGTGGCCGACGACCCAGTTGTTGAAGTGCGTGACCCTCTGCACGACTGCCAGCGACTGCAACGGCCCCTGAATGCAGACGATAGCGTACCATATCGTTCCTACGAGCATCAGCTTGGCTGACGGGTTCGTCAGAAATCTGCCGAACCTTCCTCGCGCGGTGTACCACTGGTTGACCAGAACGGTCGCGACGGGGAGCATCATAGCGAAGCTGTCTATTATGGAGACGGTCTTCAGCCAGGTGGGTATCGGCGCCTGGATCAGGTGGTGCGCGCCGATGTGCGTGTAGAAGAGCAGCAGCGACCAGAAACCGATGATCGATAGCGCCTGACTGTAGAGCGGCGCGCCGGCGATGCGCGGGAACATATAGTAGGCAATCCCGACCGCGAGAGGCGTGACGAGGAGCCCGAACACGTTGTGCCCGTAGAACCACAGGAAAATGGCGTCGGTGATTCCTGTCTCCGCGCCGGTTGCCGGATGCCACATCACGTTGCCGAGAGGATACATGAAAACGGTCCATACTATGGCGCCGGCGAAATACCAGGACGACACATAAAGAAGCTGCTCGTTGCGGCGAACGAGGGTCATAACCATGTTCACCGCCACCATTACCAGGGCGATTACGAGCAATACGTCCGCGGGGAAGATATACTCGGCGTATTCCCGACCCTGGGTGTAGCCCGCCATAAGCCCGATGTCACCGAGGACGACGCCGGCGTTGAAGAACAACGCGGCGAGGTTCGCCAAAGGCTCGCTGAACAGTTTCGTGGCCAGCACGCGCGGCATTATGTACAGCGCGCAGCCGATCAGCATCTGGACGACGAAGCCGAAGAGCACGGTGTTGACGTGGACCTGGCGTATGCGCCCGAACTCCAGCCACGGAATGTTGGCGAAGAAGTCGGGCGCGACCAGGTGTATGGCGCTGCCGAGCCCGGCGAGCGTTCCGATCGCCATCCACACGGCCCCACCGGCCAGCCAGACTCTGGCCGAACTGTATTCTTTTTCCCAGAACCGCCCTTCGGGCATTGGTCTGCCTTTCGTGTGCTTCGGGACGAAAAGCGGGTCCCGAAGCATAAACGTTCGCTCCTGCCTTACGTTCAACCCTCACCCCATCCCTCTCCCTTCCAGGGAGAGGGGGTTTCTGTCCCGCGCGTCTGCCCGTGAACCGTCAACCGTCAACCCGCTCCCTCCCCATTCAGGGGAGGGTCGGGGTGGGGTCCAACCATCAACCAACAGCTAATAATGACACACAAAGCACGATTGCGATGCCTTGTTCTGTCGATGGCACTTTATGCAAAAGTCCATCGTGAACACATTCGCCTGGCTGACCCTGTCCATTTCGCGCACGTTGCCGTGGCATCGACCGCAGTCGAATCCTCGTGCCAGATGCGGCTCATGGCTGAAGTGGACGAAGTCGGGCACACGGTTAACCCGTTTCCAGGGAATGCCTTCGTCTCTGCTGTAGTACGTATGGATCTTCGCTATGGGTGGAAACCTCATGGCTATGACATTATGACACAACAGGCATTTTTCCACAGAGGGCATGCCCGCGTTCGATGAGTTCATCGCGAATTGATGGCAGAAGAAGCAGCCTATCTCCTTGTCTCCGGCGTGCACGCGATGGCTGAACGGGATCGGCTGCTCCGGACCGGGCTGGAGGGAGCGCAACCTTGCGGCGGCGACCACGGCGATCGTCAGGACCACAAGGAAGAGGACGAGCGTCGGCCTCCGAACCCAGGTATGAGGCATGAGGTATGAGGTATGAGTCATACCTGCTCCTCCGCTGGTTTCATCTCCGCAAGAGCCGCGTCCGCCGCGGAGACGGGGGAGTAGAGCTTGAAGAAACGGAGCGTCGTGTAGATGAAGAGAACAAACAGAAGTATGACCACGACGCTGTGTGGGTGGAAGAGCAACAGCTTGTCAGGCTGGAGCGAAGGCACGATCAGCACGTATCTTTCCAGCGCAAATCCGACCAGCGCCAACACGGCCACCGGCGCAAGCCAGCGCGGGTTCTGTTTGAGCCGGCGGCTCTGCAGGAACAAGAACGGGATTGCGTAGCCGAGGATGAAGGCGGTCCAGCCCAACCACGGCCAGGGTCCGCGGTAGTATCGAAGCACGAGGAAGGGTGTCTCCTCGGGCAGGTTTCCGTACCAGATGGTCAGGTATTGCGCGAAGAACAGTCCCATATCGAAAAGCGAGAACGCCAGCAGCAGGTTGCCCATGTCGTGGAATTGCGAGGGTCCCAGGTGTTTCTCCGCTCCCAGCCCGCGGCGCAGCGCCGCGGCCAGGAGGATCATAACGGCCATTCCCGCATAGAGATTGGTGCAGAAGAAATAGGGCGCGAACATCGTGCTGACCCACTCCGGGTCCAGCGACATTATGAAGTCGTACGCGACTACTGAAGACACGACGCAGTAAACCATGATCACGGCCACGGAGATGGCATTGAGCCGATGGTGATCGCGGTGAGTGATGGGCTCTCCTCTCGCGCTCTTTGCGTCGGCGTTCAGGCTCCAGCGAACCATCAGGAAGCACAGGGTCCACAGCGCGCCCAGGCAGACGATCTCGCGAATGACGAAAAACGGGACGTTCAGCCAGGCCTCTTTGCCCGGAACGGGATGGCCGGCCCACGGAGCGCAGCATCGCACGCCGACAAGAACAGGCAGCAGGACCAGGACGGAAAACGGCGTAAAATAGATCGCCGACTGCGCTATACGATTCACGCTCGCGGCCCAACGGGCTTGAGCGACCCTGAACACCGCGGCCCACGCGAGCATGGCGGTCGTGACGCCGGCAAACAGCACGAAGGCAATGAGAAACCAGGCCCAGGCAGAGGACTGAGGACAGAAGAATGACGACAGGGTCACGCCTCCACCTCCTTCGTGTCTACTGCTCCCAAACCGCTCAGCATTTCGGCCACTCTTGCTTTCTCTTTGCCTTTGCATAAAACGGCGATGCCGTAGCTGTCTCCGCTGAATCGGGGGTCGTAGTAGGCCGGCGGTTTGCGGGGGCCGAAGCGGGCGTACGCGAGGATTGCTATGAAGGCGGCGATGCCACCGAGGAGGATCGTGCCCTCGTAAGCCGGGATGACGTAAGGAATGTTCGAGATCGGCGGCTTGCCGCCGACGATGATGGCATAGATCAGCGCGCTGAGAACGCACACGAGCCAGAAGGTCGCAAGTCCCACGAGAGCGCCGAACGTAGACCAAATCCGCACGCCGCTGCCTTTTTTCGCCATGAGGTCCTCTATTCTGTCGAGATTTGTGGGGCCATAAGCCTCATAGCGGTAAACCCCGGACTCTTTCAGCGCTCGCAGAGCTTCTACGAAAGCGTGATAGTCCTCGAATCGCGCGACGACGCATGGGGTCTCTTCCGTCATGCCTCGACCTCCTTGGGCAGAGCGTCATCCTTGGCCTCGCTCATCGGGACCGATGGGAAGAGCCTGACAAAGACCAGAAACAGGCCGGTGAAGAAGCCGTACGAGAAGCCCGTGACCAGAATCTCCACTGTTCTCGGCGCATAAACGGCCCAGGTGGAAGGCAGATAGTCGTGAGCGAGGGATACAACGATGATGACGAATCGCTCCAACCACATGCCAATCTGCACGAGGAGACAGGCGACGAAGAGGTATTTCAGATTGGTCCTGAGCTTCTTGAAGAAGAACGTGAACGGCACGACCACGTTGAAGGTGATCATCGCCCAGAAAAGCGGGCTGTAGTTCCACGAGCCCCAGGCGCGGAAGATGTTGAACTGCCGCTCGAACTTGTCCGCGCTGTACCAGCTCATGAAGCCCTCGACGCAGTACGCGTAGCCGATGATCGACGCTGTGAATATCATCAGCAGGGCCATTTGCTCGATCGCGTATCGGCTGAACAGACGCTCCAGGTTGAGGGCCTTCCGAAGCGGAATGAGCAGGAGAATAACGGTGGCGAGCCCCGAGTGGATCGCGCCGGCGACGAAGTAGGGCGCAAAGATCGTCGTGTGCCAGCCGCGGACGACCGCCATGGCGAAGTCCCAGGAAACTACACTGTGCACGGAAATCACGAGCGGCGTCACCAGGGCCGCAAGGGCAAGATAGGCGCGGGCGTAGTGCCGCCATTGGTCGTACCTGCCGGTCCAACCCATCGCGAGAATCGTATACATCTTCTTCCGCCGGCCGTCCTGGGTCCGGTCTCTTGCGGTGGCGAGGTCCGGGACAAGCCCGAGATAGAAGAAGAGGGTGCTGATCGTGAAATATGTGCTGACCGCGATCACGTCCCAGACGAGCGGGGACTTGAAGTTCGGCCAGAGATGCCGCCAGTTGAAGTAGGGGAGTATCCAGTAGAAGACCCAGACCCGGCCGAGGTGGATGAGCGGGAACAGGCCGGCGGTCATTATCGCGAAAACGGTCATTGCCTCCGCCGCACGGTTGATGCGGTTTCTCCAGCTCGTGCGGAACAGGAAGAGTATCGCGGAGATGAGCGTGCCGGCGTGAGCGATTCCTATCCAGAAGACGAAGTTTGTGATATAGGTTGCCCAGCTTATCGGCACGGAAAGACCGGTGACGCCCATGCCGATGCGGTACTGGAATGAGTACGCGATGATCCCGACGACGACGAGCAGGGCGCAGACGCCGACGGCGATCTTGTACCCCGGCGACCATTTGCCAAGCGAGGCCAGAACCTCATCGTCTATTCGGTTGAAGTTGTCAGTCTGCTGTGTCATGTTGAGTGTTGAGGGTTGAATGAAACCCCACCCCAACCCTCCCCTGAATGGGGAGGGAGCAGGTTCGCCTATCAATCTTACAAACCCTTAGAACCTTGGAACCCTAAGAACCCTCCACGATTTTCTTCAAATACAACACCGCCGTCTTTGTGTTGAGCTCCGCGAGGACCTGGTATGCGCGAGGGTCGTCTCTGAACGCTTTGGAAACCTGCGAGTCGGGGTCCATAAGGTCTCCAAATGCGAATACGCCGGTCGGGCAGGTTTGCGCGCAGGCGGGAACGATGTCGCCGTCTTTCAGTTTGCGGCCCTCGTGTTTGGCGACGATTTCAGCCTCGCGGATGCGCTGTATGCAAAACGTGCACTTCTCCATTACCCCGCGGCTGCGGACAGTCACGTCGGGGTTGAGTTGATAGTGCATCGGAGACGGCCATTCGTAGTCGAACCAATTGAACCGCCGCACCTTGTACGGGCAGTTGTTGGCGCAGTAGCGCGTGCCGACGCAGCGGTTGTAGATCTGCATGTTCACGCCCTCTTCGCTGTGCGCCGAGGCATACACCGGGCAGACCGGCTCGCAGGGCGCGGCGTCGCAATGCTGGCAGAGCATCGGCTGGAAGAGAATCGGGCTTTGCGACTTCCAGTCGACGTAGCGGTCGATGCGAATCCAGGACATCTCACGTTTGCGGTAAATGCCGTCCGGCCCCACTACTCCAAGATTGTTTTCCGCGTAGCAGGCCGTGACGCACGCGCCGCAGCCGATGCATTTGTCGAGGTCGATGGCCATCGCCCAACGATGACCGGCGTGCTCGTGCCCGGGATAGAAGTCTTTCCACTTGTAGCCGGCCGGCAACGGGAGCGCGATCTCCTCTTCGCGTCTGAACGGTTTGTCCAGCGGCGTGGTCTGAACGATATTCCTCCCGTTCTGACTGATGGCGCCCTTGATGCGCGTAAGCCATTTCGATTCGCCGGCCGGCGTTATCTCGACTGTCGGGCTTTCGGTATCGAGCAGCGGCAGAACGTTGGCGCCGATGCCCCTGGCGTAGCGCCCGTACTCCTCGTGTCCCTCGCCGATCGGGACGGCGACGGTGTCGGGCGCGACGCCGCTCGTGACGTACACTGGCACGCGGATGGCCGCGCCGCGGCGGGAGATGTCGATCAGGTCGTTGGTCTCCACGCCGAGCTTACTGGCCGTACGCGGATGAAGCTCCGCCCAAGTCCCCCAGACTCCGTGGATGATCGGATCGGGCATCTCCTGGAGCCAGCGCCGATTTGCGCCGCGGCCGTCGTAGAAGTAAATGTGCGGGTAGGCGTGGAGTTTTATGTCGCCCTTTCGTGGGGAAATGTCGGACAAGTCAGGCCTGTCGGACATGTCCGACGGAGCAGTAGGAGGCGGCGCCGGAACGGCGGAAGGTATTGGTTCGACCGACCATCCCATCGTCTGGTAACCGGTTGTGGGCGTAGCCGCTTCGCCGGAACCGGGCCAGCGCCCGCCGATCTGGACGTGGCTTTCCCACTCAGGGGAGCCGGCCCCCTGTGCTTCGCCGGGTGCAATTGCGATTCCCCACCTACGGCGGAGGTAATCGTAGAAGGTTTCGGCATGGAACACGGAACGAGGCTCGACGCCCGACGCCTTTGCCAATTCGATAAGTATGTCGCCGGTCTGTTTTGTGTCGAAAAGCTGTCCCATCACAGGCTGCATCAGGTTGATGGTGTCCGGGTAGGGCGAGTAATCCCCCCACGTTTCGAGCGGAGCGCTTGAAGGCAGGACCCAGTGCGCCTGCGCCGTGGTTTCGTCCATGTAGCTCGACAGGCTGACAACGGTCTTCACATGTTTCAGAGCTTCTTTGAATCCGGCGGACTGGGGAAGCGAGTAGACTGGATTTGCGCCGAAGACAACCAGAGCGTCGATCTTGCCGGCTTCCATATCGGCGGTGAGGGCTGTCATCTCGCTTCGGCTTGAAATGTGCGTGACCGCATGCGGCCTGCCCGGGTCAGCAAGGCCGGTCGGCGAACGCCACTTGGCTTCGCTCGATGTTTCCGGCGCATTCAGGGCCATCGAGGCGCGAGCAGTTTCAGCGGAGCCGCCCGGAAGCGCCAGCGGAGCCTTCGCGTGTATGAACTCGTTCGACACTCGCGACAGACTTCTCTTGTCCAGGCCGTACTTGTGCGCCACCGGAGTCAGCGGGTCGTACGCAACGCCCAGCCATTTTGGAGAAAACGCTTCAGCTACTTGCGCTTCCGCCCCCGGCGGGACAATAATCCGCTCGTCGGCGTTCGCGGCGGTCATGGACATTCGTGGCCCGACATAAACAAACCTGGCGCGTTTGCCGTTCTTTATCTGCCGCATCTCGGCAAACCGGCGGGCGTATTCCACCGGCGAAATCCAGGTCTCCAGAAAATCCGCGCCGAAGGAGATCAGATGGTCCGCCGCCGCGATGTTGAACGACGGCACAACTCCGCCCGCCGCCGTCTTTATGTTTTCATAGTCGATCGGCTCGTACGTGACGAGGCGATCGGAACCGAGTGCGGCAAGCCATTCGCGCGTCAACGAGGCGAGTGAGCCGGTCTGCAGGTCAGTGACGAAGGCGATACGCTTGCCTTTCAATTCCGCGCCGACGGCGGAGACGGCTTCGTCCCATTTCGCTGCTGTGAATTCGCCGGAACTATCTCGGCGAAGCGGCCCTTTGATGCGGTCCGGGTCGTAAAGCCCGTGAAGCGCGGCCTGGCCGCGGGCGCAAAGCCTCCCCCGGTTGACGGGATGATGCGGGTTTCCCTCGCACTTCACGACGCGGGACTCTCTACTCCGCAGGACCATGCCGCAGCCGGCGGGGCATTCGCGGCAGCTCGTTGCATACCACGTGGAAACGCCGGGCACAAGCTCGTCGGGTTGGTGTATGTAGGGGACCAGGCGGTCGTACCCGAGGGTCATCAGGCCAAATCCGCCGAATGACACTCCGATTCCCTGTAGAAAGCCTCGTCGCGAGATGCGCACTACGATATGGTCTCCTCTTGCGGTTTCGGGAGCAAGACTCCTGAAACACCGGGATTACGGCTGTACGTCCGCTTGGCCGCCAATCCAGTATGTATTATATGTTTGCAGCGGATTTCCTACACACGGATTTCCTACACCTACCGCTGAGCATATTTTTGGGGTAAACTGGGCAGAAGGAGTCGAAAGAGTCGAAGGAGTCGAAAGAGTCGAGGACAAGAACTCCCTCTCCCTTGAGGGAGAGGGTTGGGGTGAGGGTGAAAGTTTGGGCATGATCGCGAGCGTTTGGGGCGCATTTATTGTCGGTCTTGCGGCAGGATTTGCCGCTACGCCGCATTGTTTGGGGATGTGCGGGGGATTTCCGCTGCAGCTTGCGAGGTCGTCACACCGGCGACTGGCGACGTTGAGGCAGGCGCTTTTTGTGATCGGCAAGACCTTCACGTACATGTTCCTGGGGGCGCTGGCCTCGGCGCTTGGGATCGTTTTGTTGAAAGACACCTCGCTCGCCGCCGCGGCGCTGCGCGCGGCGGGGGGGCTTATTACCGTCGTGTTCGGCCTTTCGATGGTCGGGGTGAGGATTCCGTCGATAGGGCCTTTGCGGCGCATATCGGATATGGGCGTGGTTCGCGGTTTGTTCGCGCCGGTACTGGCAAGTCCCGGCCCGGCCGCGGCGTTGACTCTTGGCCTGGGCGTCGGATTCCTGCCGTGCCCGCTTCCGCTGGCGATGCTCGCCGCCGCGGCCGCGTCGCACAACGTCACTTACGGAATGGCGCTGATGGCCGGGGTCGGGCTAGGCACGGCCCCCGGACTTCTCGCCGTTGGGCTTTTCGGCGTGGGCCTCGACCGCAGATTTGCGAGGTTTGGGATGAAGGCCGCGGGCTGTATTGTAATTATGATCGGTCTGCTCACTTTGGGCCGGGTCGTAGTGACAGCGGCACGACCGGCGGCGGAAGGTATTCCACCCTGCTGTTCACGTGCGGCGCCATGACTCAGAACTCAGAACTCAGAACTCAGAACTCCTGCTCCTACTGCGGACTTCCGTTCGCCGGCCGCGGGTACTCGCCCGGCGGCGAGCGCAGCTACTGCTGCCGCGGCTGCTATCTCGTGGAGCAGATAGCCGGCGCGCGGGGCGAGGAAGGGATTGCCGCGTGGATACTGATCCGGCTCGGCGTCGGCGCGTTCCTGGCGATGAACGTGATGATGATCGCCGTCGTCCTTTACGCGCAATCGGCGGCGGAGATCGGCGCGTCGGCGGTGAACGGCCTGCGTTGGGCCATGCTCATCCTTTCGACTCCGGCGATGATCATCCTCGGCGGGCCATTCGCAGTGGGGGCGATCAGGGATTTGAGGCGCCTCCGGCTGAGCGCTGATGCGCTCATCGTGACCGGGTCGCTGGCGGCTTTTCTCGTAAGCGCGGCCCACGTTGTCCGCGGCCCCGGCGAGGTGTACTTCGACACCGCGACAATGCTTTTGCTCATCGTCACGTTCGGCCGGCTTCTGGAGGCGGCGGCGCGGGTCAGGACCTCGCGGGCGATTCAGGAGATGATCGATCTGACGCCCGACACGGCGCGAGTGGCGCGTGACGGGCGCGAGGAGGAGATACCGTGCGATGAGGTCGTTCCGGGAGATATGATGGTCGTGAAACCCGGCGAGCGGATTCCGGTGGACGGACGTATTGTCTCGGGGCGCTGTCTGGTTGAGGAGTCCGCCTTCACCGGAGAGGCCCGGCCGCGCGCGTGTGGTCCAGGGGAGGAGGTTTTCGGCGGAAGCGTGAGCTGCGACGGCTTGTTGACTGTGGAGGCGACCGCGGCGAAGTCGGACTCGCTCCTCGCGCGGATTCAGGACGCCGTGCGCCAGGCGCAGCGGAACCGGGCGCCGGTCGAGCTGCTGATGGAACGGGTGTCGTCGGTCTTCATACCGGTCGTGTGGGCTGCGTCGGCCGCCGCGTGGCTTTACTGGGGCGCGGCGCGCGGGGATATGGAAAAGGCCGGGCTGTCGGCGTTGGCTGTGCTCGTCGTGGCTTGCCCGTGCGCGCTCGGGATAGCGACCTCGGTTGCGGCCTGCCTGGCGATAGGGAAGGCCGCTCGGGCCGGCGTGTTGATCCGATCGGGCGAGATACTGGAGCGGTTGCCGAAGATCAGGCAAGTCTTCTTCGACAAGACGGGAACTCTCACTGAAAACCGAATGTCGGTCTCGCGGATTAGCGCGGCGGGCGTCCCTGAGAACGAAGCCCTGGCGTGGGCGGCGTCGGTTGAGATGGGGAGCGGACACGTTATCGCGAACGCGATTGTCGAGGCGGCGCGCGCCCAGGGGATTCGCCTTGGCGATGTAAGCGAGCTTCGCGTATTTCCGGGTATGGGGGTGCAGGGTCTGGTGACTCTCGACGGCGATGCGAAGCTCGTAACCGCCGGCTCAGTCGGGCTGCTCGCCGAAGAGCATCGGATGCCGCAAATGCTGCTTTCGACGCCGGACGGGCTCACTACCGTGTACGCCGGCTGGGATGGTGAGGTCCGTGTCGCCATTTCGCTCGACGACAAAGTCCGCCCGGAGGCGCGCGCGGCAATCGAGGCGCTGCGGGCGGAGGGGATTCGGACCGCCGTCATTTCGGGCGACCGCGAGGGCCCGACCGTGCGGCTTGCAAGAGAGTTGGGTGTGGATGACGTTCTCTTCGAGCGGCGGCCTGACCAGAAAGCTGAAGCGGTCCGAAAGGCCCGGCAAGCGCTGGGCGGAGCGGCGATGGTGGGGGATGGGATAAACGACGCGCCCGCTCTCGGCGAAGCCGACGTGGGCATAGCGACCGGCGGAGGCGCCGACCTGGCGCGGCAGTCGAGCGACGTTACGCTGCTTGGAGATGATCTGTCGCGTATCCCGTGGGTGTTGGACCTGGCAAAGCTGACGTACGGGATAATCCGGCAAAACCTGGCCTGGGCTTTCGGCTACAACTGCGCCGCAATCTGCCTTGCGTTTCTCGGTTACGTCCATCCGCTGATAGCGGCGGGGGCGATGGTGTTCAGCAGCTTGAGCGTTATTCTGAATTCGATGAGACTGGTGAGGTAGCCGTTTAACGAGGAAAACAGGAAAGAGCAAAGAGTCCCGCGATTGCAGACGGGCGCGTCCCAAGTACGTGGGGAGTTAATCACGAAAGCACGAAAGGACGAAAACACGGAATATTTGGGCGATTGATCTGATCTGTAATGCTGAGCCGCCTTTCCTCGTCGTTAAATCTTAAGGAGGAGGTTGGCCGGCGTGTGCATAAGTTAGGTTGAACTGTGCGCCGGACGGAGTTGTCCGGTTAAATAATGACAGGAGGTATGGTATTTGGAAGGCAATGAGACTCCCACCGCTCAGGAGCAGAACCCTCAGGGTTATATTTCCCTCGTGGTCCAGGAACTGAAAGCCGGGACCGACACGTGGGCGATTACTCAAAAGCTGGTCGAGATGGGCGCGGACCAGAGCGAAGCGTCCCAACTTGTGGACAAGGTCTATTCGGAAGTGAAAGTGGCCCTGGAGGCCGAACAGCTCACCCCTCACAGCGTATTGACAGGTTTGGTTGGAGGAGCGCTGGGCGCGGCTATCGGCGGAACGGCCTGGGGCCTGATAGTCAAATACACGCACTTTGAGATCGGCTATATGGCCTGGGGAATCGGCCTGCTGTGCGGTTTCGGAGTCGTCATATTCTCAGGCGGTCGAAAAGGCCTTCCGCTTCAGTTGATCGCGGTGTTGGCGGCGATTGCGGGGATTGTTGCGGGCAAGTATGCGACGTTCTACCTCGAACTCAAAGATGTTCTCGCTCAGGAGGCCCACCGGCCGGTGAATATCCCAATCTTTTCCCCGGCCCTCATCAGACTTTTCCCCAGCGCATTGCGCGAGATGATGAGCGGTTTCGATTTTCTCTGGGTGGCCCTCGCGGTCATCACCGCGTGGCGGATTCCGAAGCCGTTGGGGATTAAGTTGAGAAGCTGAGGGGGAGGAGTCGGAGGAGTCGCAGGGAGTCCGAGGGAGGGAGACCTGCGGTCGGCATCTTGTGCGGGGTCAGAGACCCGCGCACAGCGAGACCCGCGCACAGCGAGACGGCAGGGTCTTGAGCCGAATTAGACGGGGCCTGCCACTGTTCACCGTTTACTGGTCACTGTTGACTATCCGACTCCAGCAGTCCGTCCCGAAACCGCAGAACGCGGCGGGCGTGGGCGGCGATGTCGGCCTCGTGGGTAACGATGACGATGGTCTTTCCCTGCTCGTTGAGCCGCTGGAAGATGGACATTATCTCCACGCCGGTAGCGGTGTCCAGATTGCCCGTCGGCTCATCGCCGAAGATGACAGGCGGGTCGTTCACGAGGGCGCGGGCAATTGCGACTCGCTGCTGCTCGCCGCCGGAGAGTTGCATGGGCGTGTGATGGAGGCGGTCGCCAAGACCGATCGAACTCAGTATCTGCCGGGCCAGCTTGACGTCCTTGCGCTCGAAGGAATACATCATCGGCAGCAGAGTGTTCTTGAGGGCGGAGGCGCGCGGGAGAAGGTTGAAACTCTGGAAAACAAATCCGATCTTGCGGTTTCTCACGGCGGCGCGGGCCGGGTCGCTGAGCCTGCTGGCGTCGGCTCCGTCGAGAAGGTACTTTCCGCCGCTCGGTCTGTCCAGGCATCCGAGGATGTTCATCAGCGTCGATTTGCCTGAGCCGGATGGTCCCATTATGGCCACGAACTCGCCGGGCTCTATGGCGAACGAGACCCCTCGCAGCGCGGGTATGTCCACGCTGCCGATCCCGTAGGTTTTCTTCAGGTCGCGGACTTCGATTAGGGCCATTGGTTTACCTGTCTTTGTGCGTCCTTCGGCAGCGTCGCTGCCGCTCTGCTACCGAAGGATCGAAAAGCAGATTCCTCGTTCCTCGGAATGACGCCTACACCGGCACGGGTCATCTCGTCTGCAAGGTTCAACCCTCACCCCTGCCCTCTCCCTCCCAGGGAGAGGGAGTTCGTCAAGCGTATCTCAGGGCTTCTATCGGGTCGACAAGCGCTGCTCGCACGGCGGGATAGAGCCCGAAGATGACGCCGACGAACGCTGAAACTCCGAAGGAAACGACAATCGCCTGCATCGAGACTACTGTCCGCCAATCGGCGTAGGTGGATATGGCCTTTGCCCCGCCGATTCCCAGCCCGATGCCGATCAGCCCGCCGAAGCACGTGATGACCAATGCCTCCAGCATGAACTGGCGGATGATGTCCCATCTGGTCGCGCCGACGCACCGCCGGATGCCGATCTCTCGCGTCCGCTGCGTCACGGTCGCGAGCATGATGTTCATTATGCCTATACCGCCCACGAGCAGCGAAATGCTGGCTATTGCCGCCATTACTATGTTGAAAATGCGCTGGGTCTGCCAGCTCTGGCGCAGAAGCTCCGCGGGGATTATGATCTCATAGTCCCTGATGCCCCTATGCCGGCGGTTCAATACGGACCGGATGACGGAAGCCGCCGGGATCGTAGCGTTATCGCTTTCGACCTGCACGATTACCTCGCTGAGCGGACTGTCGCCCCTGCTCTGACGCACCATCATTCTCCTGAACAGCTTTTCAGCCGCGATAGCGG
This sequence comes from Armatimonadota bacterium, assembly GCA_030649165.1. Taxonomy (GTDB): domain Bacteria; phylum Armatimonadota; class UBA5829; order UBA5829; family JAUSEB01; genus JAUSGG01. The sequence continues at coordinate 21,265 of JAUSGG010000162.1, forward strand.
TGGCGGGCACCGCTTCGACGGAGTGAATCTTGAAATCCGTGATCGAGACGGTGATGGGGATGTAAACGTGGGAGTTGAGGTCCTTCATAGCGGAAAAGGCGCTGCCGGAGCCGACTTCCTTGCGCTTCATAACCCCGACCACACGAAAGACGTTTCTCCCGATCCTCATAGTCTTACCGATCGGATCGTTGAAGCCGAACACATCGCGCTTGGCCGCGGCGCCCAAAACGCATACGAAAACGTGATCGCGCACGTCCCGGTCGATCAGAAAACGCCCGGTCTCGATGACCGATCGCGTGGCCTGCTCATATCCCGGAATCGTTCCGACTATCTTGACCGACACCGGCTTCTCTCGCACGTTCACGTCGGAGAAGACCTCTCGAATGGGTATCACGCCCTTCGCGAACTGGCAAACCTCTCGAAGCCCATCGGTGTCCGAATACTTGAGACCAAATGGAGAACGCTCCTGCGCTTTGGCGACGAGTTCGCCGGCGGTCGCCGCGCGCCTGACGCGGACGATGTCGATGCCCATCTGCCGGATTTGTTCGAGAGCCTCCTGTTTGGCGCCTTCGCCGATGGATACCATCGCTATGACGGCCGCGACTCCGAAAATCACGCCGAGCATTGTCAGCGCGGAGCGCAGTTTGTGGGAAAGGAGTTCCGACAGTCCGGTTTGGATGGCGTCGAGTATGCCCATCGCTACTTCTTGGCCCCGTTCTTCTCCGGTATCGGAACGGCCTTCTCGCCCTTGCCTTCCTCGACGTTCGCGGCGCCGGATTCCTGCTGATCCATCGGGCGCGTCGGGTCTCTCAGACAGACCACGTCACCTTTCTTGAGACCCTTGGTTATCACGACAGAGTTGTCGTTCTGCGGGCCGGTCTGGACGAGAACACGCTGGTACCGCTTTCCATTCCTGACGAAGGCGAACGTCTTTCCAGACCGTTCCTGCACGGCCTCGATCGGGGCGTAGACAGCCTTGTCCAGCGTCTTCTCGATGAACTCCAAATCCGCGGTCATGCCCGGTTTCAAGGTCCTGGGATCGGCCTCTTCAAGATCGATCGTGACCTCAAAATTCTTCTTGCCGGGCTCGGCCCCAGTCTCCCAGAACATCTTCTCACTGGCAAGGCTGGATATCTCTTTGACGACGCCGTGGAACGTCCTGCTGGGGACGGCCTCCAGTCGCACTAGACATTTCATGCCGAGTTTCACTCTGGGCGCATCAGACTCTCCGACCTGTACTTTGACGAGCATGCTCGAAAGCTCGGGCAGTTGGCAGATGCTCATTCTGGGCCAAACGCCGTCGCCTTCTTTGAGTTTCCGGCGTTCGCTGCCGCCCACCCACGTGCTCGTCAGCACTACCATTCCGGCTGACGGCGCCTTGATGATTGCCTTTTTCAGGTTGTTCTGCCAGTTATCAAGATCGAGTTTCGACATGCCGGCGACGCTCTCGGCGTTGGCCACGTCGGCCCTTTTCTGCTCCTCCTCGGACTGAACCTCTTTCTTCTTGAGGTCCAACTGCATCTCGCCTTTGCGAACGGCAAGCTCTTTGCTGCGGACGTCTATTTCCGCCTGATCGACCTGGTCGCGCGGAATCAGTTTCTCGTCGGCCAGGCGCTTCTTCTTCTCGAAACTCTTCTGAGCGCGCTCGTATTCGGACTTGTTGAAGTCGAGCTCGGCCTGAGACTGCGCAATCACAGTCTTGTTCTGCTCGATCAGGATGTTCAATTTAGCTTTCGCCCGCCCGACTTCGGCCCTGTCCTGACTGTTCTTGAGCTTTCTGGAAAGCACTTCATTCCGAACGTTGGTCGTGTCGAGGATCGCGATGACGTCCCCGGCAGCCACCACGGCGCCTTCCGAGATAAGTTTGATGATCTTGCCGTCGATCTCGGAGCTGACCATCATGGATTTTTCGGCCTCCAGAGCGCCGATCTCGTGGAAACTGATGACGAACCTACCGCCGCTGACTTTGGCCGTCGCGACGTAGGGAGTCGCCTTCTTGGGAGCGACGAACTGCCTGTAGAGCGGCGACCCCCAGTGTTGAACGGCGACAACCACGATCGCCACCGACAGCGCGCGGGTCCCCCAAAGCGTCAACTGTCTTCTCATTTAGATACCACCGCAGTTATGTCTTCGCCCATAGCGTATCGCAGGCTCAGGTTCGCCAGGTAAACGTTGGTCTTTGCGGCGAGCAGCCCGCTCTCGACCTCGGTCAGCGACTCCTGGGCTTCCAGCGTCTCTCTGTTCGAGACCAGGCCCTCGTCAACCATGCGCTGCGCCAGCCCGAGGTTCTCCTCGGCCACTTTTGAGTTCTGGTCCAGGATTTCCAGCGAGGCGCGCGCCGCCTCAAGCGACCGGTAAGCGCGCCGGACTTGCTCCGCGATCTGTTCCATCTGAAAGTTACGCACAGTGTGAAGCACGTTCAACTGTCTCGACGCGGTGTCCCGCTCCTCTTTGGTGACGCGCTTGTCCAGCGGGAATACGAGATCCAGGCCCATCCGCGCATCGCTTTCTCCGAATATGGAACCCGCCGTCAGGCCGCCAAAATCGCCGGCGGAATTGTAGCCGGCGACCACATCGAGGCCCGGACGAAGCCGGTCTTTGGCCATCGCCAACTCCCTCGCTTTCTCGGACAACTGTTCATCGGAAATCCCCAACTCGCCTCGGTTGGACAGGGCGGTCTTGACGGCGTCTCCCAGGCCGGGGGCTTCCACACCGGCATCCGAGATCGCGTCGGTCAACTCCGGACCGTGCCCGACTCCGGCGCCGATTGCCAGCATAAGCCTATCCATCGCCCCTCGCGCCGCCTGGTTTTGAAGGTTGAGCTCGTCCCTGGTGCGGGCAACGCGAAGCTCGGCGCGGGAGACCTCGATCTCCGCCACTAGGCCGGCATCGGCCCGTTTTCGGGCCCCATCGGCCACTTCCCGCGCAATAGCCAGCGCGCGCTCCCGGACCTTTACGCGCTCCCTCTCCAGCACGGCCTGGTAGTACGCCTCGACCACACCGAGCGCGGTCGATTGGCGGGTGAGGTACAATTCCTTATCCTGCACGCTCGCGTCACTCCGCGCGCCAAGGACAAGGTTGGATTTATCGGACAGCCGTCCTTTGCCCCTCATCAGCGGACTCCTGAGCGACAAGTTCATGGAGCTGCGCAGATTGCCCAGCCCGAATGGTGACAGGTTGACGGACGCCTCCGTGCCGCTCAGGTTCTTGTAAGTCAGGTCGCCTCCGAGATTGGCGGACACGGTGGAATCGCCGAAGCTGCGCTCGACACCCGTGTAACCTCCGGCGCCGAAAGTCGTGTTCAGACCGGCGATCCTGAGCCGGGACAAGGACGACAGGCGGCTTTCCTCGGCCTGTTTCAATCCGGCGTTCTCGCCAAGCGCGGCGGCGACGGCCTCCGCGACCGAGAGCTTCGCGGGCGGCGCGTACGTCGGTTGCGCCGGGGCCTTCTGAGCCGCGCGGGACGCGGCTCCGGTCCCAAAGAGGAACAGGGCGAGTAACGCGCAGCCCCAGGCGAGGCCGCGGGAGGGTTTCTTCATAATGGGATTTGCCTTTTCGTAAGCGGCGTGGAAAACGATCTTACATCTACACTATAAACCATGACGCTTCAACTGAGCAATATGTTCAGGTTGGTTGTTAGTTGTCGGTTGACGGTTTTGCGCTTCGAATATGGAACAAGCCATATGTAGCCGTCCAAAGGAGCTGATGCGCGTGCACTTTGCCGATTCCATAATACGTAAGCTGCACATATACCTGCTCGTTTTCTGTTTCGTCGTATCTCTTCTGGGGATGGCTGTTGTGAAGTTGAGCCGAGGTGGTCGAGACGCCAGTGAACCGGCGGTCACGGCGGGCCAGAAACTGAGAGCGCTGGAAAACCTGGCGCCTCAGTCGCCGGCGATGTCCCGATTCCTGCAGAACGAGAAGGCGACACAGCAGGCAAACCGGGAAGTCTGCGGCGGAGGTCGGTAGGTTTATAGGGTTCCAGGGTTATAGGTTCGTAGGTTCTTAGGGTGTTCCGTGCGTGATTCGGGATGAAGTGCGTGTCACGAAGCATACTGAACACTCGAATCCGCACGGTAATCCCCCCTCACCCCAACCCTCTCCCGCCCAAGGGGGAGAGGGGGATTTGGCGTATGCGTTACGTTGACCTAACAGCAATACCGGACTACTGAACTCATCCGTTTGCTTTCCTTCCGGGAACTGCTGCAGCGCGCGGCCTGTCTAACAAGCAATCAGCATCTACCGCAGAGGAGCGTCAGTATGGGCAATAGGCAGGCTCTTTCAAGCGGGTTTCCTATTTCGGTTATTCGAGGCGGGGCCCTCAACGCCGCCCTGGTAGTTATCTCGGCCCTCTTGGCATCCCTTGCGTTTCCACCTCACGAACTGTGGCCGCTCGCGTGGGTCTGCCTGGTTCCCCTGTTCATCGCCTTGGGCCGAACAAGCGCGGTCCGCGCGTCAGGGTGGCTCGCCCTGCTGTTTGGTCTCGTTTTCCTGGGCTTCACCTTACGCTGGTTGACAAATATATTCGGGACCGGCATTGTCGGAATTATGCTGCTTGGCTCGCTGCCATTCGTGCTTTTTGGTCTTGCCTATCGGTTTGTCTACGCCCGCTCATCGCCATTGGCCGCTGCGTTAATGACTCCCGTCCTGTGGCTGGCCGTCGATTGGCTCCGCTGCGATGGCTGGTACTTTCGATTCTCCTGGGCGCAGCTTGGATTCACACAAATCTCGTGGCGAGGCGGCCTCGCGTTCTATCCGCTCGTCGGAGTATACGGTGTCACCTTGCTCATTGCTCTGGTCAACTCTGGTGTTGCCGCACTGTTTGATCGCCGGCTCGGTCTGCGGACACGATGCGGATTTCTGGAGGCCTGCGTGGCCATCGCCGCGGCGGGAGTGATCCTCTCATTTCTGGCCCAGCCGTTCCATAGCGGTGCGAAAGTAATCGTTGGGGCGGTGCAGGACGAGAGCGGCGATGTCGAAGCCCTGAAGCAGCTTACAGTTGGCGGCAATCCGCGTCTCCGGCCTTATCTAGTCGTTTGGCCGGAATACGCTGTGTACGACTATCCACTCTCGAAACCCGCCCTGCTTGCGGAGTTGCGGCGCGTTGCGCGGAAATCGGGAAGCGTCCTCATACTCGGCTGCAAGGAACGGGCTCCCGCGAACGCTCCCTGCGACTGGTTCAGACGACGCGCGATGGGAGACGAGCTGTTCTACAACGCCGCTCTCATTATCGGGCCAAAAGGAGACGTGCTGGGGACTTACCATAAGACGCATCCGATCCAGTTGTTCAGCGACGGCGTTCCTGGCCGGTCCTACCCGGTCTTCTCGACCCCGTCAGGGCGAGTAGGGGTAGCGATCTGCTACGACTTTGACTTCGCTTCGTCCGCGCTGAATCTTGTCCGCAACGGAGCCGAGATAATCGTAGTTCCGACCTTTGACCCCGGTTCCTGGGGCGCGCTGCAACACGTTCAGCACGCGCGGATGGCGCAGGCGCGGGCGGCGGAGGCAGGGAGATGGGTGGTCCGGGCGACGTCGTCGGGCGTGACGCAGATAATCAATCCGGGAGGAGAGGTTACGGCGCAATTGCCGCAAATGCGGTCCTCCGCTCTCAGCGGTCGCGCCGCCTTCCGGAGCGGTCTGACCCCCTACGTTCGGGTGGGATACCTGCTTCCGTACGTATGCGCCGCGCTCAGCGCAATATGGCTGGCTGCCCCTGTCCTGCGCCGATTATCCGGGTTGTCTCGATGAATCACCGCCTTCGGACCGTACCAAGCGCTACGTCAGATAGCAAATAGCGCCACCAAACGCAAATAGACTTAACATCTGGTAGCGCTCTGAGCGTGAAGCGGAACCCCTGGAACCTTGGAACCCTACAACCCTATCCCCTCACCCCAACCGACGACCTTTGGCCCTCCGGCCGCGGGGCCGACACTACCGGACGCCGTTCCTCGCGCGCCTTATCGAGTTCGTGAATGGGGAACGGGAACGGGCCTTCGTCCGGTATCAGGTCGATGTACTTCGCGCGGAACTCGGGGTCTTGCATCCGGCAGTGGTTGCAGTGGCCGGCGTACATTGGGTGCGCGACCAGCCGGTCCCAAAGCGTCTCGACCGACTCCTCCGTCGCGTTGCCGACCGTCAGCGGGGTGAAGTCGCACGGCATCATGTCTCCGTAGGCGGTCATGTAGAACTGGAACCAGCCGGCGAAACAGCCGCTGCCCATCGGTCCGTTTATGAACGACTGGCTGATGATGTGCGGAAGTTCGCGTTTCCGGTTCCACTCCTGCTCGATACGTATGATCTCCTGCTTGTCGGATTCCGACAGAAGGAGCGCGGCGTCCTGTTGGAGCAATCTGCCGGTGGGGACGACGTCGAAAACCGTAAGCTCGTGCGCTCCGACATCGCGGGCCAGTTCGATCATCTGCGCGACCTCGCCGCTGTGCAGACGCTCAGGCGTAGCATACGTGGAGATTCCAACAATCAGCCCGGCCTCCTTTGCGCGATTCAGGCCCTCGATTGCGCGTTCGAAGCACCGCGGGACCCTGCGCAGCCTGTCATGCGATTCGGGGTCGGGACTGTCGATCGACACGTTGAGGGAGAACAGTCCCGCATCGACGAGCTTCTTGACGTTCTCTTCCGTGAGAAGGAGGCCGTTAGTGAACATCATTGCGTTGGCCTCGTCCTTTCGGACCCACGAGATGAGCTCGTAAATGTCTTTGCGCAGGAGCGGCTCGCCGCCGGTGAATACCACGTTCACCACACCGAGGTCTTCGGTCTGGCGTATAACCGACTTCCACTGGTCCGCGGTCATCTCCGTCCGGGCTTGATACTTGTGCCTGGCTGCGCTGCAATGTTCGCAATCGGCCTGGCATTTCGCCGTTATCTGGAGGGTAGCGGTGGACGCGCGCGGGTGTCCGGTCTTCTCGTAGAGCCTTCTCGTGGCAAATGCTTTCAGGGCGGCCTGGCTGGGCAAGGCGGGCTGGTACATTGTGAAGACGAGCCGGCCGTCTTTGCGGGCGATCGCCCAACCCTTGTTGTTGACCCAGTTCCTGACTGTCTCGGCCATGTCGGCGCCCATTTTCGCGCCGAGCAGCCCGGTAGGTCTCGCGCCGAACCGGCCGTCGTCATCGACTTCGCAAAACAGTCCCAGCAGCTCGATCCTTTTGGACGGCGTGAGCCGCGAGAGTCCCCTTAGAGCTTTCAACAACAGCGGACGTTTGCTCGCCTCCCGGCCAATCACTTCGGCAAGGGGGCCGGCCAACCCGCCAGGTCCAACCTGCAAGAGCCTCAAATGCTGCTGCATCGCAAGTCACCTCCACTATGCCGCGCTCTCCCGACGCGCCAATCGTTTTGCTTACCCGCGAACGGCCCAGCCGAAACTAATGAGCTTTTCCTCGATTCGGCCTTTTCTGCTAAAATAGTCTTGTCCGTGCTCTACTGTAAGCCGGATCGTTTTGTCTATTAGAGCGATAATTCTATAAGCATGCCCGCAAGAACGCAATCGCTTTGAGGAGTATAGAGTGAGTTTTTCTGACGAACTGAAGTACGACGCGCAGGGCCTGATCACGGCGGTGGTCCAGGACGTCGAGACCGGTGAGGTGTTGATGGTCGCGTACATGAACAAGGAGGCGGTTGACAGGACCTTGGAATCAGGCAAGACCTGCTTCTGGAGCCGCTCCCGGCAGGAGTTCTGGGTGAAGGGCGGTTCGTCCGGGCATTTCCAGTTCGTCAAAGGGATATACACGGATTGCGACCGCGATTGCCTGCTTGTTAAGGTGGAGCAGGTAGGGGCGGCATGTCACGACGGCTATCGGAGCTGCTTCTACCGCCGGGTCGCTTCCGACGGATCGCTCGAAGTGGTCGCGGAAAGGGTATTCGATCCCGATAAAGTTTATGGGAGTTAGGTTGTTGGTTTCGTGTGAGGAGGCTGTTATGAGAACGTTGTTGCGCTGCGGGTTGATGGGTTTGGCTTTGACGGCGATGCTGCTGCCCGCCGGCTGCGGCAAACCTTGAGGAGTGTCGATCTCGTCGGGTCCGACGAGAACAATGAGCAGGCAAATGGCACAGACACAGAACCTGCTTCCTGTCGTGTTTGCGCGTTGAGCGATATGGAGCATAGATGAACGACGGTCCACGTTGGCCATCAAGGCGTTTTGTGATCGCTGCCGTTGTTGCAACAGTCATTACAACTGCGGCGATCGTGCTGCCGGATATAACGCTGCCTTTTCGGGATCCGGCGGAGGCGGCGTATGTGAGGGGCTGGATTCCCCGGCAGGAGGGAAAAAACTTCCTCTTGGCATTGACCGAGTACGATGAGAAGGCGTCCGCCCATCATTTCCGCACGGCATTTCGGCTGAACCCGCATGTGCTGCGATACCAACTGTCGCTGGCGCAGTCGCTCCATTACGATCAGGCGGCGTTGGAGGAGCTTCTCAAAGACGGTCATCTGCTGTCTGAAGCGCGGGCGTCAGCGGAGTATTATCTCGCGCTCTGTTGGGTCCGCAAGGGGCTATGGCGCGACTGGAGTCTCGCGACGAACGGAGCCCCGAAGCTGGCGATTGCTCTTGACCACCTCGATATCGCAATTGGACTCGATCCGACAAACGCCGCACCCTTGTACGCGAGAGCTCGCGTTCTGTACGTCCTCGGTCGTGACGAAGAAGCGGCTCGATCCGTTGCAGAGGGAAACACGAAGTCATCGTTCCAGAAGATCATCCTGCACCCTGTGTTCGGACGAAGTCTGGCTTGCTCTTTCTATATCGACGACCTGAGCAAGTTCGCGGGGCACAGGCAGCTTGCGCGCGAACAGGTGGATTATGCGAAAGGGCTGCTGCGGCAAAAGCAGACAGTCAGAGGCAGGCGGGCGCTGGAAGACGTTGTTGTTTTTGGGAAACGCCAGGCCGCCGCCAGCCCCAAGGGGATCCTCAGCTATCTCGTGGGCAGGTCGGCGTTTCGTCTTGCTCATCCGGAGCTGGTCCGCCTATACGACAAAGCATCCCCCGAACGATAGCGGCTGGTCCGAGCATCTCAAGCCTTCGCAGAGGGCCCACGGCTGATTAAGGCGTTCATCAGACGCGACAAATATGACCTGATGCCCGGATCGAGCAACGTAGTGGTGGCGCTGACGGCGCTCTGGCTTTTCGTCGGGTATAGTTGCCCTATCGCTTTGATGGCCACAATCTCCGCCATAGTGTACGTGGCAAGGCTCAGACGCGCCCGCCGGCAAGGTGAGCCGCAATTCGAGCTCCAAGTCTGGCAGCCGGGCGAGTTGGCGCGGTCGACGATCACGCGAGTTGCTTTTATACTTCTGCTGTTGGTAGGGGTGGCGCTGCTCTCCCGCGGCTTGTTCGGGTGGTTCGGCGCCTCCATCGTCCTGGGGACGCTCAGCGCGCACCTGGCGGCGTTCTATTCTGATAAGGCCGCCCGCCGAGCTTACATCGCGCAATGGGGGGCGGACAGCTGGCCGCCGATCAGTCTGCGCCGCGGTCGGAAACGATGGAAGCTCCCGCCGGCGCACGAGTTGTGGCGAGAAAGGCAGTCGGTTATTGCCGAGGCGGCCAATCTGTTGATGTTCGTATGGGTCGCCCTGGCGTTGCTTTCCATCTATCGCGTTTCGATGGGAGCCTATCCCTGGCAACTGGGCATAATGGGCATCGACACGTTTGAGCATGAGGGCCGGATCGTGACAGAGGCACTGAGGCATATGCCGAAGTGACGTGACGTCAAAGCGTCACGCTGCCACTGGAAAGCAAGCTGAAGCAAGCTGCCGAGCTAGAGTGAAGGGTATCGAAACTAGCCCGGAGATCGTCATTCTGAGCAACCGACCCCGCAAGCGGGGTTATTTCGGGGAGAAAACCAGCCCCCTGTGTTTCGGGATTTGAGGAGCGCTCCAACAGCGTATCGCCAGCGTGCGAAGTGAACTGCGCTCCGGAAATCCCGAAACAGGCGTTTTCTTAGGAATCATGCATGTCCCTTCGGGACATCACTATAGAGGAAAACAGCCGTAGCCGGCTATTTTCGAAGGAGCGCAGCGAAGAATCTTCTATCGCATAAGCGCCAGGTTCGGCTTCGCAGCCGGACGTTGTGGCTATCCGAGAGAAGATCCTTCGTTCCTCAGGATGACGGTTCACAGCGTGTCGGCGAATAATGCAGGCTAGATCCCTGCCCTCAGCGCTGTTATCTCCGCCTTTCTGTCCTGTATCGTACGTTTCTTGGCGGCGACGCGGTTCAGGTCCTCCGCCGATGATCCGAACCGCTTGAGCGCCTCTTTGAACCGCTTCTCGAAGTAGTTCAGGCTCTCATCGATCCGGTCGAGGAGCGCGTCCGCCTGGGCCAGTTTTGCCTTGGCCGCTTTGGGGTCCGTGGCCGCTTCGCTCCGCGCGGAGTCGATCAGCTCTTTCGCCTGTTTGTAGAACAGTATCTGCCGTACGGCGTGAGTGTGAGCGCGGGCGGGCATGTCCAGGAAGTCCAAAGCCTGTTTGTTCCGCGTCACGTCGCGCTTGAGCGAGTCGAGCAGTTCCAGCGTCTTCTTCTCGTGCTGCTCCGTCTTTTCAAGCAGTTCCGCGGTCATCTTCGCGCCGAACTGATTGACCAGGTCGTCCAGCCCGCCGCCGTAAGCTACGTGCTGCCAGTTCCAGTTCCAGCCGCCAAACGCCTCGTTCTGAATCTCGCCGAAGCCGTCGCTGACCATCCGGTAGTAATCTATGGGCCTCGTGTCGTCCAGGCCGAAGAACGATTTGCAGAACCGCCGGTTGAAGTCCTCAAGCGTCACGCCGGTGTTCCAGGCCCTGTCCGCGGAGAGGATGATGCCGAAGTAGTCGTTCTCGAACAGGTGGCCGAGACGAAGCTCCCACGCGCACGTGCATTCGCCCATCGCGTCCCCTTCTTTGCCCTGTCCGAGGAACGTGTATATGTTGTCGGTGGCGTGAAGGTACGGGGCGGATATCCGGCTGAAGCCGCTCATGGCCGGGCATACGAATACCTCAAACCCTTTTCGGCGGAAGAACTCCACCGTAGCTAGCGACGAGTTTTCGTAGTGCCAGTCGAAGATAATGATGTCCTTGGGCAGCCGGTCCACCAAATCCTTGTGCGCGAGCAGCATATCCCCCCACATCATCATCCTGAGGCCCCGCGACTTGGCCATCCTGTGCACGGCCAGAAAATGGTCTATGTACAATCCTCCCTTTCCGACGGCCTTGGCCCGCTCGGCGCACTTCGGGCAGGACCCGGTCTGCGAGGTCTCGTCGCCCCCAACGTGCAGGAACTTTGTCTTAAACGGAGCAGAGACTTCGGCGATCAGGTCGTTGACGAACCTCTTGCCTTCCTGTGAGGACGCGCACAATTCGTACGGCTCGTTTGCGACTTCGGCGAGATGCCGGTATTCCTTGACCGCCAGCGCGTTCTCCATGTGGCCGAGGGTGTTGACTTCCGGCACGATCTCGACAAATCGCTCGCGCGCGTACTCGTCCAGCTCGCGCGCCTGTTGGGCCGTCATAACGTCTGGCGGACTGATGAGCGGGTGCTTCTCGAACTTGAACCGGTTCTCGAAGTACAGCTTGAGCATGTTGATCTTGTAGCGGCTCAGAGTATCGATCAGCTTCTTGAGATAATCCATGTTGGCCGTCTGCTCGCGCGCCAGATCGTAATGGACCATCCTGTAGCGGTAGTCCGGCCGGTCCTCGATGCGGCAGCAGGGCAGTTCCCGCCCGGCCACTCCCGCGTCCAGCAATTGCACGAATGTTTGAATGCCGTAGAAGAGCCCGGATGCGCTTCCGCCGGAGATGCGGATGCCGTCCCGCTCGATGCGCAGAGTGTACCTGTCGGCGAGCGCCGCGCGAAGCCGTCCGACTTCGAGTCGCAGCGCGATCCCTAATGATTTCTCCTGAGGTGTCACAAGCGACGCCTTCAGTCCCCGCTTCGTAAGCTCCTGGACGAACATGCGCGCCATGCCCGCGGTCGCTTTGGCGGCCCACGGAGAACATGTGATCTCAATATCGCGGTCCAGGGGAAGAGTCTCCTTAAGCCATTTCACCATCCGGGGTCTTGGCAGGAGTCCGCTCTCCCATTCCGATTCCTCCCGCGTTGCGGTCATCGTCGTCGCGCACGACGCGACGGCGCAAGCAATCAAACATAAGGCAAGTCCGATAGAGTCGAGCATTGGGTCGTATTCCGCCTTCCGCAGAATGATAACTACTATGGCAAGTATTCATCGACTTGCGCGCGCATTCCTCTTGGAGGAAGTTGAGAGTTGAGTGTTGGGGGTTGAGTGTTGAGAGGGACCTCACCCCAGCCCTATCCTGAAAGGAGAGGGAGCCAGTCCCCCCTCCTTTTAGGAGCCGGGAGGCCCGCAAGCTGATAGCTGATGGCTGACAGCATCTTCCCCTTCTGCGTTTCCCCCGGCAGGAGGATTCCGGCGGGCTTGCGGCGAACCTACTATCTTGTAGTCGGAGGCAGAGCCTCTGATGGAGGAGGACGAATTTGCGAGCCAGGGTACTGGTCGTTGATGACGATGAGGATATAGTCAAGCTGATAAAGAGTTATCTTTCGTCACGGGGATATCAGGCGCTGGCCGCCTCGAACGGGGAGGATGGCGTCCGCCTTGCGCACATCGAGAAGCCTGACCTGATCATCCTCGACATTGAGATGCCCGGCCTCAGCGGCATCGAGGTCTGCCAGGAAATACGGCGAACAATGCTCACGCCGATCATCTTCCTCACGGTCCGCGCCGAGGAGACCGACGTCGTTCTCGGTCTCGGGGTCGGAGCGGATAACTACATCACCAAGCCGTTCAAACTGTCGGAGCTGACCGCGAAGATCGAAGCCGCTTTGCGCCGCGAGACGACTTACGCCGAGCGGAGGAAGCAGCAAGACATTTTCCTGATCGGCGATCTCACCATCGACCTCTCTGCTCACGAAGTCCGCAAGGGCGACAAAACGCTCGATCTGACCCCGACCGAGTTCAAGTTGTTACAGGCGCTGGCGACCAACGCGGGCCACGTGTTGAGCCGCGAGCAGCTTCTGGACCACGTGTGGGAATTGCGCGCCGACGGAGTGTATACACGAACCGTTGACGTTCACGTCGGCAGACTGCGCAAGAAGATCGAAGACGATATGGACAAGCCCAGGCATATCATCACAATAGCCGGCCTGGGCTATAAGATGCCGGGTTAGTACGGGCTTGCTCCCTCTCCCTTTGGGGGAGGGTTGGGTTGGGGTTCCGTCTGTACCAGACGACCCTGTCTCTCCCAAAGAACTGGGCCTGGTGACGGTCTTACTTGCGCGTCCTTCGGCAGCGTCGCTACCGCTCTGCTACCGAAGGATCGGTCACCCAGTGAGGTGTGTGAGCGTTCGCTCTATTCTCTAGCGGGTTCTTGCTCGGGTGCCTCTATCGTTGATTCGAGAGGAGCGGCGATGCGCGGGGTAGACGCGATGTGGCGGTTTATTGCGCAGAGCATCGCCGCGGCGGCGGCGCGGTACGAGTCGCCTCGTCTGACAACCGCGGTGCCGATGCACTGGATGCTGGTCTTGGGGGTTATGAAGACGGCCAGGGCGGATATAAGCTGGTAGTCGTCGCCCGCGCCGTAGGTGAGAATCTCGTCCAGGACAATTCCGTATCCCTCCGGCATCGACTTCGACACCGCTCCGGCGGCGGCTTCCGCCACCAGGCGCAGCGCGCTTCGCCCAACGGAGTAGCCTTTCACCGTGTAACTGTATACGTTCCCGGCGGCGCTCAATCGCACCTCTACCGTCGCCAGCGCGCCGGTGGATGAGAAGTTTATCGCCTCGATCTTCAGTCTTGGCTCCCTGGGCGCGCGCGCCGCCGCGGGCGCAAGGCCGTCGGTACCCGTCTCGGCCGCCTGTCCCGTAGCCGGGACGGCAGCCGGCTCCTCGCGGTGAGGCTTGGCCAGCGTGCAGTTCTTGCTGGCGCGGTTGATCAGGTCGTCCAGAGTCGCGGCAAAGTGCACGTCCAGGCGCTCTTTGCCCCGCCTGCCTCCCGAAACACCGAAGCAGGAAGTAACTCCCTCCGGCACGTCCTGAAGCTCGATCTGCCCTATTCGCTCTGTAATCTGCTGTCCGAACTCCCGAGCCTCGTCCATGGGCCTCCGGCTGGCGATGACGAACTCGTCACCGCCGTAACGGCACAGGGAGTCCCTGTTCGTGTCTATATTGGACTTGAGGACCTCCGCGACCGTTTTCAGCACCAGATCGCCGGTTATATGCCCGTGGTTCTTGTTGAACGCCCCAAAACTGTTGAGGTCCAGGAAGATGGCGCTGATCTCCGTTCCGCTCTTCAGCGCTTCGACGCTCCATTCTCTCATGGAGTCCGACCAGGCCAAGCCCGTCAGCGGGTCGAACGACTTCCCCATCTCCGGCAGAAGATCGCTGTGAGAGACTATCCCAGCCAGGCGTCCGTGCGCCACGACGAGCAGATGGCTGGCGCCCGTGTCGGCCATGATCTCAGCCGCTTCGTGGACCGGCATCTCCGGGCCGATCGTCGTGAACGATTTCTCCATAACGTCGATAATCGACTTGTCCGGCTCCTGCCCCAGCAGCGATTGATACGTGACCATTCCCACGACCGCGTCCTCATTATGCACGACAGGCAGCGCGCCGATCTGGTGCCCCTTCATCAGGATCACGGCCGTCTTCACGACGTTGGAAGGGCTGACCCATATAACGTTGGTTGTCATTACCTGGCCGACGGTTTTCATGGCTTGGTCCGATGCGGCGCATCCTGCGCGGGAACGAAGTGGAGTTGGCTCACACAATGGGACATCTTACCCCACCATGCAAAAGTATAACACGGGGCGCGCGGCATTACCACCGCACAAGTACGGGGAATTGGGGGGAAGTTCTGAGCGCTGAGTTTCTGGGTGTTGAGAGTTGAGAGAGACCCCCGATTTAGAGGTTAGAAGTTAGAGGTTGGAAGTTGGAGTAGGGTTCAACCCTCACCCGGTTTGGAGATTAGCAGTTAGCCTCAACACTGTTCACTTAACGTGGCGCATCCGCCAAGTCCCCCTCTCCCCCTGGGCGGGAGAGGGTTGGGGTGAGGGGGGATCCGCTTAAGTGAACCGTATTGCAGTTGGCCTGCTTTATTCACGAGTGCGGGGGCAGCAAGCGACACCAAGAGTAACCCCGCATCCGATGTGATGTCACCGCCGTCATTTCGACATACTACTTCCCTGCCGCCAACCGCAGGAAAGGCCAGATCAAGAGTCGTATTATTCATCAGGAGCATCCTCTGTTTCCGTATCGTTTTTGCTAAAGACTACTTCGACAGAGTGTGCTCCTTTTAGTCGTATCGCGAATTATGTCGGTTAGGCGGATATCACACTGCTTTTCCAGGATAAGGCGGGGAGTGTAGTTTCGCGGCAACCGATTATCGCTTCTGAGCATTGGAGGTAGCCGAGCGGGATGAACCGGCGCGATTTACTGGGTTGGATTGGGAAAGGGGCCTGCTACGCGGCGATGGTTGGCATTCGAGGAGGCCGGGGTGGTCGCGCGCCCCAGGTCACAAGGGGAGGTTCCGCTTCCTCCAACCGCCCCAGCGCCGCCGCCGGGACGCCTGAAAAATGCCCGGTGTCACTTCAATCGCTGATATCTCGCGCTGATGTGCGCAGGGATACTGCGCCGCGGAGCGGTCTGCCCTGGGTTCCCTTATACCAGGGGAACGGGCGATTTGGCTCTTGTTACGGTCCCTGGGGCCTTCACGTTCCTCCCGGCAAGCCGCGCCCGTATACGGTCCACGGGAATACTCAGTTTATGCACCTGCGGCGCTACGTCCGGGCGAAGTTCGGCGCGGATTATCTGATACCTCTGGCCAGGATGTTCTGGGAGACGGAGCCGGCGCGAGTATCGGCGTACGCGCAGCAGCAGTCATTCTACGACGGCACGATTTCGACGAGCTTCGACGCCGGCGAATACGCGGTCAGGATCGTCTCCTGGTTCGACGCCGTCGGCCGCAATATAGCAGGGTTCGAGTTCGAAGTGACCGGCGGCCCCCCGAGCATCGTCGTTGCCCCGTTCCGCGAAGTCAAAGTCCACTACGACCAGCGGCTTGCGGTGAACGTTTCCGCGTCGATGGTTGAAGGAGCGTGGCATGCCCGACTCGACTGCCTGAATGCCTCGGCGCGCTTTTCCGTCCGGACCAACGCCGGAATGACTCCTTTCAGTGACGGAGTAAGGATTCGGCTTCCCAGGGGACGCTCGTGGCTTCTAATAGCGGTGAATGATGAGCCGGACGTGACGGCCGAAGAGTCTCTGCGGCGCACCCGGTCGTGGTGGCAGGCGGAATGGGAACGCGGCGCGTGGCTGGATTTGCCCGACGATGAGGCCCAGAAGACGTGGGTGCGTTCTATTGCCTATATTCTGAGCTCTTACAACGACGAGAAGCTTGGCATGGCAGGTCCGATGGGCTTCACCGGCAACGGCTGGCCTTTTTCTTTTCCTCAGGACTTATCGTTCATCCACCCATTGCTGCTCTCCACGGGACGGACGAACATCGCCCGGTCGTGGGTCGAGTATTGGGCCGGACATCTTGAGGGCATGAAGAAGTACACAAAGAGGCTGATGGGTGTGGGAGGGGTCTTCGTGCCATGGGAGTTCCCGTACGGCTCCCTGGACGGCTATTACGACCCGGAACCCCCGAACATGTTCACGTATGAACTCCATAACTCGGCGTACGTCGCCAGGATGGCGCACGAAACCGCCATTGTGCTGGACGACGCGGAGTGGACGCGAGCTTACGCCGAGCCGCTGGTCCGGGAAACCGCCGAGTTCTACCTCAGCATCCTCAAGAAGGAAAACGACGGCCGCTGGCACATCGACATTACTCCTTCGATGGGGCAGGACGAGCTTGGCGGAGAAAACCAAAGGGACTATCTCTGCGCGTTATACAGCGCGCAGTATTGCCTGCGGACGGCAGTCGGGCGAAGGCTGGACAAGACCGGCCGTATGCGTTCGATTTTGCGGGACGGACTGGCGTTTCCGTCGCTCCTTTCCCGCTACGGCTTCTATCATACGAACGGCGGCTCGGGCCTTGCTGATTACGGCAAGCAGAAGCATCCTCCGCAGCTTAACCCGCTGGCGTTTCTGCCCGTGTCAAAGGCGGTTGCAGCCCCTACGAGGCGCGCATACAATATGCGATATGAGATCACCGCGGGGGCCAAAGAACCGGGATTCTGCGGGTGGACCCTGGGCGAGTTCCTGTTGGCGAGCGCCCGGATGAGGGACGCCGCGGGATGGAAGAGAGACTGGAATAACGCGCTGCCCGCCAATTATGTCGACCCGGAATGGATTCAGTTCTATGAGACCAGCCGCTCGTGGGGGAGTTCGTTCTACGTAACCACGGCAGGCCTCTTCACCCAGGCAATACTTGATTGCGTCGCGTCCGACTGGTGGGGAGAACTCGAAGTAGGGGCGTGCATCCCGTGGCGAGGCGATGTCTCGTTCGGCGACATAGGAACGCTCGCGGGCGTGAAGGTTTCGGGTTTGATAAACGCAAAGGAGATGAAGGTAACGCTTCGCGCCGAGAGAGACGTTAAGACGACATTCCGCGGCAAGCCACTCGTTATGGCCAAAGGGGAGGAGCGGAGACTGACACTGCCCGGAGGCAAAACCACCGCCTAGCCTCGGGCTAACTTCTAGCTTCTAACTTCCAGCCGTCTCTGCTATAATCGAGCCATCATGAAGATATTCGAGACAGGCCGGGACGCCTACGAGGAGATCTGCAAGGCGCTCGGTCCTCAGGCCACAACCTTCGATCGGTCCGTCGCCGAGGCCGTGGCCGCGATAATAGCGGACGTCCGGTCTCGCGGCGACCAGGCCGTGCTGGAGTACGGGCGAAAGTTCGATAGTCCGGCGCTGGAATCCGTCGCCGTCGAGGAAGCCGAGGTCGAAGCGGCGTATCAGGAAGTCGGCGACGGTCTCCTGGCGGCGATCCGTACGGCGAAAGCCAACATCGAGGAATTCCACCGCAGGCAGTTGCGTAACTCTTGGATTGACGCCCAGGAAGGCCGTCTTCTGGGCCAGATAATCCGACCGCTGGACCGGGTCGGTGTTTACGCGCCGGGCGGCAAAGCGTCGTATCCGAGCACTGTGCTGATGAGCGTCGTGCCCGCCCGCGTCGCGGGCGTGAGCGAGATCGCGCTGTGCGCTCCCGCGCAGGCGGATGGCCGGATGAGCTCGGCTATGCTCGTGGCGGCGCGCGAGGCCGGGGCCGGCAAAGTGTTCAAAGCCGGCGGCGCGCAGGCAATTGCCGCCATGGCTCTGGGAACGACCATCGTGCCTCGCGTGGATAAGATCGTCGGTCCCGGAAATCCGTACGTCACCGAGGCAAAGCGCCAGCTCTACGGGTTGGTCGGCATAGATATGCTGGCCGGGCCGAGCGAAGTCCTCGTGCTGACGGACGGGGCGGCCGATCCCGCGCTCGTGGCGGCGGACCTGCTTTCGCAAGCCGAACATGCCGAAGACTCGCGCCCTATGCTGATCACGACCGAACGCGCCCTTGCGCATGAGGTCCTGAATGAGATCAAAAAGCAGAAAGCGCTGTGCAGCCGCGGCGAGATCATCGACAAGTCTCTTGGTGACTTCGGCGTTGTTGTTATCTGCAGGAACATCGACGAGGCCATCGAACTCGCAAACTATTGCGCCCCCGAACACCTCGAACTGATGGTTTCCGACCCCTGGCAGATTTTGCCCAGGATCAGGAACGCGGGAGCGATCATGATCGGAAGCGATTCCACCGTCTCGATCGGCGACTACATAGCCGGGCCGAGCCACACGCTGCCCACAAACGGCACGGCCAGGTTCAGCTCACCGCTCTGCGTGGATGATTTTCTGAAGAAGTCCAGCATAATCTGGTACTCGCGCGCCGCGCTCGCGGAGGCGATCAAGCATATAGAAGATTTGGCCCTGGCCGAGGGCTTCGACGCGCACGCCCGCGCGGCACGAATGAGACTCTCAACTGGAAAAGAGGCGACTTAAGTGGCAAGAGTAGCTGAGGTACAAAGAAAAACCGCGGAGACCGACATCCGCGTCCGGGTCGATCTGGACGGCTCCGGTGAAGGCTCGATCTCGACGGGCGTTGGCTTCTTCGATCACATGCTCCAGCAGTTGGCAAAACACAGCCTGATGGACGTGCAAATCGAGGCGAAGGGCGACCTGCACATCGATCCTCACCACACGGTCGAGGACGTGGGGATTTGCCTCGGCTCGGCCATCAAGCAGGCGCTGGGGAAAAAGGAAGGCATCAGACGCTTCGCCTCCAAGACCGTCCCAATGGACGAAGCCCTCGTGCTGACCTCGATAGACGTCAGCGGGCGCGGCTCTCTGACGTACGACTTACGCATAGAGCAGGACACTATCGGCGAGATGCCGACGGACCTCGTCCTGGAGTTCTTCAAGTCGCTGGCAACCAACGCGGGCGTCACCGTGCATATCCGAAAGCTCTCCGGCGAGAACCCGCATCACACAGTAGAGGCGGCGTTCAAATCCTTCGCCCAATCGCTGCAGGAAGCGGTGTCGCTGAGCGAGCGGGTCAAAGGAACGCCATCGACAAAGGGAACGCTGTAGGGGGGAGTCGAAGGAGTCGAGGGGGCCGGAGTTCCCTCTCCCTATGAGGGAGAGGGTTAGGGTGAGGGTGGAACCTATTATCCAGCCATCTGCCCGGACTAACCCTCAACCAACAACCAGACATGCTCGAAATCATCCCCGCAATAGATATCAGAAACGGCCGGTGCGTGCGCCTTCCGCAGGGTCGCTTTGACCAGGAGACCGTCTACTCAGACGATCCGGTCGAAGTGGCGCGCCGCTGGGAAGCCGAAGGCGCGCCGCGATTGCATATAGTGGATTTGGACGGCGCCCGCGCCGGATCGCCTCAAAACCTTGCCATAGTTGAGAAGATAGCCGCGGCCATCCGCGTTCCGGTCCAACTTGGCGGCGGCATTCGTTCGCTGGAAATCGCCCGCTCGGCGCTTGACGAGGGTGTGGGGCGGGTCATCATAGGAACATCGGCGGCGCTCGACGCGGCCATCGCTGAAGAGATATTCCGCTCTTTGGGCGAGCAGGCGATCGTCGGCATAGACGCAAGAGACGGTTACGTTGCGGTGCGCGGCTGGGAGGAGATAACCACCGAGAAGGCGGTGGATTTCGCCAAACGGATGGTATCTCTGGGCGCCGTAAGGATCATCTACACCGACATTTCGCGCGACGGCATGCTGCGGGGCGTCAACCTGCCGGCGATGGTTGAGATGACCCAGGCCGTGTCCGTCCCGGTGATCGCCTCAGGCGGAGTCACCACGGTGCAAGACATAAAGGACCTCGTCTCCGCAAACCTCCCCCGGCTGGAAGGCGTTATCACGGGCAAGGCCCTCTATACCGGCTCTCTCTCCCTGGCCGACGCCCTCGCCGCCGCGGGAAAAGGCGAGAGAAACCCCCACTCCCTTGAGGGAGAGGGCATGGGTGAGGGTGAAAGCTCTGCGAATTCCTGACCTGTTAACGAACAACTGCATCCTGCCCTGCGCGATCTCAACAGTCATCGCCTTGCTTGCCGCGACGGCGGCGGGAGCGCCGGCCCCTGGCCGCGACAAAGAAGTCCTCGTCGGCGTCTACTACTTCGCCGGGTGGTGGAAGGAGCAGCCCAACAATTACAACGTGAACGGTCGCGATTGGCGTAAAGACTACCCTCAAAGAGCATCTCTCCTCGGGCAGTACAACGACCAGGAAACTATGGACCGGGAGATCGAAGCCGCGGCGGCGCACGGCGTGGATTTCTTCCAAATACTGTGGTATCACCAGGACCCCAAGCTGCCCGCCGAACCGCATCACGAGAAGCTGAACGAAGGAATCCGGCTGTTCATGAACTCTTCCGAGAATCGCGCAATGAAGTTCACCCTGGAGTTCGTGAACCATCCGCCATTTGCCATCACTTCGGACGCGGAATGGGAATCTGCCTGCCGTTATTGGGTCCGCGTGATGAAACACCCCAGTTACCTGCGCGTGGGAGGGCGTCCGGTTTTCAAAATACACGGGCTTTGGCATTTCCTGCGGCAGAATGGCGACGATCCTGAAAAGGTGAGGAAGAGGATCGAGTCATTCCGGCGGATTGCCGCGAAAGCGGGGCTGCCCAACCCTCTCATCTCAGCCGGTGTGGGGATTGGGGATGTGCAAAAAGGGCCGCGGGCGCAGCCCTACGATTTCCTGACTACGTACATGGACATGCCAAATCTGCCGGTCAAAGCCGAGCCGTACCCCTACAGCGCCCTGATAGACCAGGCCGAAAAGGGATGGCTGCTCAACGCGGCCGAGAGTGGAAAGCCCTACGTTCCCCACGTTCCCGCCGGCTGGGACCCCCGCCCCTGGGGCGATCCCAGACCGTCTTTCACCTTTCCCACGCGGGACGAATGGCTCGACGCGCTTCGCCGGGTGAGATCGGCCTTGGAATCGAGTGACAAGCTCGGCGCGCCATCGGGCAAACGCAAGCCGCGCAAGATGCTTCTCATCTACGCCTGGAACGAGTTCGGCGAAGGCGGCATCCTCGCCCCCACCCAGGGCGAACGCTACATGAAACTCGAAGCCATCAAAGACGTCTTCGGGCGTCGCTAAAGACCCCCAACCCTACAACCCTACACACCTAACCCTCACCTGTATCCTTCCAGTTCCTGCTCTATGCTGACGCCGCCGTCGGCCTTCTCGTCTATACGAAGCTCGGTCATCACGCGCGCGGCGCCTTTCCTTCGGACCGCCTCGTGGGCCTGCTTCGCGACGCGAAGTACTGTATCCAGGTCGCCCTCAAGCGTGGTGCCGAGCGCGTCCACTTCGTACTTCACGCCCGACTTCCTGACCTCATCGATCGCCGCGTCGATGAACGGCTTGATTTGTCCCTCCACCAGCGGAGTGACTGTCAGTTCGGCTACTACCATCTTCGTCTCCCCCTTGCCTAGATTTCCCTTGCCTTCCGCCTCGTCCCAATCCGGATTGGCCGAAATCCACTCGTAAGTATCGCGTTCCAAACCCGGCAATGTGGGCAGCCGGCCTCCCGTTTCCCTAATCCTGGCCAACTCTCCCGTCGCCAGGCTTCTGTACACGCCGGCCTCGACCTCTTCCCCGCTCTGGTAGAACTCCTGAGACTCGCGAGTCATAACGCCCCATCGTCCTCATCAGGTCAAACCCAATACGAATCTACCCTCCACCGACAACTGTCAACCGACGACCAACGCCGAAGCAATCCAGTTGTCCTATCCGTCCCATCCGTCCTATCCATCCGAACAGGCGCTGGGTGGCGATTTCGGAATCCCAGAACCCCGCCCCGAAGGAAACAACCTCCGCCAAGTCGAACCCCATGCTGTCTGACATTGTTCACAGGGCATTGCGCTAGCAGTTCTGTGCAACGCCTCAGGCACGACCGGAAGGACCCTATGAGTGAACAACTCTCAAGCATCGAATGCGGCGGGAGTCGCCTGATAGGCGAACGTAGGAGGACGCTTTGAGAACGGCTGGGAACCAACACACCCCGGGCCAGGGCGTGCTCCGGCTATCGCCCGTCAACAACCGGGACTTATTCGCCCACAACTATATCGACAACCGTTTGCCCGAACTGCTGGAATGGCGGAACCCGGATGGTATCGAGGAAGCCTTCCGAGCGATACTGGACATCTACAACCAGAAGGCCACGGGTCTGGCTAACGCTAATGAGGCTCAAACGGAGTTGGACTTTGTCCGTCCCGTCCTCGGCGTTCTGTGGGGAGAACAGCAAACCGGTGACTGTTACCAGGTGCAAGCTGTCATTCCCACTCTCGATGGTCGTCGCCAGCCCGACTACGCCTTCTTCCGACGCGCTGCTGATCGGGAAGCCGCGGATACCAGACGCGGGACAATTGAGTATTGGCGCGACGCACCCTGCCTCGGCGACGCAAAGGCGTGGTCTGCCGGCCTGGACAAACAGCGCGGGGTCGACGACAACCCCTCCGCCCAGATTGCCAGTTATTTACACAAGTCTCGCGTCCGTTGGGGAATCCTCACGAACGGGCGTATTTGGCGACTATACGAACGGGAGAAATCCGCCCCGGGTGGCATCTACTTCGAGGTCAATCTCGAAGACATCCTCCTGGCAAATGACCGGGACGGATTCAAGTGGTTCTACCTGTTTTTCCGCCGGCAGGCGTTCACTCCTGGAGCTGATGGCAAGACATTCGTCGAAGAGGTGTTCCAGGGGAGCGTCGATTATGCCACGCAGGTTGGGGATCGACTCAAGGAATCCGTCTACGACGCCATCCGCCATTTGATCAACGGGTTCTTCGAGCGCGCCGAAAACAAACTGAAT
Organism: Armatimonadota bacterium; assembly: GCA_030649165.1. Classification (GTDB taxonomy): domain Bacteria; phylum Armatimonadota; class UBA5829; order UBA5829; family JAUSEB01; genus JAUSGG01. The sequence continues at coordinate 44,582 of JAUSGG010000162.1, forward strand.
CCCCGCAATCCCGATCACCTGACCCTCGTGCACGACAACAGCCTTATCCTACTCTACCGGCTTCTGTTCCTGTTCTACGCCGAAGACAAAGGGCTTCTGCCGCCTGGCCATCCCGTGTATCGCGACTACAGCCTCAAGCGATTGCAGAAGCTGATCAACGAAGAAATACGGGCCGGCCGCGAGCACTATTCCGGTGAACGCAGGTTCTGGCCTCAGATCAGTAACCTTTTCGAGTTGATAGACGGTGGGTTAAGCAACGGCGAGAAAACCGTCGTCCCGGCCTACAATGGCGGGCTGTTCAGTGAGGAGAAACACCCGCATATTGGGCACACTCCTCAACCAGGCGTCATCCGGTGGCAGATCGGCGACGATCGTCTGGCCCAGGTGATCGACACGCTCGCCTATGAACGCGAACGGTGGGACGAACCGGGGGACAAAGACATTGACTACAACACGCTTGAGGTCCAGCACCTGGGCAGCATATACGAAGGGCTTTTGGAACTCCAGCCGCGTGTCGCGGACGAGGCGATGGTGGAGGTATCGGCGGGCGGGAAGTCGATGTTTAAGCCCGAAAAGGAAGTTGCCGATCCCCGCCCGATTCGCGGACAACCGCGCCGCGTAGCAAGCGGCGAGGTTTACCTCGTAACCGACCGGGGCGAGCGCAAGGCCACCGGAAGCTACTACACGCCAAAGTACATCGTTGACTACATCGCCGCGAACACGGTTGGAGAGCTTGCCGACGAAGCGGCCGGAAAGGTTGTGGAGCTTCGTTCCGAGGTGGACAAGGAGATCTTCGAACTGCGAGAACGGCGGCGGCAGTGGAAGGCGAAACCCGACGGCTACGACCCCGCCGAAGTCGCGCGGCAGATCGCCAACATCGACGGGGAGATCGAAAAGGAGAAGCTCCGCCTTCTGGAACCCTACCTTTCCCTGTCGGTCCTCGACCCGGCAATGGGCAGCGGTCACTTCCTTGTCGGCGCGGCAGACCTCCTGAGCCTGGCTATGGCGACCGACCCGAACATCCTGCCGATGGAGGACATAGGCAACGAAGACCCCCAGGCGCACTACAAGCGGCTGGTTGTCGAACGCTGCCTGTATGGAGTGGACCTGAACCCGTTGGCGGTCGAGCTGGCAAAGCTCTCGCTCTGGTTGCACACGGTCTCAAGAGGGAAGGCTCTCTCTTTTCTTGACCACCATTTGCGCGCGGGAAACAGCCTGATTGGCGCAAACATCGAAGATGATCTTTCCAAGGAGCCGCCGTTGTTCAACGGCAAGGGCAAGCGGGTGAACGCGGAGAACCCCCAACTTGTGCTTGGCTTTGCCCAGGCCCTGCAGGGCGAGCATCTTTCCTCCCTCCTGGCCCTGCTGGACCGCATATCCCAGGTTCCCACACACGACAGAGAGGGTGAGAGGCTCAAGGAGCAACTGTACGAGGAGTTGGAGCGCAAGCGCGAGAGATTCCGCGCCGTCGCCAATTGCTGGCTTGCGCCTTTTTTCGGTTCTCCCGTGACGGCACAAGAATACGAAAAGGCGGTCGCCGCCCTGCGAGGCTCCGACGCCGCCTGGCGCAAGCTTGCGCGCGAGCGTTGGTTCGTCGACGCCCAAAAGGTCGCAACCGCCAAACGGTTTTTCCACTGGGAGTTGGAGTTTCCGGAGGTGTTCTTTACTCCTACGGGTCTGAAGGCAAAGGAGGAGCGCGGATTCGATACGGTTGTTGGAAATCCGCCTTACGGCGCAGGCCAGGATCGAGCTTTGCTTGCCTCGATGTATGTCGGTGCCCGTGGCAATTCGGACAACTACGCAGCGTTCATTGATCTGGCAATTGGCAAGGCACGGGAAAGCGGTCGCGTTGGTTTGATCACCCCCCAATCCTGGCAGACGGGAGTGGGTTTCCGGGATCTCCGCGTCGCTGTGCTCGGCAACGAGAGTGTAACCGCATTGGTGAACCTCCCGTACGACGTTTTCCCCGACGCCTATGTGGACACAAGCATTGTTGTTGTCAGGAAGGCCAAGCCAGAGTCAGGCCATTGTTTCGGCATCAAAGTCTTTGACAAGACGGCCGACTGCAGCGACCTTTCCCAAGTGACCTTACAGCCTGTGCGACAAACAGATATGGCCTCGCATCGAAGTGCCGTGGGCCAGGACCAGCGGGAGATATCCCTGGTTATGCGCCTCGTAGACAACGTCGAGAGTCGGCCCCTTTCGGATATTACGCGCTCGACTCGCGGCATCCGCGCGCTTCCGTGCCAGGTATCAAGCGAATGCAAGGGAGAGACATGGAAGCCGTTTTTTCTGGGGGAAGTCGACAGGTACGCAACGGCAGGCTCTTGCCTCTTTGTCGATTTCACGGACAAGTTGCCTGAACGTCCCATAGACGCGGCGTTGTTTGAAGGAGAGCGTTTGCTGATGAGGCGACTGGTCAGCCGACAGGATCGGCTCATGGGCTGCATGGTGAGAGCCAACTTCATTGTGAAGAAGGACCTGTACGTCTTGCACGGCTGCACCGATGTGTCGTACGGTTTCCTGCTCGCCCTGCTTAACAGCCGCCTCGTGTCGTACATATACGTCCATACCGATGTGGCAGCGTTGAAAGACGACTTTCGGCAGGTCACGCTGGATGGCCTGCGAGCTCTTCCTATCCGCCGCATTGCCTTCAGCACGCCCGATGCGGAGCGGGTCGGGCTGTTGACCGATGCCAAACAGGCGTATGAGACCTACCTGACAGTCGCCGATAGCGCGGCTGTTCTTGGGTTCGTGGAGCATCAGCTTTCGGCGGTCCCCGAACGCGCCGATGTCATCCACGACCTCCTGGCCTTCCTTGCCGAGCAGATGATTGAGATGAACAAGCAAAAGCACGCAGAGGAAGCCGGGTTCCTTGCATATCTCGAGCGGGGGATCGGCGCGAAGGCGGACGACCTGACCAACAAGACGAAGATCAGGGACTACCACGGGCGCGACTTCGAAACGCTCCTGGACGTGCTTCGTAAGAACAGCAAGAAGCTGAAAGCAAACCCGGACGCTCGCAAGTTCCAGGAGGACCTGCGACGGGAGTTCGATTCCAGTGTGGGCAAGCTCTCGCCGCTGAAAGAGCGAATAGCCGCCACCGACCGCTTGATAGACCAGATAGTCTACAAGCTCTACGGTTTGACGGAAGAAGAGATACGAATCGTGGAGGGTGAGGCCAACGCCGACCCGACCGCCCGACAGTCGCCTTCATGATCAAACACCAGCAACCTCCCATCTTCCTTCACGCTCCACTCCCTCCACTCTCCCCTCTCCACTCTGCTATAATTGCTCATGATGAACAACGTATTGCGCGACCTCGACGCCGTCCTGTTCGACCTTGACGGCACGCTCGTGGAGACGAATATCGACTTTGCCCTTATGCGGGAGGAGATGCTGGCCGTGGCCGGCGAGTTCGGCGTGGCCCCCGAGTCCGCGCGGGCGATGGACATTCTGGCCATAGTCGAATACGTCTGCGACACTCTCAACGTCCGCGGACTGACCGAACGCGCGGATGAGGCGCGGCGCGAGGCTATGCGCAGGCTTGAGTGGCCCTACCATCCTCATAGTTCCAATGAAGTACGTTAGGGATTCCGATCTCTCGGGATACCCCGAATGCAAAGACTTGATGGGACATGAGGAACTCCCGGTAGGGGCTACCACCCATCTCTGGAATGTCTTGGCTGTAAGGCAAAACAATATACTTGAACGCAGATGAGAATGGAGCAGAGGGATCGGGGCAAGTCTCACCTATCCCGCCTCCTAAAAGGAGGGGGAACTCCCTCTCCTTTTAGGAGAGGGCTGGGGTGAGGTCCGCTTTGTGATCGACTTTATCCGATGTCTGCTAGCCACTAATCGCTAACCACTTTCCGCGTCTACCTGCCCGCCACCCCGTTCAGTTCCCTCCAAATCCGCTTCGGCGCGCCAGAGTCGTTCCTATCCAGGGCCGCCACCGCGAACTTCTTCGTCCCCGCTTTCTGGTGGTAGAACTCGAAGTACGCGGACTCGGGCCGCCGCCACATGACGACATCCCCGCTGTTCCAGTCGCCCCATGAAATAGTGTACAGGCCTATAAGGTCCCGGTTGTCTTTCTTTCCCGCAAGCGCCCAGCCGCAGTCGGGCGGCCCCCCAAATGTCTCATCGCCCCGGTAGACTATAGGTGTTTCATGGGTGTCGCGCACGAGAACATCGGGCTGGAAATCAGGATAAACGTTGATGCTCCAGGAAGGCAGGTGGGCCTTGTCGCACTCCTCCTCGATCACCACAAATGGCCGCCCCGCGAACGCGCGCACCCTGATCTTCAGGTGGCCACCGTCGTTGTAGGTGTACGCCAGCAGGTACTCCCTTTCCTTGTCCGAGGTTTTCGTCCTCTCGCACACGAATGACGTGACGCTCATCTTCTTCGGGTTATGAGTGAGAAGCGTCCCGCCTCCCCGCCACTTGCCGTCCACGCCCATTATGCGCCTTATCGGTGTCTGTGGCTCATTTCCCCAGCCGATCTCCACCTTGATCTTCCCGGTGTCGATTATGAGGCCGCTCTCTCCCGCGGGCGTCTCGGTCACCACCCCGGAAGCCTTGATCTTGGGAGACGTCGATCTCAATTCCGCCTTGCTCCCTTTGTACTTCTTGAAAAGCGTCACGAGTTCGTCGGGTCGAACTATCACATATTCAGGCGGCAGCTTGTCCACCGCCATCTTCAGAACGGTCGGTCCAAAGTCCCAACCGATAGTCCATGCATGGATGAACCCCGGCCTTCCTTCCACTTTCACGTCGGTGATTTGTTTGGTCAATATCTCCGATCTGCGTTTGTAATCGTCGTTTATGGAACGGCTGCGGGTAGCCCCTGAAACTCCGCCGGTGAGCGAGTGCATAACAGGCACTCCCTCCAGCAGGTAATTCGCCTTCTCATAGGTCATCCCCGATCTCATGCCATAGCCTTCCAAAGCTCCCTGGAGCCCCGGGATGTTCTTCATGAAAGTCCGAAGGCTTCCCGGAGGTCCCCACGGGTTGACCATCGTCCATCCCAAACGCTTCATGTACCGCGATGTGAGCTTGCCGTACTCCGCCACGAGCTCTTCCTGGTCTTCGGGGTACACCGACGCAAAGTCCTGCAGGCTCGTAAGCCCCATCCCCGTCAGAGCGGCCATGAAATAGTCGTTTTCCGTAGCCGTGGTCATAAGCCGCGCCAACGTGGTCGGCGCCAGTTCGGAGAGAAGCGGCCCTATAGGCCAACCGATAGGCAGCTTCCCTCTCAATGGATCGCACCACCATATCCGGTTCGGATCGTCTGTTTCGAAGCCGAGTCGGTGCCAGGCAGGACCACCGCCGATCACGTGCTCCAGGTTATCGTGCTCCGAGTTGGTGAACGCTACGTAGATCTTCTCCGGTCCCAGATCGCGCACAGGGAGAGGCTTCTGCTTCAGAACCTTCTCCGGAACCCGCACCCCCGAGAGAAGGCTGACATTTGGGGTTCCGCCGAACGGCACATAGATGTCCGCATACGACGCGACGAAGCAGACGAGAACCGGCTCCATGTACATAGAGCCGCCGCACGCCCCGAAAACCGGGGTGTTGAAAGGCACACTCTCCAGGATCTTCCCCGCCAACTCCAACTCGCCAGGCTGCGGTTCGCTTCCGATGAACCAGACGAACATCTTGAATTCGACCGGATAGTCGGTCGAGAAGCCAGTATACGAGGGAGCCGGCGCCTCGAAACGGAAGGTCCCCATCTCGTTCTCGCCGTGCGTAAAGTCGTAGTGCATGAGAGCGAACTTGGTGCATCTGGGGAGGAGATTCTCGTAAGCCCACTGAAACGCTTCCATCCGGTTTTTCCACCGGCCGCGCAAGTCGTGAACAACCTTCCACCCGAATTTGGCGGAGAGCTTCTCCGCAAGTTCAGGATTAACCGGCAGCAGGTCTTCCAGCCCGGCGTACATCACCGCGATGTTGGCGCATCCCTCGGTCGAGTCGTAGATAACCAGCCCCTTCGCATGGTCCTTGAACTTCTCGAATATCCTGTAGGGATCACTCTCGACCTTGTCCATCCAGACCTTGCCGCTGTGATACTCCATCCAGTTCATGACCTTGTCCACGCCGATGTAGATCCTCGGCTGTTCCCGGTTGACTATGCCCTGCAAAGACGCGAGCGCCATCCTCAGGCTCTCATCGTCCGGCCAGACTCGCAATAACGTCAATTCACCCACAGGCTCTTTCGATCTGGGGGCCACCGACGTATACGGCTTTTCGGCGGCCAATGCCCGGCGCCTGGCAACGATATCCGGCGAACCGGCAGCGATGGTAGTCCGCGGCAGCAGAAGCACGGCCGCCATTATCAACATGAAACCAATGCGAGTCAACATTACTCCTCCATCAATGCGCCAGGTCCTCGTGGAACCTGATGCTTGCTGTGAAACAGTTCAGTCTTCCTATCCTGCGGGAACGGCCTTGTACAGCTCAAGTCATCGAAGACTATCGAAGTGAGTTTCCGGTGTTTCGGGATTTGAGGGTTGGGCATCACACCTATCAGAGTCACAAGCCAACTCCGCATGCCAACCCGGAAATCCCGAAACAAGGTCACTGTCCTCCAGCGACCCAGTATGCTCCTATCCTGCGGGAACGGCCTTGTACAGCTCAAGTCATCGAAAACTATCGAAGTGAGTTCCCGCAGCGTCCTACTTGCCGCCCACTGCATTCAGTTCCTTCCAAATCCGCTCCGGAGCGCCCGCGTCATTTGCGTCCAACGCCGCCACCGCGAACCTCTTGATTCCGGCCCTTGTGTGGTCGGCCTCAAACCAGGCTGTGGCCTCGCCACACAAGAACCTGATCTCTCCACTGTTCCAGTCGCCCCACGAGAGTGTGAAGAGGCCGATCAGGTCCCGGCTCCCCTTACTGCGCGCCACCGCCCAACTGTGGTTCGGCAGCGACCCCAGGCCCTCGAGCCCTTTGTAGGTCAGAGGTTTCGTGGCTGAATTGCATATCAGCACATCCGGTTGGAAGTCAGGGTAAAGCTCCAGGGTCCATGCCGGCAGGTCGGCTCTGTCGGACGTCTCCTCGTAAATCACAAAAGGCCGGCCCGCGATTGCCCGGACCTTGATCTTGATGTGGCCGCCCTTATCATACGCGTAAGTCAGCAAATACTCCTTCTCCTTGTCGGTGGCTGTTATTCTCTCACACGAGAACGACGTAACCTCGGCGCTGCCCCCAGGCAGTTTCCCGACTCCCCGCCACTTGCCGTCCACTCCCATGATCCGTCTGATCGGTGGCTGAGGCTGCTTTCCCCAGCCTATCTCCATCTTCACCTTCCCCGTATCTACCACGAGGCCGTCGTCGCCCGCGGGCGTCTCGGTGACGACTCCCGAAGCCTTGACCCTGGGAGAAGTCGATCTCAGTTCCCTGCTCCCCCTGTATTTCTTGAACAGCGCCGCGAGTTCGTCGGGCCGCACTACCGCGTATTCGGAAGGCAGCATGTCCGCCGCCATCTTCAGAATAGTCGGCCCGAAGTCCCAGCCGACAGTCCAAGCGTGTATGAACGCCGGCCTCTCTCCCGCATTCACCTCGATTATCTGCTTGGCGAGCGCTTCCGCCTTCCGCTGGTAATCTTCGGCAAGAGGACGACTGCGGTCAGTTCCCGTAAGCCCGCCGGTGCGCGAGTGGAAAATCGGGACTCCCTCAAGAAGATAGCTGGCCTTTTCCGGAGTCATCCCGGGTCGTCTCCCGTAGCCTTCCAGGGCTCCCTCAAGGCCAGGGGTGTTCTTTACGAAGGTTCGAAGGCTCCCCGGACCTCCCATCGGGTTGACCATGGTCCATCCCAGACGCTTCAGATACCGCGACGTGAGTTGGCCGTACCCTGCCATGATCTCCTCCTGGTCCTCGGGGTATACCGTCGCAAAGTCCGGCAGACTTGTGAGCCCCATCCCCGACAGGGCGGCCATGAAGTAGTCGTTTTCGGTAGCCGTGGTCATAAGCTGCGCCAACGTGGTCGGAGCCAGCTCGGAAAGCAGAGGGCCCATAGCCCAGCCAATCGGTACCCTGCCCCGCCACGGATCGCACCACCATATCCTGTAAGGATCATCCGTCTCAAATCCAAGCCGATGCCAGGGCGGGCCACCGGCGATTACGTGCTCCAGGTTATCGTGCTCCGAGTTCACAAAGGCAAGATAGATCTTATCAGGCCCCAGGTCGCGCACGGGCAGCGGTTTCTGCTTTAGAAGCTTCTCGGGGACCCGCACCCCCGACAGAACGCTGACATTTGCGGCCCCGCCGAACGGTACTAGCACGTCGGCATACTTTGCGATAAAGCAGACGAAAGGCGGCTCGGCTAACATGGAGCCGCCGCCGCAGCGCCCGAATACGGGCGTATAGAAGGGGAAACTCTCCAGTATCTTCCCCGCCAGTTCCAGTTCGCCCGGGACCGGGTCCTTTCCGATATGCCAAACAAACATCCTGAACTCTACCGCATAGTCGGTGGACATTCCCGTTTTATTGGCGGCCCACCCCTCAAAATCGAAGTGATCCGTCTTTACGGGGCGAGAGCCGAAATGCTTGTGCATAAGGGCAAACTTGTTGCATCTGGGGAGGAGGTTCTCGAACGCCCACTGGTGCGCCTCCAACCGGTCCTTCCAGCGACCGCGCAAGTCGTGAACCACCTTCCACCCGTACTTGGCCGAGAACTCCTCGGCCAGTTCCGCGGTGACCGGTATCAGGTCCTCCAACCCGGCATAAGTGACTGCGACGTTCGCGACCCCTGGAACGGCCAGGTCATAGACCACCATGCCCTTCACGTAGCTCTTGTACTCTTCGAATATCTTGTAGGGGTCGTCCTCGACTTCTATCCAAACTTTTCCGCTGTAATACTCCATCCAGCTCATGGTCTTGTCGATGCCGATGTATATCCTCGGCTGCTCGCGGTTCACTATGCCCTGCAGAGCGCCGATCGCAAGCCTGAAGTTCAGATCGTCCGGCCATATTTTCAGCACAGTCAACTTGCCTGTGGGCTCCTTTGACCTCGGAGCCATCGACGCGTAGGGCTTCTCGGCGGCCAGCGCCCGGCGTTTGGCCACGATGTCCGATGGACTGGCGGCGGAAACCATCTGCGGCAGCAGCAGCGCCACGGCAACAACCAGCAGCAAACCGATGCGAGTTACCATCACTCTTCCTCCATCCTGTGCTCACCTTACCACAAGCGAAACCGCGTATCAAGCTCATACCTCGGCGCTCGCGCTCAGTCCTCAAGTCCTATCCGTCTGATTCGTCTGATCCGTCCTATTCCCCCACTGTTGTATAATGGCTCTGGTGAACCAATGACAAACGAGCAATCTGACAAGCACATCATAGTAGGCACGGCGGGGCACGTCGATCATGGCAAGACTACGCTGATCAAGGCCCTGACCGGGACCGATACCGACCGTCTAAAGGAAGAGAAGCAGCGGGGAATGACCATCGACCTCGGCTTCGCCTCCTTCACGCTTCCGAGCGGCAGGACGGTGGGCATAATCGATGTCCCCGGTCACGAGCGGTTCCTCAAGAACATGTTGGCCGGCGCGAGCGGCGTCGATCTGGTCCTCCTGGTCATTGCGGCGGATGAAGGCGTTATGCCCCAAACCATCGAGCACCTCGAAATCCTGCAACTCCTCGAAACGAAGAAGGGTATCGTCGCTCTGACCAAGTGTGACATGGCGGACGACGAGTGGATCGAGGTCGTGGAGGACGATATCCGCGGCCGGCTGGCGGGCACGTTCCTGGAAGACGCGCCCATAGTCCGGGTTTCGGGGGTGACCTCCGCCGGATTGCCGGAGCTGACGGCGGCAATCGAAGCCCTGTGCGATGAAGTGGAGCAGCGCGGCGCCTCCGGTCCTTTCCGGCTGCCGGTGGACAGGGTGTTTACGCTGACGGGATTCGGGACCGTTGTCACCGGCACATTGCTCTCCGGCACGATCAGGCTCGGCGATTCGGGCCAGATACTCCCCGCCGGGTTGCAGACGCGAATTCGGCAACTGCAAGTCCACGGGCGTAAAGTGGACGAAGCCGCCGCGGGGACGCGCGTCGCCGCCAATCTGGTCGGTGTGGAGACCTCGGACGTCCGGCGCGGGGACGTGCTGGCGCAGCCCGGCTTTCTGAAGCCGACCGCCTTGCTCGACGCGACCGTTCGCTTGCTCGCAGACGCGCCCGGCCCGCTGCGAAACCGTCAGCGCGTCAGGCTGCACATCGGCTCGGCGGAGCTGCTCGGGCGGATGACCATTCTGGATCAGGACGAGATCAAGCCGGGACAGGAAGCCTTCGTCCAGTTCAGGTCCGAGGATCCCCTGGTTGCGGCACGAGCGGACAGGTTCGTCATCAGGTCCTATTCCCCGATGCGGGTAATCGGCGGCGGGACCGTTCTGGAGCCAAACGCTGTCCGTCACAGGAGGTTCGACTCAAAGGTCTTGGATGCTCTGAACGCAAAGCGGCAGGGCAGCCCGCGCGAGCTTGTGGAACAGGCCCTGCTGAGTGGGGCTATGACGATGTCGGATATCGCAAGGTCCGCTGCGATACCGGACAGCGCCGCCGGCTCCGCCGCGGAAGAGCTTGCGCGCGACGGTAGAGTCATCAAGCTCGACACCGGAAGACTGATGCACGTGGTCACGTACTCCACCCTTGCCGAGCGTATCGAAACTGCCCTTTCCCAATTCCACGGCGCGAACCCGCTGAGGGCGGGGCAGAACAAGGAGGAGCTGCGGACGACCGCGGCCCGAGGGCTCGACCAGAAGACCTTCAACGCGCTCCTTTCCGCCCTGCAGGCGGAGGGGCGGATCGCTGTCTCCGAGAACCTCGCCAGGATTTCGACGCACGAGATCACGCTCTCGCCCGAACAACAGCGAGCGGTGAGCGAGGTGGAGTCGGTCTACCGACAGGCCGGGCTCGGCCCGCCGTCCCTGGAGGAGATCATCGCAAAGATTCCCGCCGCACGGGAGATGATCGATCTCCTCATCTCACAAGGCAAACTGGCGAAAATCGACGAGGGGCTGTACTTCCATGCCGAAGCCATCGCCGCGGCCCAGGAGCTGATCCGCAACGAGATCACGAAGAACGGCCCGCTGACGGTGTCGGCGTTTCGCGACCTGACGGGTTCCAGCCGCAAATACGTAGTCCCATTGCTGGAGTACTTCGACAGCAAACGCCTGACCCGAAGGGTAGGCGATCAGAGAGTGCTGGTGAAGTAGGGAATGCGCTCCCCCTCTCCTTTTAGGGGAGGGCTGGGGTGGGGTTCTGTCCGAAGCTAACCACGAACCACTTGATGGCCCAAGACATCCATGTCCTGGGCCCAATTCTCCGGACATCCTGTCCGTCCCATCTGTGTCCATCTGTGTTTATCCGTGGTTAAGAAGTCCTACGCCGCCGTCGCAACGCCAATCCTGCCAGACCGCTCAGCAGCATCGCGCACGAACCCGGCTCGGGAACCGACGGCGCGTCGGTCGTGATGTTGTCCATCAGCCAATAGCCGCCCTGGTCGTGTAGGACCACGTAAGAGATGTCGGTGTGGCTTACTGTCAGATACGCAAGCCCCGTTCCGCCGAGGCTCTTCGTGTTCGCGGCTCCGGTTGTAGAGATAAGCAGGCCGTCGGAGGAGTCGTACGCTTCCAGAACAAACTGGTATTCGCTCGAATAGCCGACCGTGAACCAGCTCGCCGTGCCGAATTCGAAGCTGACCTTCGCCCTATCCGACAGGTTGGAGACATATCCCGCCACGTCTCCGGAGAGGAAGTACTCCCCGTTCTCGTAAGTCTTGCCGTTGTCGGAGGTGACGCTGTACCAGCCGGAATTGATGTCGGCGAACTGGACGTTCCCGCCGCCTACCACGCTGAAGATAAGCCCCGAGGTGGCGCCTATCGCCTCAGCGTTATGGCCGAGGCCGGATTCGAAGTTGTAGCTGATATCGGCGAAAGCGGAAGATGCTCCCAAAACGCAGAACAGGAGGCCGGCAAGCAGAAGCAAGCTAAATCGCGGCGCAATCTTCTTCATCCTTTCCCCCTCCGATAGCGGGTCTCACGCCCACCTTTGAGCTATTAATAGCACATTTTTTGGATTATTGCAATATCTGAATGTGTAACTGCCAAAGTCTCCACTCGTCGCGTTTCGGGATTGGTCGGTGGCGTTGTGGCGGATCGGATATCGGCAAAGAGGGTCCGACAATGCATTTGCCGGACCAACGGGTTCGGGAAAAGCGGCCACCCGAAATCACCCTTGGGTGGCAAGACTAGCAGGACACAGCGCAGACGGCGCAGAAGTGTACACCAAACATGGCGGGGGAGGACGAGATGACGGGTCTAGCCGAGTGGCTGCGAGAGCAAGAAGAAGTCTACAGGCCGTTCTTCAGGTCATCGTCTTGGCCGGGCGTAAGGCAGCACATCATCGGGCTGCTTCTGGTGCACGGGGCTACCTGTCGCGGCAATCTAAAGGGGGCTACGCGCTTCGTCGAAAGCCTGATCGGCATGTACAGGATTCACAGGAATACCGCTTTTGAACTGCCCGTGGAGGGCTGGATGAAAATCCGACGAGCGCAGCGTGTGGCGCTTGTCGAGATGCTCAATGTGGACATTGCCGACGCCGATCACATCCCGGAACCCGAACACGCGCTGCCGGATGACCTCCTTGTTGCCACCCTCAAGGGGCTTCTGACCGCAGCGCCGGAGCTGGACAGCCTTGTTGCGTCGGAGGCCATCGCCAATTGGCTGGGCGAAAAAGAGAACGCCATCCAGATGCGCTTCGAAGTGGAGGAACTCTCCGGTTTGCAGATCATACTCAAAGAGGGCGACCACGGACTGTCCGCGGTTCAGGCCTTTTGGGCCCTTGTGGAAGCCTATGAACGTTTGGACAAGACTATGGCCGCTGAAACCGGCAGCAAGTTCGGCGCACAACTCACCTTCACAGACGACTACGTTATTCCCACCGGAATACCATCTGATCGTCCGAACCACATTATTTCGCACCACATCCGCGTCGCGCAGGAATCCGACGAAGGGGTTTACTACGCCAAGGCGCGGCTGTACCTGGCGTGTCTCGACTGGTACGGACAAAAAACCCGACAACCGCAACCACTGGGTTCAGTCGCAGCCGCGGTCAGCAAGGAATGCCCGGCTCGCTCGGCGCTGGGAGCATAAGCGTGCTCAAGCCAGAGCGGTTAGATCAAGAAAGATTCCGCGCCAAACTTCAGCAGTTAGTTCAGGACTTCGAAGCGGCCTACAACGCCAACCCGAGCATTAACCACGACACCGTGCACCACCAATTCGTGGACCGACTCCTGGACATTCTGGGTTGGCCCCTGGATGCCTCCTCCTACCGCCTGTCCCACAGATTGCCTGATGATGCCGGCATACCGGACGGGATACTCCATTACGGCGCCAACCCCATATGCGCCATCGAAGTGAAGCGTCCCGAGGAACCAGCCTCCCATCAGATCCCCGACATTCGAGAAGGTTCCGCCTACGACAGCCGCCAGCTTGCCCACGGACTCCGCGAGAAACTGAGATACGTGATGTACCAGGGCGCGGCACGCTGGCTGATACTCGTCTCGATGAAGCATCTGCACGTGTTTGACAGCCAGACCAAGCGCTGGGTGATCGCATTCAACTCGACCGCGGAGATGGTCAAGCACTGGGAGCGGCTCCTTCTACTGAGCTTTTACTCCGTAACGGAGGAGCAAAGCCTCGACCGACTGGCCCGCAACTACTCCACCCGGCCCGTGGAGTCACTTATCGAAAGCCTCAATCATTGGCGCCTGGAGTTGGCGCATTCGGTCTGGACGCTGAACCAGACTTTCGAGGACATCAGTCTGGAACTGGTTCAGGCTGCGGTCAGACGCATGCTTGACCGGCTCATCATCATACAGATTATCGACGATAAGGGGCTCATTGCAGGGCACGCCGGCCTTTTGGATGGTCAGATAGACCAGTGGGAGCGCGAGCGTGACGACTCTATCGGCGGCCTTCGCTCTTTCCGCGACCGCCTCGGCAACGTCTTCCAGACATTCAATACGCTCTACAACTCGACCATTTTCGAGCCTGATGTGACTGACGATCTGGCCTATGGAGACGAGGCGCTGGTGAGTGTGGCGTCCGGGATAGCAGGGACGGGCTTTAGACATCTCGACGCCAGGATCATCGGGACCGCTTACGAGCGATATGCCGGGTACCGCCTGGAGCTTGCGGGCGAGGGATTGCAGCGCCGTATAGACCCACGGTTTCGGCAAAGCACGGGTACGTTTTACACGCCGGACTACATAGTCAAGTACGTAGTTGGGCGGACTGTGGGCCGTGCGCTGGAGGGGAAGACCCTTGAGGATATCCAGGATTTTCGGGTAGTAGATAAGGCCTGCGGGTCCGGCTCGTTCCTCATAGGCGCATTTGACGAGTTGGCGCGGTTCTATGAGTCGGAGCGTCAGCGACTGGAGAAGGCGTCGTGGGAAACAGCCGACCCCAAGGAACTCGAACGCATAGCATCGACGCTCAGGCTCGCCGGAGACTACCCCCGCAAGATTCTTGAGCAGCACCTGTACGGAGTGGATCTGAACCCGGAGGCCGCTGAATTTGCCACGGTGAGCTTGATAGTGCATGCCCTTTCGTACGAGAAGGACAAGGGCAGAGACCCGGAGGAGCTTCATCTGCCTCTGATTCTCAATCAGAACATCAAGGTCGGAAACTCACTTGTGTCAGCGTTGGACACGATGTCTGCTGAGGAGCGGGAGGCTTGGCTGTCGAGCCACGCTGGCAGACTAGCGAAGATTCGGGAAATGCGCGACGGGCTCCGGCGGATTGTGGATCCGGACGAGAAACAGCGGATGATCGAGGAGATCAAAGATCTGACGGACGAGTTGAACTGGGGCACCGATGGACTGAACCATCGCCTCGCGGACGCCTTCGGCGGAGTCGAGAACGCCCGCGAGGAACGGCCGTTCAACTGGGAGGTGGAGTTCCCGGAAGTGTTCGACCCAGGAACGGCCCCGAAAAGGCGAGGGTTCGACTGCGACATCGGCAACCCTCCATACGTGAACATCAGGCGAATGAGGGACTACGACGCCCGCCAGACGGATTATCTCACCGCGGCGCCCGTGTTCGCCTCGTCAGGCAGCTACGACGTTTACGTACTGTTCCTGGAAAGGTCGCTGCAGCTATCTCGCACGTCCGCGGGATTCATCGTCTCGCGCAAGTTCTTCTACCAGGACTATGGCGAGGCCGTCCGAAGACTGATGGGCGAGGGAAACCACTTGCGGGAGTTGGTCGATTTCAGCCACCTCCAAGTGTTCCAGGAATCGGATGCGACGACTTACACGTGTGTGGCGATAGTCGACAAATCCCCGGTAGGCGCGGAGGTGCGTCTCGCTAGGCTGACCCGCTTGGACAAGCAGGGAACGCAAATGGAGAGGATTCGGGTGGCCGGTGGTGTCGGAGACGAAGGTGTCCGGGCCGATACCGTTCCGGCGGCGCGCTTCGGCGCCGAACCATGGGTTCCTTGTTTCGAGGACGAGCGCGCCGTGATGCGACGGATGGAAGAACAGTCCATGCCGCTTGGAGTCGGAGGCGTGGGGGCGCACATCTTCGTCGGAATCCAAACGAGCGCCGACGACATCTACATTTTGGATTACCGCGGCGAAGAGGGCGACTGTTACATCGTTCGCGCACAGGCATCGGAGCTGAAGCGGGGCGACAGACTTCTCTGGTCTCGGCCCGAGCGAACCGTAAGGATAGAGAAGGCGCTGCTGAAGCCGCTTCTTAGCGGACAAGATGTGCAAGCATATGGAACTCCTGAGTTGCGGCAGTTGCTGCTGTTTCCGTACGAGCTTCTAGCATTGTCCGATCAAGAAGGAAACAGCGCTCAACTCATTCCGGCGGGCGAACTTGCGGAGAGATTCCCACATGCAAGCGACTACCTACTGGACTGCGAGCTTCGACTGAGAGCCCGGGAAGGCGGCAAGTTCGATGATGACCGATGGTACAGAATGGGCAGATCTCAGAATCTGGGCATTCAAGGCGGACGTAAGCTCGTTGTGCCGAGCCTCGTACAGCACTTTCGGGCGATGGACGACGCCAGCGGTGCGTGGTATCTGGACAACGTGAACGCCATAGGCGTGCGCTTTCCCGCGGACCGCGATGCCTATCTGAGGTATCTAGTTCTTCTGAACAGCGGCTGCGTAGATTGGTATCTGCACGTCATCAGCACCCCGTTTAGAGGCGGGTTCTACCAGCCGAACGGGCAATTCCTCGAAAGAATTCCTATACCTTGTGCGTTAGCAAACCCCGACGGCGGCACATTGGGGCCTGCAGAGTTCGTGAGTCGCGCGGAGCAGTTGCAGAGACTGACCGCACAAATGCGCGCCTTGTCTGCCGACTTCCGGCGTTTTGTGGGGCACTTGCCGATGGACAGAACGCTCGACGACATTCTGAAGAAGGTGTCGGTGCGGAACAGGAGTCTGGTGAGCGGACAGAAGAGGCCGGACCATTCGATTCGAGGGGCCGGGGTCAGACGAGACGGCGAGTGGCTTGTGCTGTGGGCCGCCCTCCGCGACCCAGACGCGGAAGAAGACTACCAGGCGGATATCTACCGCTTCCGTATCGGTGAGCCCGTTGCGAGCTTGTTGGAGCGATTTCTTCCCACTCTGGGACCTTCGGACTTCTCCAAGAGCCGCAAGCAGAGCGTTCTTGACAGGATTAAGGTGTGCCGAATTCCGAGCGGCCGGGACGACGAGATTGGCCAAGCTGTAGAAGCGTACGACCGGGAGAAAGCTCGGGCGGACGAGTTGGACGCCGAGATCGCCGCTGGCCGGGACGCGGTCGATGAGACTTGTTACCACCTTTACGGACTCCAGGATGCCGACCGCGAGGTTATGAGGCGCTCCGGCGGGTAGTCTGACGGCCGTGCGCAGGATCCGGGCCGAAGTTCGCTCCGTCAGCCCCCAACCCGGAACAAATCTCCCTCCCCCATCGTCTATTCACTATTAGTGGTGGACACACGTCGTTAGTCGCCAGTAGCCAGTTCCGGAATGCTGGAGACTAGCAACCAGCCACCCATCCCTGTTCATCCGGGTTAACCTGCGGTTCAAATACTATGCCATCCGAGGGCCGAAAACCAGGCGGCGTGCCCCGTGCAAATAAAAAAATCGACAAACGAATTGTTTCTCACGCTCAATCCGTGCGGGAGTTCGTTTGAAAATAACTCGGAATTTACGCACGCGGACGCGCTGTGGCTTGGTAACAGAATAGTGAAGTGGTCTGATGGAGCAGTGAAGCCAGGCGGGGACGAACATCGGAGGTGTGGAGGGCGCAGAGGTTGTTTCGGGACGAGGGCGTCCCGAAACAACGCGGCGGGGCGCGATGGCATATCGCGCCCGATCGGAAGAACCCCTCCCCAGCCCTCCCCTGAGAGGAGAGGGGGTTTAGGTCTCTCTCAACTTTCAACTTTCAACTCTCAACCTCCCCTTCACTTCTCCACAAACCTCCTGGTCTCGATCACGATCCGGGTTTTGCCGTCTTCGGTCTTGGGGAGGATTTGGACCACGTCGTCTATCGCGTCGCGGGGGCCGGAGATGGTTACGCCGTCGTCGAGCGCGTATTTCTTGCGGTTGGCGTTGCGCTCTGCCCAGTCGTTGTCCGGGGTGAAGGAGGTGCGGGTGAGGCCCCTCTGCTGCAGGCGGCCAACGTAGCTGTCGCGCAAATCGTCCTGGTCGATCATCCGCTCGGCGATCTTGAGGATGTCCATCACTTCGTCGGTGACCGCGCTTTCTTTGACGGCTTTGCGCAGGTCGGCGCCGAGCTCTTCGGGTACCAGCTCTTCGTTGTTTTCGAGCCACTTGTCGGTCTCGCGGATGACGATCTGGGTCATCTCTTTGGGAGTCTGGACCTCGATGCAGCGGAGCAAGGCGCCGCGCCAGTAGTTGGCGGTGGCTTCGTCGTCGTCCTTGGAGTATGGAGCGTCGCGGTAGAGGAGGTCGAAAGGCGCGCCGGGGATTTCGGGGTAGTAGATGGCCGTCTTGTTCTGCGGCCTGCCGGGGTCGGGCAGAACGTGCAGGCGTTCCAGCCGGATCTGGGAGGAGCCGTCCTCCCGCACTAGCCGCCGGTCGAAGACCTGGACCGGGACCATGTTGATCAGCGCGACGTGCCGCTGGTCGGAGTCCTCGTCCACGAACAGGCAAAAGGCGAGATCGGACCTGACGAGGCTCGTGGAACCGAGTTCCTGGAAGAGCATCCCGGCGAGGGCTTTGGACTCCTCGATGAAATCGCCTTCGTCTTCGATGACGCGGGAGCAAATCCGGCGAGGGCCGCTTTCGTCGGTGGACTTGCCGAGTTTCAGGCCGCTCGCTTTGGCGCAGGAGAGGATATGCTCCTGGAAGAAATCGTAGACCTCGGGGGTCAGCTCAAGCTCGACGTCGGCCAATTGCGGCTCGCCGAGACGGTTGTCGAGAACGTGGACAACGGCGCTCAGGACGGAGATGTTCTTGATCTTCTCCACTACTTGCCACCTTCGACCAGCGCGCGCCCGGCGGCCTTGAGTCCTTCAAGCCGCCATTCCCTGTTGAAGCGGGTGGCGGGGACCAGGTCGAACGTTCTGACCCGCAACCACGCGAGGTAGTTCTCGAGGCTTTGCAGGCCCTTGACCGCTCCGCCGCCGGAGCCGCCGGCCGCCGCTATGGCGATGACGGGCTTGTCCTTTAGAACCGACTTCTCCTCGTGCGGCCACTCGCAGCGGCGCAAACGGTCGAGGAAGTTCTTGGCGGTCTCGCTCACATCGTGGAAGTAGACCGGGGTGGAGATGATCAGCGCGTCGGCGGCGTTCATCTTGTCTCGCAGCGGCTGAAACTGGTCTTCCTGCTCGCAGAGGCCCTCTTTGCAGCATCTGCCCCAGCCGTCGCCGCAGACCCGGCAGGAGCCGATGCCGAGTTGGTTCAAGTGAACCAGTTCGACTTCCGCGCCCGCGGACCGGGCGCCCTCCAGCGCCGCCTGCGCGAGGGAGCTGGTGAGTCCGTCAGTGTTGGCGCTTGCTTGGATTGCCAATACTTTCATGCGTAGGTCTCCTGTTGTTAGTTGTTAGTTGCCGACCCCACGCCAGCCCTGAATGGGGAGGGCGTAGGTTGGTTAGCCCTGCCATTATAGCGCATGTTAGGGTTGTAGGGTTATAGGGTGGAGTCGAAGGAGTCGAAGGAGTCGAAGGAGTCGAAGGAGTCGAAGGAGTCGAGGGGCGGGAGACCTTCGGTCCGGTCTGGTGCGGGGTCAGGAGACCCGTGCACAGCGGCAGGGGCGTAGGTTGGTTAGCCCTGCCATTATACCGCATGGCGCGGTTGAGTTTAAGTGTGGTAATATTAGGAGAAGATCAAGGAATGGCTCAACCTATGTGGCACAGCTTAAGGTTTCGGCTTGTTGCGACGTTAACCCTGCTTCTGGCGCTTGCCTTTGCGGTGATATTGGTGTTCAACGTGAACGTCCACGCTCGCCAGCTCGTGCGCGAGGCGCGGCGCTCTTCGGAGATGATGAGCCTGACGGTGGAGAAGAGCCTTCGCAACGCGATGCTCAAGAACCGCAGGGATGACGTGGCCGCCAT
>JAUSGG010000173.1 GCA_030649165.1 Armatimonadota bacterium
GCCCATCGCCCCCGCGAAGATCAGCAGCGAGATCACGGTGATCGTCCCCCCGTCGAGCTCGCCGATCCGCTCGATCACCTCGCGGATGTCGAGCGTGCCGAGGCTGACGAAGATGAGCATGATCCCGAGGGCGAAGCCGACATCGCCGACGCGGTTGACGATGAACGCTTTCTTGGCTGCCAGCGCGGCCGAGCGCTTGCGGTACCAGAACCCGATCAGCAGGTAGCTGCACAGCCCGACCAGCTCCCAGGCGACGAAGACAGTCAGGAAGCTGTCGGCCAGGACCAGCAGCAGCATCGAGAACATGAACAGGTTCAGAAAAGCGAAGTACCTGGAGAACCTGGGATCGTGTCCCATATATCCGGCTGAGTAAACGTGGATGAGAAATCCCACGCCGCTCACGACCAGCATCATGAACACCGACAGCGGATCGACCAGCGCCGAAACGTCCGCCCGGAAACTCCCCGACGCTATCCACGTATACAAAGTCGAAACGTGCGACTGCTGCGCCGCCGGCAAGCGCGCGAGCGCGAGATAAGCGGCCACCGACACCACGAACGATCCGGCCACCGTGGCGCAGGCGACGACGGCAACGACCGCCCTCGGCAGCCATCTGCCGAATACCCCGTTGATGAAGGCCCCCAACAGCGGAAAGCCCGGTACCAGCCAGATATAGTCAGTAATCATTTCTCGCCAAGCGACTACCTTATCCCATTCGTCCCATTTGTCCTATTCGTCCCATCCGTCCGATCGGTCCGATCCCCCCGCTTTGTGCGGGTCGCACACAAGCCCCGCTGTGCGCGGGTCTCCCGACCCCGCACGCAAACGACCGCAGGTCTCCACTCCTCCCCCTCACCACTTCATAACATTCAACTCATCCACATCTATCGTCGCCCTCGTCCGGAAAATCGCCACGATGATCGCCAGCCCTACCGCCACTTCCGCCGCCGCCACCGCCATCACTATGAACACGAATACCTGGCCGTCAAGCGACCGAAGATGCCTCGCGAACGCGACGAACGCCAGGTTTGCGGAGTTGAGCATCAGCTCGATCGACATGAACATGATGATCGGGTTGCGTCTTACGAGAACCCCGACGACGCCGGTCGTGAACAGCAGCGCGCTCAGTATCACGTAATGGGCGGTGGGAACCATCTATACGCTCCTCTTGGTGAGGACCACGACCCCCACCATCGCGATCAGCAAAAGCACGGACACCGCTTCGAAGGGAAAGACGTATTGGCTGTACAGCAGCAGCCCCACCAAGGTGGGCGAGCCAAAGTCCTGCGGCAGCGTCCCGCCCCCGCTGGGCAGCCTGGCCGCGCCGGAGACCGCTATGGCGAGAACCTCGGCCAGTAGTCCCAATCCCAGGCAGACCGCCAGCCCGCGCTGCGACCGCAGCGGGTCCCGCTGGCTTTCGAACACTCCCGCCACATTCAGCAGCATGATCACGAAAAGAAACAGCACCATTATCGCGCCGGCGTACACCAATACCTGCAGCGCGGCGACGAACTCAGCGCTCAGGACCAGGAACAGCACGGCCAGGCAGAAGAAGTTCAC
This sequence comes from Armatimonadota bacterium, assembly GCA_030649165.1. Lineage (GTDB taxonomy): Bacteria > Armatimonadota > UBA5829 > UBA5829 > JAUSEB01 > JAUSGG01. Next base: position 1,561 of record JAUSGG010000173.1, read on the forward strand.
CACCAGAAACAGCGCGCTGTGCACCGGGTTTCTAACGACCACGACCGCGATCCCGGCCGCCACCGCGATTGCCCCAAGGACCACGAATGCGATCAACTCTCCCACGTGTAGAACGCTCCTTCCGCGCTCGGTTCGCGCAGGCCGGACGCCGGCGTCCTGGTCGAACGGGCGGAGATGATCGTTAGCGCAATAACGCCGATTGCCACCAGTACGAGGCTCAGGACGCTCATAATCGGAATCGCCGATTGCGGCGCCAGCGCCTTTACAGTGGCCGTTACCATCAGGTTCAGCAGCGCCAGCGGCAGCAGGACCTTCCATCCGAGCTTCATCAGCTTGTCGTACCGAAGCCGCGGCAGCGTGCCTCGCACCCAGATGAAGAAGTAGAGTATCGCGAACAGCTTGACCAGGAACCAGACCGGCTGCAGGATCACGATGTTGCCGAACGGGCCGCGCCAGCCGCCCAGGAATATGGTGGTCGCCACCGCGCCGACCGTAACCATATTGACGTACTCAGCCATATAGAAAAGCGCAAATCGAAAACTGCTGTACTCGGTGTGATAGCCCGCCGTCAACTCCTGCTCGGCCTCCGGCAGATCGAACGGCGCGCGATTGGTCTCAGCGAAACCGGAGATCAGATAGACCGCGAATGCGAGAAACTGCGGGACAATAAACCACACGCCGGCCCTTCCCTGGGCGTTGATCATTTCTCGCAGACTGAGCGACCCCGATAGCAGCACGGGCCCCACCAGAGCGAGCCCCAGCGGCAGTTCGTAGCTGATCATCTGCGCCGAGCTTCTTACGCCTCCAAGCAGTGAGTACTTGTTGTTCGACGACCACCCCGCCAGCACGATGCCGTAAACTCCAAGCGACGACAGCGCCAGTATGTACAGTATCCCTATGTTGACGTCCGCCACCTGCAGCAATACCTTACGGCCCAGTATGTGCGCGGTATCGCCGAACGGCACAACCGCGAACGTGATTATCGCGGGGACCATGCTGACCGCGGGCGCGAAAAAGTACACTACCTTATCCGCGCCCTGGGTAATAATGTTCTCCTTGAATATCAGCTTGATCGCGTCCGCCAATGGCTGAAGCAGGCCGAACGGCCCCGCTCTGTTGGGCCCGATACGGATCTGAATGTCCGCAATCACCTTTCTCTCCATCCAGATCAGAACCGGCACAATAGAAAGCAGCGCCACAAACACAACAAGCGCCTTGACTATGGCTATAACTAGTTCAGTAACGTCAAACGGCATAATCCAATATCGTCCAATTCAACCAACAACCATCAACTCCGCCCCACCATACACCCCCTGTGAGCGATATGATACTCATACTCCTCGTGAAACCGGTCTATGCTGCTCTTCACGGGCTGCGCGGCCGCGTCACCCAGGGCGCAAAAACTGCGTCCGTCGATATTCGTCGCGACGTCGCGCAGCTTCTCAACGTCTCCAGGCAAGCCGTGGCCATCTTCGAGCGCCTTCAGGATTTGCACGATAAAGTACGTTCCCTCCCGGCACGGCGCGCACTTCCCGCAAGACTCGTGGTTGTAGAACTTGGAAAGATTCAGAGTCGCCCACACGATGCAGGCGTCCTCGTTCATAACTATCACTCCGCCTGAGCCCAGCATCGAGCCCGCCGCCATTACGGACTCGAAATCCAGCCGCACGTCAAGGTCACTTTCCGTCAACATAGGCACCGACGCCCCGCCGGGTATGAACGCTTTCAGCCGCCTGCCGCCCCAGATCCCGCCCGCGTGTTCGAAAAGCAGCTCCCGCGCCGTGACCCCCATCGGCAGCTCGTAATTGCCGGGCTTGTTCACGTGCCCGCTGACGGAAAAAACCTTCGTCCCCGTGCTTTTCTCGGTCCCAATGGATGCGAACCATTCCGGACCGCGGCTTATGATGTGCGGCACGTTGCAGAGCGTCTCCACATTGTTGATCACGGTCGGCTTGGCGTAAAGCCCTGCTATTGCCGGAAACGGCGGGCGGAACCGCGGCCAGCCCTTTTTCCCCTCCAGCGAGTCGAGCAGCGCCGTCTCCTCCCCGCATATATAAGCGCCGGCCCCTCTGTGGACCACGACCTTCAGGCTGAAATCCGACCCCATTATATTCCGGCCCAGATACCCGGCCTCCTTGGCTTCCTCGATCGCCTTCTCCATCACGCGCGCCTGGTGCGCGTACTCGCCGCGAATGTATATGAACGATTTCGCGGCGCCGATGGCGTAGCAGCAAAGCGCGATCCCCTCAAGAAGCTGATGCGGGTTTCTGACCATCAACTCGCGGTCTTTGAACGTGCCGGGCTCGCTTTCGTCAGCGTTGCAGGTTAGGTATTTCGGCGTATCGACGTCTTTTGGTATGAAGGACCACTTCTTGCCCGTGGAAAAGCCCGCTCCGCCCCTCCCCCTCAGCCCGGACCGCGTAACCAGACCTGTCACTTCCGCCGGCGCAAGCTCCTTCAACGCCTTCCCGAGCGCGGCGTACCCGCCATTCGCAACATAAACGTCGAGCTTCTCCAAATCCGCTATATCCAAATGCTTGAAAAGTATATTCTCCATCCCACTCAGACCCTTACAACCCTTACAACCCTACAAACGTACAAACCTCATAAACCTAACCCCATCAGGATTTCGTCAACCTTCTCCTCAGTCAAATTCCCATAATACTCTCCGTCAATCATCGCGACCGGCGCCATATCACAAGCGCCCAGGCACTCTACCGAGTTCAGGCTGAACTTGCCGTCGGCGGTCGTCTCGCCTGCCTTAATGTTGAGCTTCCTGCGGACGTGCTCCATTATGCCCTCCGCTCCGCGCAGAGCGCAGGAAAGGGTCTCGCAGACGCTGATGATGTGCTGCCCCACGGGCCGCCTGAAGTACATTGTATAGAAGCTGGCGACCGCTCCGACTTCCGACGGCGGCAGTTGCAGGATTTCCGCTACTTCTACAATCGCCTGATCGGGCAGATATCCGAGTTGTTCCTGCGCCGCGTAGAGCGCCGGCATCACGACCGACTGCGCGCTGTCGTAGTTCAGCGCGATCCGGGATATGTTCTCTCGCGTGGCCTCGGAAAGAAGGCGGGCTTTTCCCGGCTGCTGCGCCTGCGTCACTCCCACTCCAGCGCTCCCTTTCTCCATACGTACACGTAGCCGACGACCAGGATTGCTATGAAGACAATCATCTCGACCAGACCGAAAAGCCCCAAGTGGTCGAACACAATAGCCCAGGGATACAGGAACACAATCTCGATGTCGAACAGTATAAATAACATGGCGATGAGATAGAATCGCACGGGGATTCGCTGACGAGCGGAGCCGATGGGTCGCATACCGCACTCGTACGGCTCGGATTTGGCGGGATTCGGCCGTTTTGGACCGAGAACGTGGGAGAGCGTCAGCGCGCCAAGCGCGAATCCCGTGGCCAGCACGATCAGAACCAGTATCGGGAAGTATGCGGAAAGCAACAGTCAGATCTCCTCTTTCGCCGGAGAGATGAGCGCTCTCGCAGCTTGCTACGCACAGGTCACAATAGCACAGCGTCGAGCGTCATTGCAAGGCTGCCTGTCAAAGTTCAAGTCTAGGTTCACTCTAGCTTCGTAGCTTGCTTCAGCTTGCTTTCGGGTGGGCAGCGTGACGCTTTAACGTCACGTGCTATGGCGAGAGTCCGCCGGCCTCGCCTGTTAGCTGTTTCCCAGTTCGGCGTCAATCCTAATCGTGCGGGCGGCCAAACAAGCTGTAGCAAACAAACATTTTTACCACTCAGCAGTTGTCTGGTATAATACCTCAAGTCCAGGCTGCGAGAGAAACGCTAGCCTTCGGGCTGACGTGCTGGAACACGGGGCGCGGGTCCTATCTATCGAGATGGCCCCATCCTCGGTCAGTTGCTCGGAACAGAGTACACACAACTTATGCGGGTACTGCCAAGAAAACAGCAAGTCGAAGGGTGGAACGAGGAAGTGGAAGTAGGGCGGCTTGCCAGACTCAGGGACAACATCCGAGACAGCAACCGGGCGTGGGTCGCTTGTTTCGTAGGGGTGGTCGTGATTGGAGTGTGCCTGGTGCTCCTGACGGCGCATCAGGAACAACTCGTCAAGAGGGATGTTCCTGAGCCGCCGCATAGGGAACACGGCATATACCGGGACGCCCCGCACAACAAGTTCGTCAAGGATTTCGACGCCCACATGAAGAAGCGCGGAGTTCCGACGGAGTCGTCGTTCGAGAACTCCGGGCGCTTCAAGATCATTGTTTCCATTGACACGAGCAGCGATGACATCGTGTTCATGTCCGGGGCCGCGGCGCGAGCGATACTCTTGAGGTTTAAGAACGCGCCTTACGTGTACGTGTACGTCCGCGATGCAAACGAATCGTCTCTGCCTAAGCTGATATGCGTGACCCGCTGGGCGGCCAGAAAGGGCGACTTCGACATCGTGCTCCACCGCGAAAAAGAAGAACGCCAATACTGAACAGTACTCCGTCTCCCCGGTTCAATCCGCAATCGTGCGACATGCCCTCTCCCCCTTTGGGGAGGGCTGGGCTGGGGTCAATCTCAAATCCGCAATCTGAAATCTCAAATCACCATCCGCCCTGTCCGCGTAACTCCACCGCCTTCTGGGTATAGTATGCGGGTTTGAAGTACTCGGAGGTGACCCTATGTTGCGTGGATTCAGCGCGTATTGCCGGCGCGGCAGTCTGCTTGCGCTTGCCGTCCTGGTGTCGGCAGCCCTCATCTGGTCGGCGCCCGCCTGGTCTCAAACCGACACGGGACCTAAAGGCATATCCGTCAGCGGACAGGGCGAGGTCTTGGCGACGCCGGACATTGCGCGAGTGAGTCTCGGCGTGATGACACAGGACAAAGACGCCGCCAAGGCAGCCGCGGAGAACGCCGGGATGGCGCGGAAGATTGTGGAAGCGCTTACCCGAGCGGGCGTCGCCATGAAGGACGTTCAGACCCTTCAGTACTCCGTGCAGCCCGTCTACGACTATAAGCAGTCGCCGCCCAAGTTGACCGGATATCAGGTCTCGAACGTGGTCAGGGCGACCGTCCGTGATCTCACCAAAGTAGGGGATATCATCGACCGCTCGATAGCAGCCGGCGCCAACAACGTGCAGGGTGTGTCTTTTGAGGTTGAGAAGGACGAGTTGCTGCGCAAAGAAGCGTTGACCTTGGCTGCCAAAGCGGCTTTGGAGAAAGCGCGGGTCATTGCCGGCGCATTGGGTGTGAAACTGGGGAGGCTGACGGCAGCCACCGAAAGCGTCGCAAGGCCGATATACCCGGTGATGTACGCCCGCGCCGAAGCCGCTCCATCGCCGGAAACCCCAGTACTTCCGGGCCAGGTCACAGTGACCGCCAACGTGAGCCTCGTCTACGATATAGCTCAATAGGAGATAGTTCAGTTCTACGGGGACGCCACCCACGTAGCGGAACATGTGCCACCTGCCCCAGAAACCCGCACAGGTCCGCCTCCATCAGCTTGACGCCACCCACGTAGCGGAACATGTGCCACCTGCCCCCTCTCCCCCTTGGCGGGAGAGGGCTGGGGTGAGGGGGATCTGATCCGTTATGGTGGCGAGTCATGAGCTTCCCGTAGAACTGAACTCTTGCCTCAATAGGACGTACAGTCAAACAGCCGCCCGAACAATCGGACGGCTGCGTGGTCGAAAACCGGATAATGTGAGCGCGCTGTAAAGTAGGTGAGACCGACCTGGGATCTCCGGCTGAAGAACAGATCATGTTCTGCCCCGTAGGACAACCGTCCGCTTCAGCGCTCTTATCCTTAGAAAGGAGGTGATCCAGCCG
>JAUSGG010000176.1 GCA_030649165.1 Armatimonadota bacterium
TGAGCCTTCCACAAACGATGCTCCTGGGTCTATGAGTTCATAGATTGACAAGTTGTGCGTCTCCGGGCCCTCCGACTCTTCCGACTCTCGACTCTCTCGACTCTCTCTGCTAAACTAGAACGCGGAGAGGAATCCCGAGCCAATGCCCCATCACAGACGCAATCTGTACGTTTTGTCGGCCACGATCTTCTTCGCTTCGGTGAGCTGGAACCAGGTGTTCCCCTTCCTTCCTCTATTCCTCAAAGACATTGGGGCCGGCCGCCACTTATTGCAGTGGTCCGGCGCGGTTTATGCCATCGCGTGCCTGGCTGCCATCGTGACGCTTCCATTCTGGGGCAAGATGGGCGACAAGTACGGCCAAAAGCCAATGACTATTCGGGCCGGTGTGTGCCTCACGCTCGTCTACTTTGGCATGAGCCTCTGCCGCAACCCGTGGCAGTTGCTCGTGCTTCGTTTTCTCAACGGCGCGCTTACGGGGTTCATACCGGGATCGGTCGCGCTTATTGCCACAAACACGCCCAAGGAACTGGCGCCGCGCGCGGTCGCGACTGCCCAGACCGCGTCGGCCGCGGGACAGATCGTCGGCCCCGCTATCGGCGCTCTGCTGGCGACCGCCATCGGCTATCGCGGATCGATGGTGGTCTCCGGTTTCGCCGTAATGGTGTCCACGCTTCTTGTCTGGCTGCTCGTAAAGGTGAAGTACAAGCCGGAACCGGCCGGACAGACCAGCCTGCTCGAGGATTTCCGCATATCGCTGCGCTCCCCCGTGTTGGCGTCGGTTATGCTGACGCTCCTGCTGTACAGCGCTTTCCTGTCGTCGATCCAGCCGTTCCTTACGCTGCATCTTGGCAGGATGAGCGGGAGCAGGGCAATCGGCCTGGCGGGTGTGGTATTTGCGCTGCCGCCGATCGCTTTCCTGCTTTCGGCGTATCCGTGGACGCGGTTCGGCGAACGCCGCGGTCATCACCGGTCGATCTACATCGGTCTTGCGGGGGCAGCCGTGTGCGCATCCGTTTTGTCCATGATGCGGAACGTCTGGGCATTCTCAATCGTGTATCTTGTGGCCGGCGTGTTCCTGGCGGCGCTGAGTCCGTCTTCCGGCGCCATAGTCTGCGGCAAAGTGGAGGAAAGTTTCCGGGGGAGGGCGTATGGAATGCTGTATTCGGCGGGCACCCTGGGCGCGTTTGTGGCTCCGCTCGCGGCGAGCCACATGGCGGTCGCCTACGGCATCCCGTCGATATTCGTGGCGATAAGCGGCCTGTTTGTGGCAGGCGCGGCGGTGTTCAGGGTCCTGGTGGGCAAGTGGGGGAGAGTTGCGAGGTATGAGGTATAAGACTGGTCGCAGCCTCCTGACGAAAGGACGGATGGGACTGATAGGACCGATAGGATTTAACTAACAACCGTCAACCATCAACCCGACACCTCCCTGGAACCGCCGCCCGGCTGCCAGGCGTATGATTAGATATGGCACATACATTCCTGACGTGGGTAATCTGGAATCTATTTTTGGCCGCCGTGCCGGTGGCGACCGCCCAGGCGATCTGCCGGACGGAGCCGCGGTGGCGCGCGCGGCCGGTCCTTAAGATCGGAGTGGCGGTCCTGCTCCTTGTCTGGCTTGCATTCCTGCCGAACACGTGCTATCTGCTGACCGAGTGGCGGCATTTTCTGGCCAGGTTAGACTCATCTGACCTCTATATTCGCTCGCAGCTCGACAACAGGATGACACTGCTCCTGATGTTCTACACCGCGTTCTATTTCTGCTACAGCGCGATGGGAATGCTGGCCTTCGCGCTCGCCATCAGGCCGATTGCCTGCCTGGTCAGGAAGGACGGCGCCGCGGCGTGGGTTTGGGGTATACCGCTGTTTCTGCTCACCTCGCTAGGGGTGTACCTCGGCCTGGTCCTTCGGTTCAACAGTTGGGACCTCATCACTCGTCCATCGACAGTGTGGGCGGTGGCAGCGTCCCTGGCGGCCCGCCCCGTGCTTGCAGCGTTCCTCGTTCTGTTCGCGGGAATGCTCTGGTTGGCCTATATCGTGACAGACATCTGGATCGACGGGCTGATACTCAGGCTGGGAAGGGGGGAGTTGAATGTTGAAAGTTGAATGGACCCCACCCCAGCCCTCCCCTGATTTAGAGGTTGGAAGTTAGAGGTTGGAGGTTAGATGGGTTCGACCCTCACCGCTACCCCTTCTCCAGTTCTCAAGATCTCCCCCTAACCCCTCCTAAGAGGAGGGGGAATTCCCCCGACTCTCAACCCTCAACCAAATGGGTATAGTGCGGGTAGGGGGCAGCCTTATGAATTATGCGCACGCGCACCTGGTTCTGAACCATGTCCCGGTCATCCTGTTCCCGGCCGGCGTCCTGCTGTTCGCCTACGCCGTGCTGAGCAAGGACGATAAGCTGAAGCGAGTGAGCTTCGCCGTTTTTGTTCTCGTCGCCCTCGCCGCGATCGCGGTATACCTTACGGGAAACGAGGCGGAGGAGCTTATAGAGGACCTGCCCGGTGTGGCTGATCGGACGCCGGTGTGGCTGATCGGACGATTGACGCGCACAAGGATTCGGCCACTTTCTATTCCCGCGAAACCGAACTCCCAGCCGCTCGCCGGGTGTCCAAAAGCCGAAAAAGGGTGAGGGTGACACGGCGTCCTCAGCTTGCATACGCAGACTGCTTGCCCGTCACCCTTCACCCATTTGCTGAGTTTCACATGTGGAACCGGCGGACCTCTTCCGGGGTGATCTTGGTCACCTCGACAACACGGGCCTTCTCGCGGAGGAACTCAGGCAGCATACCCCGAACCTCCGACTCGTTGCTCGCTTCGATCGTCGCGTACTCCGTGTGGTCCCCGGACATGCACCCAAACCAGCTTTCTTTCAGCAGTGTGGGCTCCTTGTCAACCAACTCATCCAGCGCTCGCAAACACTCTTCCTTCGTGTGCGGCGACTCTAATAGAAACTGTGGCATGGCGTCAACCTCCTGCAAGGTGTTTTATCCATAGCCGTTATTACCCCAGCCCTGAGCCGCGCAAAACCGGACCGGGCGCACAAAGAAAAGGGCGGGACCGAAAGGCCCGCCCCTAATGACTGTCGATATGATCCGGTTGCTGTCAGGCCGGCCGGTTTGGCGGCGCCATCGCCAGCTTTGCCTGAAGCAGTGAGCCTGTCGCTTTCTATACACCGGCAAGCAGGCGAATGTTCCATTGTTTAGCTTGTTCTTGCCCAACGCCGCTACCGAATAGCGGATTCTCCCGATTCTCGCGTGCGGATTCGCATTGCGTTGTCGATCCTATAAGCGAATATTTTTCCGTCGCCGATGTCTCCCGTGGCCGCGGCGTCCGCTATCGTGTCCATCACCTTTGAAAACAGCTCGTCGGCGACAACAGTTTCGATCTTTACCTTGTCCAGGAGGTTGACAACGTACTCCTGGCCCCGGTAATGCTGCGTCCGGCCCCGTTGCTTGCCGCAGCCCATCACGTGGGAAACGGTCAACCCGGTTAGTCCGAGATCGTCCAGGGCAGCCTTCACATCGTCGAGCTTGTTTGGTCTGATGATTGCTTCAATCTTGATCACCTCGAACCTCCTTTTCCTCCCGCGTCACCTAAGCTCAAACTCGGGATAAGCCAGAACTCCGGTCTCCGGCATATCCAGGCCGGCGATTTCGTCCTCCTTGCTTACTCGGATCCCCATAATCTTCTTCTGCAATGTGAAGAACACAAAGCTCGCTCCGAACGCCCAAATGCCGAGCGTCATCACACCGATAAGCTGTGCTCCGAGTTGGCCAAAGCCGCCTCCGTGGAAAAGACCGGTCACGGTGTGCGCCACGCCGTTCAACCCACCGCCGTACGTGCCGTCCGCGAACAACCCTACCGCGACTACACCCCACAGGCCGTTCATCCCGTGTACGGCAACCGCGCCGACCGGGTCATCCACGTGAATCTTATCGAGGAGGGAGACCCCAGCGCACACCAGAACTCCGGCCACCGCGCCGATGATGAAAGCTTCACCGGGCGTAACAAATGCGCACGGGGCGGTTATCGCCACCAGTCCGGCGAGCATCCCGTTCGCCGCCATTGTAGGGTCCGGCTTACGCATTTTGATAAGCATGTAGGCAACGGCCGCGGCCGCGCCGGAGGCGGACGCGAGCATCGTCGTGGTGGCCACAAGCGCGATCCTCAGGTTGCCGGCGCCGGAGGCTCCCAGCGCGCTGCCCGGATTGAAGCCGAACCACCCAAAGGCCAGGATGAAGGTTCCCAGTATGGCCATGGGTATGTGGTGGCCCGGAATTGCGTTCGCGCTGCCGTCACGGTTGAACTTGCCGATGCGCGGCCCGAGGACTATGGCTCCGGCCAGTGCGCACAGTCCGCCGACGGCATGCACGACGCCGGATCCGGCGAAGTCAGCGTAGCCGTTGCCGAGCCCGAAGTTCGCGCCGAGCTGCGACAGCCAGCCGCCACCCCACGCCCAGTTGCCGAAGATCGGATACAGGATCATCGACATAAACAGACCATATACCAGGAACGCGCTCAACTTCCAGCGTTCGGCCATGGCTCCTGTCGGGATGGTGACGGCGGTATCCATGAACACCATCTGGAACAGGAACAGCGCGCATACCATGGCGTCATAGTACTGACCGCTGAGCAGGAAGCCGCTGGCTCCGAATAGGCCGAACTTCTTGCCGAACAACGTTATTGCGACTTCATGCCCGCCGGCGAGGGTGGGTGTGCCTCCCAGGTTGCCTATGGCCCCGGCCGCGCCGTACATAAGAGCGAAGCCGCATATATAGAACCCAATGATCCCAATGGAGTAGACTGAGAAGTTCATGAACATAGTGTGCGCCGCGTTTTTCGCCCGCGTAAACCCGGTCTCGACCAGCGCAAAACCAGCCTGCATGAACATGACCAGGAAAGCGGCCACCAGCGTCCACACAAGGTTGATCGCTACCCTGTTCTGCCCGACGGTGTCCGCCAGCTTCCTGGCGACGGGCTCAGTTTTTTCCGCGGTCTTAAGGTCGTCCGCCGTGGGCGAACCGGGCGTGGCGCCAACCACGTCGGTCGCTCCGCCGGTGGCAACGCCGGCGGGATCCGCCGCAAGCGCCGCGACCGACAGGCCCACAGATAGTATCGCGCAGGTCGCGATCACCCATGCAAGCATTCTCGTTCGTCTCATTTCACTTTCTCCCCTCATCCGATTACCCAACAGGAACGGGCCGGCCGCGCGCCGGAACCCGCCGTATGCGGACGTCGTTGTCCGCCGGCGGGGGTCCGTATGGGTTGTATACTTCAGATGATAGGGGAGCGCTGTTTCGGAAATGTTTCTTGTTTGTTTCAGAACAGTTTATTTCACGTTAAGGTCCGGTTTCCGGCGGTGGCGATGTAGATGAAGATAATCGCGATCAGTCTCTTGATGTTCATGCAAGACTCCTCGCTTGCGATGCGGCCAGCCGAGTCTGGAATCATTGACTCGGTTGGGCCTTTGCTCCGTATACAGGGGCAGGCAGGCAAATGTTCCTGCTGGGGTTGTTTCTCGACTCATGCGCTCGCCGCCCGCGGCGCATTGCTCATAGCTCAGCTTATTTTTTGTGATATTCTTGTTGTTGACCCCGTTCAACGTGTTCCGCTATAATCTAGGCGAACGAGTGTTGTGATGCCGCGATCTTTACGCCTCAGTCAAACATTCGATTGAGTTGTAATCGTCCCGACTGCCACGTGTCCGAGGCGCAAGAGCTGTTGATAAGGAGTGACTGTTGGATAACGTTGAGACGCTTAACTTTCTCCCCCTTTACGATGTGAGCGACTACACTGTGTTTCCATCCGACAAGAGGCGGATGGCTGAGATTTTGGGCGACGGCAAGTTGTCGAGAAACAGAAGCGCGTGGCGCGACACCGACAGCGGGCGGGTGCAACTGCGGATCTGCGCGTGCAAATGCTACGGTGGCAAGCGAGTAAGCGTCACCGTGCGATGGAAGAAGCAGAACGAAGCACCAAAGTATCGCAGAAGGAGAAGATCAAATCTTAGCGAGACGACCTATTGGCCTCAGACGGAAGACTTCGATCACTATTGGTTTGGGCTTGGCGATATCGCCGCCCTCATATCGCAGTGCACGCTTGAACTGGGCTTGGCCGAACGGCATGGTGTGATAGCGATTGCGGGAGCAACGAACTGCGGAAAGAGCCAGTTGGCCAGAGCGCTCGTGGCCAAGACTGTTGACTTAGACTTAAGCAAACGTAAGACAGGCCGCCGGCCGCACCTGGTCACAATAGAGGACCCAATTGAGGAGTACTATGCCAAACCAGATGCAGGAGGTGAGCCGAGTCCCGAAGCTGCAAAGAAAATCGGAGTCGACTATACGCCACGCGAATTGCATGTAGACACAAAGTCGCTTCGCGACGGGCTGCAGGATGCGCTGCGGCAGACACCGACCGTGGTCTATGTCGGTGAGATCAGGGACCGGAGTGATTGGCTGGAGATCTTCAAGTTCGCCGGCTCCGGTCATTTGATTGTAACCACTACTCATGCGAGCACACTCGTTGAGGCTATGGACTCCATCTTGAAGGCGCACGGCGCAAAAACACCTGCCCAACGAAAGTATGTGGCGAGCCGTATTCTGGCCGTTGTTCAGCTACGTCCCTATGCCGCTGGCGGCAAGACCGCGCTCCTGCCGGAGATGTGGCGACGCACGACGAAAGGTATCAACGATCTTGTAGCCGACGGCCTTGCGTCCGTGCTGCCGAATTGCCCAGTCGATGAACCGGATTCAAACCTGAGTTCCTTCGGCAGAGCCTGGTTCGCACGCGAGCTCAGGATCAGACCGGAGAACCACAAGATAGACGCGGACAAAGTAAACGGCATCAGATCCGCCATCGCCGATCAGGCAGTGGTCTGGGATTTGTTGCAGGAGTGACCACTATGGACACCATACTGCGCTTCGGCGTTCCTTCGCTGGACCAGCTTTGGGGCAAGCCTTCGCCAGACTTGCCGTACGGATTCCGGGCGAGTGGACCGACGAATCTGTGTATTGTAGGGGGGGATGGGGTTGGGAAGTCCGTATTCGGTCTTCACCTGGCGTCGCGGTATCTTGCGGACTATTGGGTCGAGGGGAATCCTCCGGTAGTGCTCTATGCGGCATCTGACCTTTCGCACACTATGGCCGAGAGGATGTGGAAGGATTTCCGCCTGGACAGCCCGAACGAGAGGCGTGTCTGCTACTGTGAAGAAGAAGAGTTAAACAGGCAGTGCCAGCGGATACCAAGATGCTACCGTGGAACCATCAAAATCATCCCTTGTAAGGTGCCGCCGACTCGGCGGGAGTGTTTGGATGGATTCTGCGACTGCAACGAGGACGGAAAAGGTAAGCCATGTGTTCGGTATCTCGATCTGGCGTCAACAACGGCAGGTGACGATTGGGGGTACCTGAGCCGGTTCCTTGCGGCGTTGAGAGATCTGCGTGAGAATGACTTCCCTCATCTTTTCATTGTTGACTCGGTGGAGGGATTGGAGACATTCGTCGGTGAAACCGATTTCTTTGGAGAAGCGCGGAATCGAAGATCGCGCATCGCACAGATACTTCGCACTGCGGGGAAAAAGTGCCACGTGGTATTCCTTATTGAAGAGCCGCCGAGCGGCGTCCGTTGTCCCGAGGAATATGTTACTGACGCAGTTGTCCGCCTGCGTTCCGAGCACAGCCACGGTTACACCAGCCGGACGGTAGAGATCGAGAAGGTACGTGGTCAGACCCAAGTCAGAGGGCGGCATCCGTTCGTTATCCGTGACGGGCGAGGGTCTAAGAGCGAAGAGCAGGAAAATCCTGACGATCCGGAATTCCGTCTGCCCGGCATCCCGCCAGACGGTCCGAAGTTCCAGGGCTATGTTCACGTCTTCCAATCTCTGCACTGCTTGCAGCGCAGTATCCTGTCTTCTACCCAGCGGACTGTCGATGCCTGGAAAGGCCGTCGCGCTGGATTTGGGATTACGTATCTCGACAACATGCTTGATAAGCCTCGCAAGAAGGACGGTCCGCTTGAGCAAGGTCTACCTTTGGGCACCATGACCGCCCTGATCGGTGACGACGGCACGCGCAAAGCCCGGCTCGGCCGCGCTTTCCTTGCGCAATGCCTTGAGCAGAAAGAGCCTAGTGTCGCGGCGCTGCTCACTACTCACACAATCTGCGAGTCTGATCTCCTGAAGAAACTTGCTTCTCATCTGAAAGGGAAGCAGTCTTCCGATCTCGAAACGCTGTCAACCCGGTTGATCTACCGCAGGCTGGAGCCTCATCATTGCTCGCCTGAAGCCTTTATCCATATCGTGCGCTTGGCGGTCCGCAAAGCCCATGCTATTCTCAACCTGCTTCTACCCCCAGAACCACAAGAACGCCCAGACGACTCAGCAGTGGATACCAAGATGCGCGAACTCACTCAGGAACAAGTGGTAGAGAATCTTAAGGCGGGAGGCACAATCCGGCTTGTAATCGACAACTGGAGCACGATAATGGCCGCCTATCCACAAGTCGCAGCGGATCCGTTGTTCCTGCCGTTCATGCACGACTTCCTGGAGGAGCAGGGAGTCACCACGCTCGTAATCGATACCGAGACCGGGAATCCGGCCCAAGCCCGCAATCAAAGGGAACAGCAGTTGCGCGCGATAGCCGAACAGGCGATTTATACCTGGAACGTTCCGTTCATGGGCGAGAGCCGCATTGCCATTACAGCTCTTCCGCCCGTCGGCGACAGGCGGCACGCAGTCATCCGGGAACTGCGCGTCAAGCCCGTCGAGGAAGCGGTCGAGGAACCAGTCGCGGAAGCCATCGAGGTCGATCCCCATTTCGAATTGTACTCCGGTCTTGACAAGGCCGAAGACGTCGATCCCCGGCCGGTTCCTCTCAAGGTTCACTTGTACTCGGAAAGCACGTCCGAAAGCGCCTACCACTCGCAAATGCGAAAGTGGCTTAACGGAATCTTCAAGGCCGGGGATGGCCAGGATATTGTTGCTCTTGACACGTCTGCCGATTACGGAGACCTGCGTGACTTATGTCAGATACAAGGTGACACGAGGTTAGACCATTCGCTCGTGCTGCAGGTGGACGAGTTCTGGTCGGACGCCCGGACCGATCTCCGCAGACAGGAGGAGTACCTGGAGGAGACGGTGTACGACAAGGGTTCCAGTATAAAGCAGGAGGACCCTCATGGCGTGTATCAACCACCTCTACAGTCGCCCCCACCAAACGGTGCCAAGACCAGAAGGGATTCGTTCCGTGTGATCGGGCACGACTATCGCGGATACGACAAAGTCAAGATTGACCGGATTCCTTACACGTGGGAGTTCGGCTTTCTTTTGTGTAAGGGGCGAGCTTGGAAAGAGGCGCGCGAAGACAAGGTTACAGTGGACTATTGTTCTGAGGAAGAAGCGACTCGTTTCAACAAGGTAGGGGATATCTGGGGCAATCTCGACAAATGCGGGACTACCCAGTCGTCTTCCGACACACTCGACCGCCCCGTATCCTGGCGTAAGTTCCTCGCGGCGTGCCAAAAGGTTGCGACACACGGTGAGGGGGATGACGTGCGGTATGCTTTCGACATCAGTATGCTGGCGCCCGAGACGTTCTCGTGTTTAGTCCTCGAGGTGTGGGCATCGGAGATCTGGGATCCCATCTGGGATCCCATCTGGGATCCCATCAGAAGACTCAGCACGCCTCCATTCGGAACTGCTCGTGAGAGGAAAGCTGAAATAGGCTTGGCGGAATTCGTCGTTGAGCATGCGAAGGAGTTCTTCATGACATGGCTCTTGCTTGGCGAGGTCTTCTCGCCGACGCAGTTCGAGTCCGATTCGCTTGTGTTTGCGGAGAGGGCAGCTGATTCCGGCGCCGCCGCGGTTCGCCACTGGTATTCGACAGCGACGCAAGTTTACCGCGAACAGCGCGGACAAGGAGACGAATCCGACTGGGTCCCAGTTCGGCTGCCCGGAAGTTTCAGCGTTCGCGGGGATTGGTTCCTCGGCGTCGCGGAAGGCAGCAGGTCGATGAGACTAGCTGATCGCGCGCTCGATTTGCTATCCACTCGCAGGGGCAATGCGGAGCGACTTCAGCATGGGATTGGCCTTCCCGTGCGTGACTTCGGGGTTCAGGATGATGCTGAGCCAGAGGACCTATGGACTCCACTGAGGTGTTGGGATGGCGCGAGGGAAGAGCCGGTCACATACAAGGACATTCTCGATCTAGCGTCAGTCTATTCTATGGAATCACCGGCGAGCGCACCGCAACCGCCAGATACAGGATACTGGTGGATATGGCGGTCAGCGATAAAGGGTTACGATCGTCACAACCGCATCTGGATGAGGTGGCTCTGTAGACTCTACTCCGATTGGCGGTCCATCATTCGCGACGATCTCAATACCAACAATCTTGCTAATGGTTTCGAAGCGTACGACCGTTTCCGCGACCAACTGCGTGACGGCACGGAGCTGAAGAACACCGAGATGGGAACGAGCTACGGGAAGTTCAGTGAGCGTTGCGAAGCCTTGAGCAATCTGCTCAAAGGGGCTAACGTCGAAGAATACAAGCAGGCGACCAGTGCGTGAGATCAGCCCACTGTGAGTCACCGCTCCTCGCCCGCTTACTACGTAGCCCCAACCTCCGCCTCATACCCCATTCCCATCTCTCATTCCTATCCGGGAACTTTTTCGGTTTGACAGACCTACCCGATTATGGTAGACTCTCGTCTAGTTGGGAGGTGTAGAATTACGTGACGCTAGTCAAAGACAGGAAGACTGAGATCATCGGCGAATACAAGACGCACGATGGCGACACTGGTTCGCCGGAGGTTCAGATAGCGTTGTTAACCGCTCGGATCAACCAGTTGACGGAGCATCTAAAAACACACAAGAAAGATTTTCACTCTCGGCGCGGGCTATTGATGATGGTTGGTCATCGACGCAGACTTCTGAACTATCTGAGCAACAAAGACATAAACAGATATCGCGCGGTAGTCAACAAGCTCGGCCTGAGAAGGTAGGAGAAAACACACCCTTATGGTACAAAATGTAAAGACCGAGCTTGACGGACGCACGCTTACTATAGAAACAGGTAAAGTAGCTAATCAAGCCAACGGCGCGGTGCTGGTGACATTCGGTGACACCGTTTTGCTGGCCACCGCGACGATGAGCAAAAAGCCGAGGGAAGCGGCAGACTTCTTCCCCCTCACTTGCGACTACGAAGAACGCAAGTACGCAGTCGGCAAGATCCCCGGCGGGTTCGTCAAACGAGGCGGCCGGCCGTCGGATAAGGCCGTATTGACCTCCCGGTTGATCGACAGGCCGATCAGGCCTCTGTTCCCCGACGGGCTTCGACACGAAGTCCAGGTGGTGACAATGCCGCTGTCGATGGAGCCGGCAAATCCCTCCGACGCGCTTGCCATTCTGGCAGCCTCGGCGGCCCTCACCGTATCGGATATCCCCTTCCAGGGTCCTATCGGCGCGGTTCGCGTCTGCCGAATAGAAGGGGAGTTTGTAATCAATCCGTCCCTGGAGCAGATCGGGGTCTCGGATTTCGAGATGATGCTCGCCGCGACCAAAGATCGCGTTATGACGATCGAGGTCGAAGCGAAGCAGGTTTCGGAGGACGTCGTCGCGGCGGCGATGGACTTCGCGTTTCCTGTGATCGGCGAGATGGTCCGGATTCAGGAAGATTTGGCTGAGATGGTCGGGACCGTGAAGGCCGTGGTCCCGGTACATGAAGTCGATGAGGAAGTTTTGAGCGCGGTGCGGGCCGGGGCTGGAACAGAGATTGCGCAAGCAATCAAACAGCCGGACAAGATCGCCCGTCACGACGCAATGGCCGAGCTCGAGGAGCAGATCGTCAGTCGACTTGCCGAGCAATTCCCCGACAGGGAGAAGGAACTGGGCGAGGCCATCGACAAGGTTCTCAAAGAGGAAGTGCGCAAGCTCGTCCTGAACGAGAGCGTCAGAACTGACGGACGGAAGCTGGACGAGATCAGGCCCCTGTCGTGCGACGTGGCGATGTTGCCGAGAGTTCATGGGAGCGCGCTATTCACCCGCGGACGCACTCAGGTGTTGACCGCTCTGACGCTGGGTTCCATGGATGAGTCCCAGAAGATAGACAACCTGGAGGAAGACGGCGAGAAGCGGTTCATGCACTTCTACAACTTCCCTCCGTACAGCGTCGGCGAAACGAGGCCAATGAGGGCTCCCGGAAGGCGCGAGGTCGGACACGGCGCTTTGGCCGAAAAGGCCCTGCGGGCGGTCATTCCGTCCGACGTGGATTTTCCGTACACGATGATACTGACGTCGGAAGTATTGGAGTCGTCCGGATCGACATCGATGGCAAGCGCGTGCGCGTGCACCCTGGCCCTGATGGACGCGGGCGTGCAGATCACCGCGCCGGTGGCCGGCATCTCCATCGGCATGATGACTGCCGGCGACAAGTACGCGCTGTTAACGGACATCGCGGACCTCGAGGATTTCAAGGGCGATATGGACTTCAAGGTCGCGGGAACCCGTGAAGGCGTGACCGCGATCCAGATGGATACCAAGACCAACGGTCTTTCGATGCAAATCGTGCGCGAGACGCTGGAGGCGGCAAAGGTCGCGAGGCACAAGATACTCGACACGATGGAGCAGGCGATTGCCCAACCTAGAGAGAGCCTCAGCCAGTACGCGCCGCGCGTGTTTGTTGTGATTATCCATCCCGACAAGATCGGCGATATAATCGGCCCCGGAGGCAAGATCATCAAGAAGATCGAGGCCGACACCGGCGCCAAGCTGGATATCGAGCAGGATGGACGGGTGTTCATTACCTGCGTGGAAGCCGAAGGCGGCGAGCGCGCCAAGAAGATGGTCGAAGACCTGACCCGCGAGGTCAGCGTAGGAGAGACCTATCTCGGTCGTGTGACGCGCGTAGAGCGATATGGCTGCTTCGTGGAAATCCTTCCCGGCAGGGAGGGTCTGGTGCACATCTCCGAACTGGCTTCCAGGCGAGTGGAGAGAGTGGAAGATGTTGTCAGACTCGGCGACGAGGTTATGGTGAAGATCCTGCCGTTCGAAGACGAAGGCAAGATCAAGCTGACGATCAAGGGGATCAGCGAGCCGTCTTCAGGGCCTCCGGAGGACAGGCAGCGCTATGATCGCGGCGGCGGGCCGCCGAGGGGTGACGGGCCGCGAGATGACCGGCGTCCGGACTCGGTCAGCGCCCGGTTCCGCCCCAAGCAATCGAGATAGCTAGTCCGTACACTCCGCCACCGTTTCGAGTAGCTCGCGGCGAGTTTCGGCTCTCCGCTTGTGCGATCTCTGACGGTGGCGGTTTGATGTATAAGCCTACTTACCCCTCTCTTCAGGAGGGGTTAGGGGCGGTTAGCAGCAAGTTGAAAGTTGAATGTTGAAAGAACCTCACCCCAGCCCTCTCCTAAAAGGAGAGGGAGTTCCCCTTCTTGGGAGGGGTTAGGGGCGGTTAGCAGCAAGTTGAAAGTTGAATGTTGAAAGAACCTCACCCCAGCCCTCTCCTAGAAGGAGAGGGAGTTCCCCTTCTTGGGAGGGGTTAGGGGCGGTTAGCAGCGAGTTGAATGTTGAATGTTGAAAGAACCTCACCCCAGCCCTCTCCTGAAAGGAGAGGGAGTTCCCCCTCCTCTTAGAAGGGGGTTAGGGGGAGGTCAACAAATCGCAATCTATTTCGCCAATGAAAAAAACTGAACCAGCAATCAAGAGAACTGTACTGCCCAACGGGATCCGAGTCCTATCGGAGCGGGCGCCGCACGTCGATTCGGTTTCGGTGGGTATATGGGTCCAGGCGGGGTCGCGATGGGAGGACCCGAAAACCCTCGGCATCTCCCATTTCGTGGAGCACATGCTGTTCAAAGGGACTGAGAAGCGCACCGCCAAGCAGATCGCCGATGAGATGGACAGCTTGGGCGCGCATCTCAATGCGTTCACGGACAAAGAGTACACGTGCTACTATGCAAAAGTGCTGAAAGAGCACCTGGACGTGGCGATCGACGTCCTGTCGGACATGACCCTGCACAGCGTCCTCGAGCCCGTAGAGATCGAACGCGAGAAGAATGTCGTGCTGGAAGAGATCAAACGGCACGAAGACACGCCTGATGACCTCGTGCATGATTTGTTCGCACAGGGACTGTGGCAGCGCCATCCTCTCGGCTATGCCGTTATCGGCACGAAGAAGACGGTGAAAGCCCTGACCCAGGAGCGACTGTTCTCGTATATGGCGGAAGAGTACAGTCCGGACAATACGGTGATTGCCGCGGCCGGACACCTCGAACACGAACAACTGGTGGATCTGACCGCCAGGATGCTTGGCGATTGGACCGGCGCGCATTCTCCGAGCGATCGCGAATCTGTCCATCCCGTGGCGCAGGAAAGCTTCATCCGCAAGAGGACGGAGCAGGTCCACTTTTGCATTGGCGCGGCGGGATATGCCCAGACTAATGATGACAAATACACGTTGGCCGTGATAGACTCAATTCTGGGAGGAGGGATGAGCTCCCGCCTGTTCCAGGAGATTCGCGAAAAGCGGGGCCTCGCTTACGCGATTGGTTCTTATTCGGCTTCGTACAAGGAAGCCGGCTTGTTCGCGGTCTACGGCGGCACTAGTCTCGCGAGTTTTGACGAAGTGCTGGATCTGACCCGTAAGGAGTTTCGCAGCATTCTAAAGGATTCGGCCACGGAGGCCGAGATCGAGAGATCGAAGAACCAGATACGCGGGTCGCTCGTTCTCGGCCAGGAAAGCATGAGCAACAGGATGAGCCGGATGGCGAAATCTGAGATATACTTCGGTCGGATTACCCCGCTGGACGAGATAGTGCAGGCGGTCATGGCAGTCAGCCGGGACGGCATCACCCGGGTGGCGCGTGAGCTTTTCAGTGATACTGAGCTTGCGCTGACGGCCATCGGCCCGTTCAAGACCGCGGAGGCGGCGCGCAGATGAGCGTAGAGAGGACACGGGTGGTTGTCGCGGGCGCTTGCGGCCGCATGGGCAGGGAGACCTGCAAGGCTGTGCTAGACGCCGAAGATATGGAGTTGGTCGGAGTATGCGACACAGCTTTTGCCGGAGGCAACCTGGCTGATGTGGTTGAAGGCGCTCCCGGTATTCGTATCAGCGGCGCTTTGGATGATGCAATCGCCGAGTCGTCTCCGGACGTGGTTGTGGATTTTACAACCCCATCGGCTGTTATGGAAAACATCCGCACTGCCGTCCGGCGCTCGACTTCGATTGTCGTCGGGACTACCGGAGTGGCTTTGCAAGATCTGGCGTCGGAGGACAAGCTGGCGCGGGAATCCGGTTTCGGTATACTGATCGCGCCGAACTTCGCAATCGGCGCGGTCCTGATGATGAAGTTTGCCGAAGAGGCGTCGAAGCATCTGCCGACCGTCGAGATAATCGAACTGCATCACGACCGGAAACTTGACGCTCCGTCCGGCACGGCTTTGATAACGGCCGAGAAGATAGCGGGCGCTCGCGGGGAAGTAGATTGCGGCGGACCGCAGCCGGAGGCGCGCGGAGCGCTGCATAAGGGTGTGCGCATACACAGTGTGCGCCTACCGGGACTGGTCGCCCACCAGGAAGTGATTTTCGGCGGCGTGGGCCAGACCCTGACCATCCGTCACGACAGTCTGGACAGAACAAGTTTTATGCCCGGTGTGCTGCTTGCGGTGCGCAAGATGAAGGAGATCAGAGGGATCGTGTACGGCTTGGACAGGATACTGTAGAGTCTAGGGAGTCGGAGGAGTCGGAGGTTTCGGGAAAAGGGTTTCCCGAAACAATGCAACAACGGAGGAGACCTTACGGTCGGCTTTGTGCGGGGTCAGGAGACCCGCGCACAGCGGGGAGTCGAGGGAATCGAGGGCCGCAACTCCCTCTCCCTGGAAGGGAGAGGGTTGGGGTGAGGGTTGAATCCGCGGAAATGGGATCACGTAATGCTGGGAAGGCAAGCAACTCCCTCCTCTTGCAGAATCGGAAGAGTCGATTCCGCACTGGTATAGAGAGGTAGTGGTAACACAAGTGGCAGATTACAGGGTTGTGGTAGTCGGCGCCGGCGCCGTGGGCGAAGAAATGCTGCGCGTTCTGCGAGAGCGGAATTTCCCCGCGTCCGAGACAAAGGTGCTGGCGCGCACCGCGCGTCGCCAGGTGTTGGACGGACGCGAGTGGGATATCCAGCCAACGACGGCTGACGCTTTCGATGGGATGGATTTCGCGTTCTTCGCCGGAACAGAAGGAGAGAAGGGCGCTTCCCAGACGTTTGGTTGGGAGGCCGTGGAGCGCGGCGCGGTGGTCATCGACAATGGCGACGATTTCAGGATGGATCCTCGGGTGCCTTTGGTTGTCCCCGAGGCCAACGGAGACGCGTTGGAGAGTTACCAGGGCTTCGTCTCCAATCCGAATTGCAGCACTATCCAAATGGTTGTGGCTCTCGCGCCGCTGCATCGCCTGGCAAAAATGCAGCGCGTTGTCGTTTCCACCTACCAGTCAGTATCCGGTTCGGGCAGCGCGGCGATCAAGGAGCTTCAGCAGCAGATAAAATGTTGGGCGGATGGGACGCGCATAGAGTGGAAGGAGTATCCGTACCAGATTCTTTGCAACGTGATCCCTCAGATCAGCAAGCTAAAGGACGAGTTCCCCGGCTACTACGGCGAAGAGATCAAGATGATCAAAGAGACCCGTAAAATCTTCGATCACCATACTCTGGGTGTCTCCGCCACGTGCGTGCGGGTGCCGGTGATTCGCGGTCACTCCGAAGCGATCAACGCGCAGTTCGAGAAGCCGATATCCGTGGAC
>JAUSGG010000178.1 GCA_030649165.1 Armatimonadota bacterium
GCGTGCAACCAGCCGCCCGCGCCGCCGACGCAATTCGCCGCGGCTGCCGGAAGTGGACAGATCAGCCTTTCCTGGGTGAACCCGAGTGATTCCGACTTCGTCGGCACGGTCATCAGATACAGGACCGATATGTATCCCGCATCAGCTACCGATGGCGCGCTGGTCTGCAACAGGACTGCATCTCCCGGAAGCTCGGACCTTTTCACCCACACCGGTCTTACGAATGGGGTCACCTACTACTATTGTGCGTTCGCTTACGATGAGCAGCCTCTGTACTCCGATCCCGCCGTAGCCTCGGCGAGCCCACACCTTTTGCCGGACTGGCTGAATGAGATATTCGACGCCTACGCCGACGGCGCTCTTGGAGGCCAGGGAGGTTGGTCCACCATAGGCGGAGGCGGCCAGGTAGAGTCTGCCTTCGCCAAAGGAGGAGCGGGCAAGGCTGTCCTGTTCGACTCCATGACCCAAGGCTCCGGCACGGGGAACCAGATAACGGTGTCCGACAAGACTTCCGGCTACTGCTACCTCAGCTTCGACATGGCCCAGGACGCGGCGGGGACGGCTGGGCAGGAACTGGCGACCGTGACCTTTTACGGCTCCGACTCCCCCAACAAAATCGGGCAAATCCACATCCAGAAGAGCAGGGCGTTCCTGGAGTACTCCGCGGGACCGGGAAGCCTGGCGACCATAAGCGCGGCTCTCGCCAACAACACGTGGTATAACTTGAGAGTAGGCTTCAACGTTGGGACCAGGAAGATGGACCTGTGGCTGGATGGCGCCGGCAAGGGAACCAACTTCGGCTGGGCGGGCGCGGCGACGAAACTCTCCAGGATCGTCATCTCCAGCGACAGGAACACAAACCTCGACCCGCAGAAACTCTACATCGATAACGTGAAGCTGGAGCCGAAACTTACGGTCTCCAGCGTCACTGATGACGGCTCCTGGAGCCCGAGCCTCGATAAGCTCCACTTCAGCATAACCCCGGTTCCCGAGGCTCTGCAGTATCAATACGCCATAGGGACGACCTCGGGCGGGACTCAGGTGAGAGGCTGGACAGACTGCGGCAGCTCCACCGACTACACGGCAACCGGCCTGGGCCTCACTCAGTCCACTATAACCTACTACGTCGGCGCGAGGGCTTCCATGTACGGGAACTGGGGGCCGGCGGCGAATACCAACGGCATCAAGGTCGCTCCCGGTCTCGCCTCGATACAGGCGGCAAAAGCTCTTGCCGACGGCGCGCCGACGGATGTCAAAGCGCTCAGAGGCAAGATCGTCACGGGCGTCTTCCCCGGCAGCTTCTACATCCAGGAGCCGGGCAGCCTTTGCGGCTTAGAGATCGCCTCCTCGGCCTCTGTTGCCCCCGGTAACGAAGTTGACGTATGCGGAGTGATGAAAGGCTCAGCGGCCGAAAGATACGTCGATACCACAGGCTCCGGGATCATCAAAACGACTCCGGGTCCCGGTCTTCCTAACACGGTCATTCTACCCAACGCCTCCGTCGGTGGATCTGAGATGAACTCCAACACTCTCGGAGTCGTGGGAGGAATCGGACCCAATAACGTAGGCCTGTACTTAACCGCCTACGGAGTCGTGACGCAGAGACAAACGACCGATCCGAAGTACTTCTACATCGACGACGGTTCCGGTCTGATAGACGGGACCACGACCGGCGGTGCGGAGAACGTCGGAATCAGAGTCATAGCCGACCCTGCGTCCTACCCTGAAGGCTGCTATGTCGCCGTCGAAGGAATCAGTTCCTGCTTCGACTCGGGAGGCTTGCGACCGCAAGTCTTGCCCGTAAGCATACAGATACTCCGGCCTTGACCGGCTTTTGCGGAGCCTGAGACAATTGATCTGTCTGGAACCGCCGCTGGTCCTGCCCGACCGGCGGCGGTTCGGACTACGTGACACTCCGGACGCTCGGTATCTGATCGATTTGCGAACATAAGGAGAGATGGAGAATGCGATTGAGGACATTGGCGTTGGTTATTCTTGTGAGCGCGCTCCTGGCTTCGTCCACGTGGGCCCAGGTGGGTGTCGTGCTCAACGATCCCCTGCAGGGCTCCACCATCGGGACACAGGAAAATGGGCAATTCGTTGCCGGCGGCTGGACTCCCACGGGCGAGTACGACTGCATTTTCTGGCATTTGCCGCACAGCGTCAGCCACGGAAAGGCGGAGTTCTACCTCAAGGGGATCAATTCCAATGAGTGCCGCACCAGCCCGTGGCCCATGAACGGCGCTAACGAACTCTTCCACATGTACGATTACACGTTCAACAACTCCGACTACGTCTATTCGGGCGGCTACAGGGACAATCCGTACAAGATGTTCCTCAGGAAATGTGGATGCGGATACGGCGCCAACACCAACGCAATGAAGGTCGTTTACGGCGTTCTCAGCAACGTGTATGAGGATTATACGTCGATACTCGCCTGGAACCCTGCCCAGAACTACCACTTCAGCGTGGAGTGGGGGCCGGACGGTAACGGCAACACCGTTATCAGGGTCTACAGGGACGGCGTTCAGTTCTACACATACAGCTCAGTTGGGATTTATTCTCCTCCCGGACACAGCGTTCGTATTGGAGCGAGCAACAGAAGGTACAACGAGGGAGTTCCCCAGGGCGCCATATTCAGCTACCTGAAGGTAACCGACATCTCCGAGACCGTCATCCCGCCGGCGCCAAAAGTGGTCCAGCCGGGCAACACCCAGACCGTGACTACCAGGACCCCCGTTATCAAATGGAACGGTGATCCTCACACATCTCTGCAGGTCAGATTGAGCACGAGCAACGACCCCAATATAGGCATAGTCTGGGACTCGGGGCAGGTGAGTTCGGTTCAACAGCAGGTTACGACGGGGACCCTTCCCGATCAGACCACCTATTACGCATTCGTCAAACTCGGCACGGAGACCGGATGGGGCAATTGGAGCCCGGCCGGCCATTGGTTCAAAGTGGACACGTCGTACGTAAGACCGCGCAGAGGTTCCGTCACAGTTACGGGCAACTGTCTCCAGGACGACGGCGGCAAGTTTCTGGGTCTTGGCTTCAGCCACATGAGGGCGCTGAATCGCTGCAGGTACGACAGGCTCAGATATCAGAACGACCTGTCCGATATGGCGAGCAAAGGGTTCAACTACCAGAGGATCCTCTCTATGGTAGATTGGGACGGCCTGGAGATCATGCCTGGCTGGTCCGACTATGACCAGCAGCTAAAAGACGCCATCGACATCGCCTATGACAATTACGGCATACGCACACAAATCACGATACTCGCGGACGCGCAGAACAGCATGCCCATTGAGAGCGACCGCTATGCTCACTTCGACCGTATCCTTGCCGACCTTTCGGGCCGGCAGCATAAGATCATAATGATTGAGGTGGCCAACGAGCACTGGCAGAACGGCGTTCCGGACATCAACACCCTTCGCGCTTACGGCGCGTACCTGTGTGCCCGCACGAGCATACCGATATCTCTCAGCTCACCGGCCGATACCAGTAATTCCGGCATCCAGAATATGTACAGCGGAAGCTGCGCCGATATCGCCACGGTCCACTTCTCCAGAGATTCATCTGAACTGGGATGGTACAACGTCAGGGATTGCTGGAGGGTGTACGGCCTTGCCGGCGTTCCTCCTGTCAGCAGCAACGAGCCCATCGGCCCGGGTTCTTCCGTGAACGAAGAGAATGACCCGACCAGGCTCGGCTCCTCCGCCGCTTTCGCATGGATAGCCAAACTGCCGATGTACTGCTACCACGGAAGGTTCGGCACCAGCGGGCTTACCGATGCCGGCGTAGACGTCAAGATGTCCTCCACGCCGGGCTTCGGGGCGTTCCTCAACAACATCAACCTCCTCCCTCCCGACGTCCCCTGCTGGACGAGAAACGACGGCATCGAGTCCGCCGCTCCGTTCACCGCGTACTGCTGGAAATCGGGAGACGCCGGCGACGGACAACCGAACACCTATTGGACCGAATATCCCGGCGCTACCGAAGGCTGTCACCGAAACATCGGGTCCATAGGCGGAACGGGGGCGGATGGAGACCCGTTCGTCTGCTATGTTCAGGGCGTACTCAGCGGAGGCGTGACGCTGGAAGCGCGCAGGACTGTTACCTTCCGCGTCTACAACATTTTGACAGGCGCGGTTGTTTTGGGCCCTGTGGTCAAGTACACAGGCGACAAAATAACCCTTGCCGGCAGCGCCTCGGCTAACGTCGCCTATCTCATCAAAGGCACGCTGGGAATAGCCGACATAGTTCCTCCTCCTGATGTGACCAACTTTACGGCCGTATCCAATGGTACTACCAACAATCTTTCCTGGACCAACCCCACGGATTCGGACTTCGCCGGGACCATGATCAGGTTCCGGACCGACGCCTACCCCAGCGGTCCTACCGATGGCACGCTGCTCTGCAACAGGACGGCCGCTCCCGGCTCAAACGATAGCTTCCCCCACTCCGGAGTCAACCCGAACTCCAGCTATTACTACGCGGCCTACGCCTACGACGAAATCCCCAACTACGCGACAGGAGTGTATACCTCAACAGTCTCCGGAAGTCTGTCGGATTGGCTGAACGAGGTATTCGATAACTATGACAACGCCAACCTCGGAGGTCAGGGCAATTGGGCTACGGTCGGTGTCGCAAGCGCTCAGGTCGAGTCTTCCTTCGCCCAGGGTGGAACCGGCAAGGCCGCTTTGATGGACACTGTCCCCACCGGCCAGTCGATGGCCAACCAGATAGCGTTTACTGACAAGGCGACAGGTTACTACTACATGAGTTTCGATGTCGCGCAGGACGCCACTGGAACCACGGGCCAGGTCATCGGCTATGTCGGCATATATGGTTCGACTTCCTCAACCGAGATAGCCAGGCTCCACGTTCAGAAGGGCCGAATGTTCATGGAATACGGAACGGGCAGTCTGGCCACCCTCACGACCACCGCCGGAAGCCAGACCTGGTACAACGTGAAGATCGGCTTCAACGTGGACACAAGGAAATTCGATCTGTGGCTCGATGGCGCCGGCAAAGGGACCAACTACAACTGGAAGGGGACCGGAACCAACCTTTCCAGGATGGTGATGATGAGCGACAGAAATATGTCCCTGAACCCGCAGAAGATATACATCGACAACGTGAAGCTGGAGCCTAAGCTCACTATCTCCGCGGTGACCGACGACGGCTCCTGGACCCCGAGTCTCGACAGGCTTCACTTCAATATCACACCCGTTGCCGACGCGCTGCAATACCAGTACGCCATAGGGACAACCTCCGGCGGGACTCAGATAAGAGGCTGGACAAGCTGCGGGACCTCAACGGATTATACCGCCGCTGGTCTGACTCTCACTCAGTCCACTCCGACCTACTACATAAGCGCGCAAGCGAGTATGTACGGGAACTGGGGGCCGACGGCAAGCGCTAACGGCATCAAGGTCGCTCCCGGCCTCGCCTCCATACAGGCGGCGAAAGCTCTTGCGGATGGAGCGCCGACTGACGTTAAGGCCCTGAGGGGCAAGATCGTCACGGGCGTATTCCCCGCCTGCTTCTACATCCAGGAACCCGGCAGCCTTTGCGGCATAAGGATCATGCCCACGGCCTCCGTTGCCCCCGGCAACGAAGTGGATGTCAGCGGAGTGATGAAAGGCTCAGGGGCTGAGAGATACGTAGACACGACAGGCTGTGGAATCATCAAGACGGCTCCCGGTCCCGGCTTGCCAGAGACGGTGGTTCTATCCAACGCATCCATCGGCGGGGCTGAAATGAACTCCAACACTCCGGGAGTGATAGGAGGAATCGGCCCTAACAACATAGGTCTGTATGTTACCGCCTACGGTGTGGTAACGCAGAGGCAGACCACCGATCCGAAATACTTCTACATCGACGACGGCTGTGGTCTGAAGGACGGGACCACAACTGGAGGCTCGGAGAACGTGGGAGTGCGAGTTATCGCCGACCCAGCGGGCTACGCTGAAGGAGCCTATGTGTCGGTGACAGGAATAGTCTCCTGCTTTGACTCAGGAGGACTCAGGCCGCAAATGCTGCCTGCGAGCATTCAGATACTTCGCGCTCCGTAGTCTATACCGCATTCGGAAGGGAAAAGCAATGGATAGATCAACATCGAGCTTTGATGCACGGCGCGGTTCACTGTTCACTGTTCACCGTTCACTGTTCGTTGTCTGGTTCGCGCTGGCGTGTTCGCTGTTCGCGAGCGGCGCTTTTGCGGTCAGGCCGTGCAGCATAAACTGGTATGACGAGTTTACGTATGGGCAGCCAACCAGGGCTTTGAACGGCAACGGGGGATGGACCGGCAGCGCTACGACAGAGATTCTCGCGTGGGACAACTGGTGCTGCACGATCGTAGGCGGAAGCGGCAGCGTCGACGCCTCCAAAACCGGCCTTAACTACTACGGGAGCGGCAGCGTCGTCTGGGTGCATACCGCCATCGTGGGCTACAACGACAACTCCAACACGATGTGGAACATCTGGATCGATGACGAGTCTGGCCGCAACCACGCCTGCTTGTCCGGTTCGGACAACTTACTCGTCGGCAAATCCGGCGGCAACACTACGGCCGGCAAGAGCCTTACCGACAGAGCAGGCCACGACATCGACATCGAGATCAATACCGCCGTCCACACCGCTGAGTTCTACGCCGACGGGGTTTCACTTGGCCAGTTGAGCTATCCAAACGGACAGAGCGCAAAGGTCGACCGGATAAGGTTCGAGCGGGTCGATAGTCCCGCCGCGGCCGGGGCTATGCTTCTGATCGGCGAATTATACATGGGTGAAGGAGATATCGTTCCACCCACCACTCCCCGCGCTCCGTTCAGACCGTTAAGCTGGCGCCCGATCACGGATGTCACGTTCGCCTGGCCTCCGGCAAGCGACGCCTGCAGGGGAGTGGCCGACTATCACGTCCAGGTAGGTACTTCGCCCGGCTCGGTAAACGTCGCCGACGCCTGGATCGGCAACACCACTTCCTATAGCTTCACCGGAGTCAGCGGCGCGACGTACTACTGCCGTGTCCGCGCCCGAGACAATGCGGGCAACGAGAGTGGTTGGTCAGACACAGGCTCCAGCGCTGCGATGGCGCCGCCTCCCGTTCTTCAGGTCGATGGTGAGCCGTTCTTCCCAATCGGCTATTACACAAGCACCGCGCCATCTTCTGTCGAGGGAGCACGTGACTACCTCTTAACTCAGCATGCCCAGGGAATGAACACTGCTCTCAGTTGCTACAGTATATGGTGTTGCGGCGAATCTTATATGGTGAACGAGGTTGAAGGCGCCGCGCTTGCCGATATGAAGGTCGCGATGGAAGTACACAGGTACGCCGTCAGAGGCGATCCCGGCTATCCGCCTTCGCTGATCGACAGCCAGGTCGATCTTCTGAAGAACTACCCCAACTTCCTTGGATGGTATCTCATAGACGAACCCGAAGTTCAGGGCATGACGCCGAGCGCGCTGCAGGAGAAGTATGACCAGGTCAAGACTCGCGATCCAAACCATTCGATTTGGGTAGTTCACTACGCATACCCTCCCCTGAACCCGCCGCGCCCGGCTCTGACCTATCTTGCCGCGGAACCGCCTCCCTACACCGACGCCCTGATGACGGACACGTATCCGGTCAGCTATGGCACGGCGGAATTTGCCGGCGCCTTGTGGTGGGTGGCGTCCGAGTCGAAAGCCCACACGGATATGGCCGTTTCCTACGGCAAGCAAGCCTACCTGAACGTGCCGCAAGTTCAGGGCTACCAGGACTTCGGCACTCGGCTGCCAACATATCCCGAGCAGCGCTACCTGTCTTATGCTCCGGTTGTCTTCGGCTCCCGTGGGTTGCTTTTCTGGATGTACGAGGCTTTCTCTACTCCTGAACACCAGGAAAACGTGGTAGGCCCGATCGCGCGAGAGATATCGCAGCTCATTCCCGCCATACTGTCGAACTCCACCGCCATATCCGCAACAAGCGATCACGACGCCGACACCACCGGCAACGGGATCCCCGATGTCGCCTACATGTTCGGCGAAGATGACCGGGGCGGCTTCCTCATTGCCGTCAACAACACAACGAACTCCTTCCCTGTCACTATAGAGCTGTCGGGTCAGATTTTTGCCGATGTCTACGATTGCAGCTCAACAAGCGTTCCGGTCGAGTTCGAAAACCGCGGCGCGCCAATCCAAGCGAGGGACTTCCCGAATGCATGGACGCTGACCGATACCTTCACCCCCTACGATATCAACGTGTACAGGCTCTACGATACCGACGCCGCGGTCTCAATCGATCTCGGCTCGCCCGATATGACGGACGGTATCACGAATCCTCAGCCGCCCGATGGAGACACAACGCCCATCAACCAGGACGGGATAAACTGCCGCCGCAATCTCGACCCATCCGGCTCGCCCGCGGATGCCGGCTTCTACTTCGCGGTCTCCGACAGCTTTGCTTTCGAGGGCGGCAATCCGGACCTGTACATATCCATCGACTACTACGACACCGGCTCCGGAACTCTGGAGCTGACGTACGACGCGGCGGATTTGGCCTACAAGAGCGCCGGCGCGGTTGCGCTCACCGGCAGCGGCGACTGGAAACAGTACGTCTGGCACGTCACGGACGCTTACTTTGGCAACAGACAGTCCGGCGGGTCGGACTTCTCCATACTCGGCCCCGCCGGAAGTGTCTTCTATCTCGATCGGGTTCGAGTGTCGGAGAACGATCCCGGCAGTCCGGTAGCCGTCGCTTCGTGCAGTCCGCGCACTGGATCAGCGCCGCTGACCGTCGACTTCGACGGCTCCAGGTCTTATGACCCTGACGGAACTATAGTCTCCTATGAGTGGGATTTCGACGGCGACGGCGCCACGGACGCGGTAGGAGCGAATGTCCAGCGCGTCTACAGCGCAAACGGGACGTGGGTTGCGTCCTTGCGCGTTACGGATAACCAGGGGCTGACGGGCGTCAGGCGCATTCCGATCGCGGTTGGCGCTCCGTCCGCGGTCCCGCCGGCTCCCGTCTCCGCGTTCTCCGTTTCAGTTGCCCAGGGCAGGGCAACCCTCACCTGGACGAACCCTTCCGATTGCGATCTGGCCGGCGTGACAATCCGGGCCGCCACAGGCGCTTACCCTGCGTCTCCAACCGACGGACTTCTCGTATGCGACAGACCCGCCGCGCCTGGGGCCGCGGACAGCTATTCCTACAACCTGTTCGATAATGTCCAATGGTACTACGCGGCGTTCGCTTACGACCAGATACCCTCCTACTCCGCGCCCGCCTTCGCCTCCGCGTCGTCGTGCGTTTCCATCTGGCTGAACGAGGATTTCGACTCTTATGTCAACGGCGATCTGGGCGGTCAGGGATCGTGGACTACGACCGGCTCCGTAAGCGCGCGGGTGGTGGCCGGTCTGCCTCAGGGACGCCCCGGACAAGGGGTATTGATGGACGAGGTGGCCGCCGGCGGGGCCGCCATAGCAAACGAGATCAGCTTCCCCCCAAGAGGCCAGGGATACTACTACCTGAGCCTCGACATGGCCCAGAACAGCGCGGGAGCGTCCGGCGCGGCAATCGGCTACGTCACGTTCTTCGCCTCCGACTCATCGACCGAGATCGCGAAGCTTCATATCCAGAAGAGTCGGCTGATGCTGCAGTACGGCAGCGGCACCTACGCCATCATAAGCACAAGCGTCGTCAATAACACGTGGTACACGGTGCGCATCGGTTTCGATGCGAACACGAGGAAGCTCGACGTCTGGCTGAACGACCAGGCCAAAGGCACGGGATTCGCCTGGAAAGGAACCGGTACGGACTTCGCCCGAATCGTGATCTCCAGCTCCTCAGCCGGCGTTAACCCTCAGCAAGTTTACATAGATAATCTCAAGCTCGAACCGCGGCCAAACACGCCGTCTGCCGTGCGCGATGACGGCGCCTACACACCGAGCTTGTCGAAACTCCACTTCTCGTTCGATCCGGTGATCTGCCAGGGTCAATATAAGTACGCCATAGGAACGACCCCCGGCGGCGTGAACGTGCGAAACTGGACAGGCTGCGGGCTTTCCACCGATGTGCTTGCCTCCGGCCTGTTGCTTTCGGATAACCAGATCTACTACGTGTCCGTGCAGGCAGAAACCGGCCACGGGGCGTCAGGCTCGATCAAGACCAGCAATGGGATAACGGTCGCTCCGGCCGTGTCCATTCAGCAGGCGAAGTCACTCAGTGACGGGGGACCGCCTTCAGACACGAAGTCCCTGAGGGGCAAAGTGGTGTCCGCCGCATTCGACGGATTCTTCTACGTCAAGGAGACAGGCCGCCATTATGGCATGAGGGTCGTGTCGTCGGCGTCGGTAACGACCGGAGACGAGGTCGATGTCTGCGGAGTTATGAAGGGTTCCGGGGCCGAAAGGTTCCTGGACGCCGCCGGAAACGCCGTGATTAAGACTACGCCGGGGCCCGAAGCTCCCGCTCCCATTGTCTTGGCAAGTTCAGCCGTGGGAGGTGTCGATCTCAATCCCCTTGCTCCGGGTGTCGTGGCAGGAGTCGGACCGAATAACGTCGGTTCTCTGGTCAGAGTGTTTGGTAAGGTGACGCAGAGGCGGACGACCGATCCGAAGTACTTCTACATCGACGACGGATGTGGGCTGAAAGACGGGACAACCACGGGCGGAGTCGAGAACGTGGGCATTAGAGTGATCGCCGATCCGGCGAGCTATCCCACGGACAGTTATGTGTCTGTGACGGGGATCATCTCATGCTTTGACGCGTCAGGTCTAAGACCGGGGGCGCTGGCCACGAGCGCGCAGACGCTGCGGCTATAGCTCCCTCCATCGCCGTATTTTGAGTCGCTATCGGTCGAATCCGGCGGATGCCGGGTCGAGTTTGTTGGCTTGTCCGGGGGACATGTGTGAGAGGAATTAAAGGCATGGCCGGAACGAAGGTCCGAGCAGCGAGTTATCGAGCATGGTTGTGTATCATTGTGGCGGCGCTTCTGATGGTCTCAAGCGCGGCATTCGCCGCCCCGCCGACTTTGAGCCTTGGCGGAAAGCCCTTTTTCCCGATAGGCTGGTACTCCAGCGCAAACTTCGCTTCTGTCGAGGATACGCGTCAGTACTTGGCTGAGCAGCATGCCCAAGGCATGAACGCTGTTCTTGGGTGTTATGGCAACTTGGGATGCGATATTTGCGACACCAACAAACTCGAGGCGGCCGATCTGTTGGGGATGAAGGACATGATAGAGGTTCACCGATGGGCGGTAATGGGTCTGCCCGGCTACCCGCCGGAGCTTATCGACCACCAGGTCAATCTGGGCAAAGGCTATCCCGCACTCATGGGCTGGTACCTCATCGATGAACCGGAACTCCAGGGTCTCACCCCTGCGCAAACTCAGGTCAGATACGCTCAGGTAAAGGGCAACGACCCGGATCATCCGATATCCGTTGTGCACGCCGGGAATGCCGATCCGTACCTCGACGCCGAGCCTCCTCCTTATACGGATATCGTAATGACCGACAACTACCTTTGCGTGGAAGGCACGGCTGAGTTTGCCAATCCTTTGTGGAGGATAGCCCGAACGGCTAACCACCACGTGCCCCGCGTAGCCATCCACGGTAAGCAAGCGTACTTCACTGTGATCCAGACTCACCAGGGCTGGGGTCTTCGAATGCCTACCTACGCGGAGCAGCGTTACATTTCGTACGCCCCGGTGGTCTTCGGCTCAAGAGGTCTCTACTACTGGATGTACGATGGCGGCTTCCAAACTGAGGAACAGAGGGTCAACGTCGTGGGCCCCATCGCTAGAGAGATAAAGTCTCTGATACCGGCGATCCTGTCCGATTCGACAGCGGTTTCCATCTCCAGCGATCACGACACCGATCCGTTGGGGCACGCCGTGCCTGACGTCGCTTATCTGTTTGGCGAAGACACCGAGGGAGGCTACGTCATAGCCGTCAACAACACGCCAGACACGATTTCGGTAAACTTCGAGCTTTGGGGCGACATTCTCGCCGAAGCCCTCGACCCCGGAGTTGTCGATATTCCCGTCCTCTTTGAGTCCAGAACCGTTGCTCTCCAGCCTACGAGTGAACCGAAAGTTCGCGCGCTGACGGACACGATGACCCCATACGACGTGAACGTGTACCGCCTTTGTTCGATTGGAGATGCTGTCTCCATCGACCTCGGCGGCCCGGACGTTTCGGACGGGATGACTAATCCGCAAAGCAGCGATGGAAACACGGTTGTCGTCGCCAACCAGGACGGCAGAAACTGCAAGCGCAACAGCTCGCCCGCCGATCTCTATTTTTACTTTGGCGTCAGCGACAGCTTCGCATATCAGGGGAGCAGTCCCGATCTCTTCGTCACATTTGACTACTACGATACGGGTTCCGGCTCACTGGAGTTGCAGTACGATGCGACCGACTCCCCTGATAAGAGCGGCGGTAGCGTCGCTCTGACCGCCGGCAACACGTGGAAGCGGGCCAGTTTTCACGTCACTGACGCCTATTTCGGAAACCGGCAGAACGCGGGGGCGGATTTTCGCATATCGGGCGCCAATGGCTTCTATCTTGATACGGTAAGGGTATCAAGGCATGATCCGGGAACTCCCATACCTGTTGTCCGAGCCGACCCGACTGTTGGCGTGTCGCCACTGACAGTGAACTTCGACGGCTCAGGCTCTTCCGATCCCGACGGCGTCATTACCGCCTACGCCTGGGATTTCGACAACGATGGCCTGACTGACGCGACAGGCCCTGCAGCCAGCCACGTCTATGCTGTCGGCGGGACATTTACTCCCACCATGACCGTGACCGACGCCTACGGCCTTTCCAGCGCAAGGAAGGCCAAAGTGACCGTCTGCTCCCCGGCTTGCTATTCGGACAAGTTCGCATACGCCGACGGGAATCTCAACGGGAACGGAGGCTGGAGCGGAACAGCTTCCTCGCAGATCACGATAGAGAACCAGACGGTCAAGATTTCAGGCGGGGCCGGGTCTTTTTATGCCGCCCGCGGCGTCGCGTGCGAAGCTATATCCGGCGTTTTGTCAGTATCCGTCAACGTGAAAAGGGGTTCCAGCGGGGACTCGTTGTGGAACTTTTACATTGACGACCCGGCTGGCAAGAACATTGCGCGATGGTGGCACAGCGGATGGACCGTACAGGGGTGCGTCGGCGCCGGCAACCAAGACACCCCGCTGCAAAACCTTTCCGGTTACTGGGACAATCTTCGCGTTGACATCTACCCAGCCTCCAAAGACTGCAAGTTCTACTTGAACAGTCAGTTTATCGGCAAGCTGAACTACACGGAGACCGGGGCCTCCGGCGCGATTGGCAGTCTCAAGTTTGAGAGGCTCGACGATAGCGGAGCCGAAGGCGAATGGGTTCACTTTGACGATCTGGCCGTGATCGGGGTATACGGCGTGCCTTCGCCGGTCGGGAGCTTCAGCGCGACTCCGGGTCCGGGACAAGTGACTCTTAGTTGGACAAACCCGTCCGATGTCGACTTTGCCGGGACGATCATCCGCTACAAGTTCGGAAGCTACCCGACTTCCCAAACCGACGGCAACCCGGTCTGTGATCGGCCCGGAGTTCCCGGATCGAGCGACTCATACACACACATTGGCTTCGACGGCGTGCCGTGTTTTTACGCAGCCTTTGCGTACGACTACAGCGTGTTCTACTCTGCTCCCCAATTCGCGTCCGCAACGGCTTCTTGTGTCGAAGTTCCGTTGAACGAGGCTTTCGACGATTATTCGAGCGGCGACCTGGGAGGGCAAGGCTCCTGGATTACGACCGGCTCCGCAAGCGCCCAGGTGCAGGCTTCCGTGACCAATGGCGGGAGCGGCAAGGCCGCGCTGATGGACACCATCGCGTCAGGCGGAGCCGCAATATCCAACCGGATATCCTTCCTTGCCAGAAGCGTCGGTTACCACTATGTCAGTGTGGACGTATGCCAAAATGCGGTAGGCACGACTGGCGCCGAAGTCGGCTATGTCTCTTTCCAGTCCTCGGACTCCAGTGAGATAGCCAAGCTGCATGTGCAAAAGGGCAGATTTCTTCTGGAATACGGCTCCGGTACTTACGCCGTTCTAAGCGCGTCCATTGCTAACAACACGTGGTACAACGTGAAAATCGGCTTCAACGTGGACACCAGGAAGATGGACGCCTGGCTTGACGGCGTATCCAAGGGAATCAACTACGGCTGGAAAGGCTCGGACAGCAACATTTCACGGATCGTGGTTTCCAGTTCGCGTACGACGAGCTTGGACCCGCAGCAGATGTATGTGGACAATCTGAAGTTGGAGCGGCGTCCGGGATCTCCGGCGGAGGTGCGTGACGATGGAAACTACACGCCTGGTCTTTCTAAGCTGCACTTCAGCTTCGACCCCGTCGCTTGCGCGGGTCAGTATCAGTACGCCATCGGCACGACTTCCGGTGGGACGCAGACCAGAGCCTGGACAAGCTGCGGACAAGCCACGGACGTTATGGCCACGGGACTCTCTCTAGCTGATAACCAGACCTACTACGTAAGCGTGCAGGTCGGGAACAGCGCCGGAGCCTGGGGAGCGAGTAAGATCAGCAATGGGGTAAAAGTGGCCCCGGGGATTGGCATACAAAGCGCTAAGGCCCTTTCTGATGGGACTTCCTCCAGTGTTAAGGCGCTAAGAGGCAAGCTGGTCTCGGCGGAGTTCGCAGGCTGCTTCTATGTTCAGGATCCCGGAGGACCTTTCGGGATCAAGATAGTCTCCTCGGAGTCCGTTGACCCCGGAGATGCGGTGGATGTCTGCGGAGTGATGTGCGGCTCGGGATTGGAGAGATACCTGGACGCCACAGGCAGGCCTGTCTTCAAGGCTTCCGGTCCCGGAGGTCCCGATTCCGTCATTCTGGGCAACGCGTCTCTGGGCGGAGCGAATCTGAACGGGTACACTCCCGGAGTTGTCGGCGGTCTTGGTCCGAACAACGTCGGCCTTCTGGTCACGGCTTACGGCAAGGTGACGCAGAGGCAGACGACCGATCCGAAGTACTTCTACATCGACGACGGATGTGGGCTGAAAGACGGGACCACGACCGCTGGAGTGGAGAACGTCGGAGTGCGGGTCCTGGCCGATCCGTCAGGTTACGCCGAAGGCAGCTATGTGGCCGTCACGGGCATCAGCTCCTGCTTCGACTCCGGCGGACTCAGGCGTCAGATCTTGGCGACCGAGATCTCCGTGCTGCAACCGTAGCAGCTTTCATCTTCCTCAAGGAGAGGGGAGCCTCCGATCCTTCGGTACCAGAGCGGCCTTGTCCCGAGAATTGGGAAGCGTCGCTGCCGAAGGAAGCGACCGTTATTCGTGCAGG
Source organism: Armatimonadota bacterium (assembly GCA_030649165.1). Classification (GTDB taxonomy): domain Bacteria; phylum Armatimonadota; class UBA5829; order UBA5829; family JAUSEB01; genus JAUSGG01. Next base: position 15,322 of record JAUSGG010000178.1, read on the forward strand.
ACTTGCCATCCCGGGACCTCTTGTTTGGCCTTTGACTCCCCCATTCCGTTTGCCCGGCAAACACTGTTACAATATGCTCGCGAACACCCACAGATTTCCTCCGACCTTTTGACCCGCGAGAGTATCTATTCACTTGGATAGCGCTTGACGGAACGGAGTTTGATGTATGCGTTCAGATGAGATGCTGGTCGAACAGGCAATTGGCGGTGACATGTCGGCCTTCGCCGAGATCGTGGCGCGCTACCAAGACAGGATATACAGGTTCTGCAGAGCGTCGCTCGGTCGCGAAGATGCCGAAGACACCTGCCAGGAGATCTTCATATTGGCGCACCGTAACCTTCCTGCTCTTGCCGATCGTGCGAGGTTCAAGGCTTGGCTGTTTGCCATTGCCAGGAATCAGATAAAGAAGAGCGCGGCGGAGCGGCGCGAAACGGTTCCGGTGGACGAGATAGAGAACTCTATCGGCGACTCTGAAAGGCCTGTATCTGAGGAGCTTCGTGTCTCATCCCTGGCTCGCCTGGTCCGGGAGTTGATCGAAAAACTGTCGGACGCTAACCGACCGGTGGCGGAAATGTACTATCTCGCCTCACTCAACGCCAGGGAGATATCCGAAGCCTTGGACATTTCTACCGACGTCGTGAAGAGCAGGCTGTACGAGGCCAGAAAAGACATCAAAGCGCGGCTGATCCGCGGCTTGCGGGACGCTCTTCGGCGCGAATCCGCGCCGAGCGATCTGGCAGGCCGAATCATCGACCGCTGCGGCTCCGGCTGTGAGTGCGGACTGATTATCCCAGAGAAGGAGGGATCGCAAATGGCTGACAAGAAAGACGCCAAGCAGACCAAGAAGCAGCAGACCGGGAAGTCTTGTGGCTGCGGCTGCACCGGGAAGAAGTGATCGCTGGACTTGGGTGGCGATTCGAAAGAATCGCCACCCCGCAGGATTGCGATCCTGGACGTCCCTTCCCGAATCCCCAATCCGGCGCCCGCGACGCTGCCTCCGTACAATTACCAGTTTTTGCCTTAAAATCGCCCATCCCGGCTTCGATTCCCTTGACAGACCGCTTGCAATTGCATAATGTACAATAGAATGCGCGTAACTGCGGGCGGCGAAACCCGCGGCCCAAAAAGGACCGGGGCGTTCGCAACTCACGCGGTAGATCATAGCTGGTAAGGAGAAGAACCGGAGCAGCTATTACCCCTCCATCTCCGGTCCTGAGGTCCATCATCTATCCGAGAAGCTGGTTTGTATCCTCGCCGGAGGAAAGGAGAAAAATCCAAAATGAAAGTGAAGTTGTGGGTAAGCGCTGCGCTGGCTCTTGTGTTGTTGGCCACGGCGGCGACCGCACAGGTGCAAATCCTCAGCGATCCCCTGCAGACCTCGACCAACGGAACCCAGGTCGGAGGTTCCTTTACCGGGAGCGCCTACAGGATAGACGCCAAGCAGGACGCCATCTATTGGCATCTGCCGCACGTTGTCCGTAATGGTTATGCTGAGGTAACCGTAACCGGCATGGACGCACTTCCCGGCGGATGGGCAAAGTACGAGATATTTCATTCCTACGACGCGGACCTCGAAAGCGCGGATACCAACGCCGCCGGCTACGACAACGCTATCTACAAGATGTACTTCAGGAAGGAAAGCGCCGACAAGATCAGGACCTGCGCTGTTCTCGTCGGCGTTTTCAACGACACCACGAGCACGATCAACCCGGGTTGGGCCGGAACTCACACTCTGAAGTTCCAATGGGCCTCAGTGACCGGCAGCCTCACGATCACCACGTACTGGGACGGAGTTTTCCAGGAGACGAAGACAGTCAATAACCCAGGGCAAATATGGAATCCATCGACCATGTCGGTGCGTATAGGCGCCAGTTCCAGAGGCGGAACAACCGGCGCTGTCACCGGAGCCACATACAGCAACTTTCAAGTCGTGGATCTGGACATGACTCCGCAGCCTGACGATGCCCAGGCGATCAGCAACAACCTCCCCACCGGCTTGACCGTGGGCCAGTTATACGCCGCGACGATAACGATGAAGAACATCGGCTCGGCCACGTGGACCGCCGCGGGCGGCTATCAACTTGGCGCTGTGGACGACTCTGACCCGTTCTGCGCCTTCACCAGAGTAGACCTCGACGGTGGAGACTCCATAGCCCCCAATCAGGAGAAGGTTTTCAACTTCATCTTGACGGCTCCCTCCACAACGGGAATGTACACCACCGACTGGCGAATGATCCACAATGGCAGTTGGTTTGGCCCCACTGTCACCAAGCAGGTTCAGGTAACCTGGCCTGAGACCGCGCAGTATATCTCCGATACAATTCCCGCCACCATGACCGCCGGACAGCAATACAACGTCTCGGTAACTATGAGGAACACCAGCCAGAACATCTGGACTCAGGCCGGGGAGTACAAACTCGGCGCTGTTGGCAACTACGATCCGTTCGGTCCCGGCAGGATCGAGCTCAGCCCGTCGGACTCTATCGGCCAGAACCAGCAGAAAACCTTCACTTTCACCATGACCGCCCCAACCACCGGTGGGACATACGCCACCGATTGGCAAATGGTGCACGAGTTGGTGACCTGGTTCGGAGACATCCTCGCGAAGCAGGTGGAGGTTGAACAGGCTCAGGGCGAGGTCGGCCTTGTGCTGAGTGATCCTCTGTGCAACTCCAGTACCGGCACGCGCAGTGGCGGCGCCTTCGTCACAAGCCCGGTCTGCGGCTGGCAGGTTACTGGCGATTTCGACTACATCTATTGGCATCTGCCTTACACCGTTGCCAAGGGAGCGGTGGAGTTCAGCGTTATTGGCCTCTCCGACGCCACGCCAACCAGCAAAGATGAGATCATCCACATGTACGACGCTTCGTGGAATAACGCCGACACGCAGTACGGCGGCTACAGAGACAATCCGTACAAGCACTTCGTACGGAAGATCGGCGCCCAGGGAGGCGCGACGAATGCCCACGAGATCGTCTGGAAGATCATAAACAACGAGATCGAGGCTGACTCGGTCGCTATCCCCTACAATGTCAATAACAACTATCGTTTCCGTGAAGAGTGGATTCCCGACGCCACGGGCTTGACTACCTTCAAGTTGTACAGGGACGGGGCTTTGGTCTGGACCGACAACTTCTTCGGGTTCTACCAACCCAATCTTCAGAGCGTTCGAATCGCCGCGAGCAACAGGGGCGAACCGATGGAAGGCGCCCCGAACGGCGCCACGTACAGCAATCTCAAGGTCTACGACCTGTCTGAGACCGTGATACCGGGCGCTCCTACCGTCATCCAGCCGGGAAATACCCAAACCATAACGACAACCGCCCCTGTCATAAAATGGCAGGGCGAGTTTCACAGCGCCTATCAGATCAGGGTCAATACCACCAATGATCCCAACCTGGGCGTCGTTTGGGACAGCGGACAGGTTCCGTCCCATGCCTTCGAGGCGAACTGTCCCGCGCTTGCGAATCTGACCACCTACTACGTCTTCATCAAGCTCGGAACCGCCACCGGGTGGAGCAGTTGGAGCCCGGCCGGCTATTGGTTCAGTGTTGATACGAGTTATGTGCGGCCGCGCAGAGGACTCGTAAGAGTGGTTGGGAATGGCTTCGAGGACGACGGAGGCAAGTTCCTCGGCCTCGGCTTCACCCATATGAGAGGGTTGAACCGCTTCAAGTATGACAGGGCCAGATATCAGGACGATATGTCCGATATGGGCAGCAAAGGCTTCAACTACCAGAGAATCCTCTCCATGGTCAGTTGGCCCGGTCTCGAGATAGTGCCGATAACCGCCCAGAACGGTTATGGACAGGCGGTATATGCCTGGGCCGACTACGATCAGGTGTTCACAGGCGCGATCGATACAGCGTACGACAACTACGGCCTACGGACTGAGGTCACCATTTTCGCCGACGCGCAGTGGTGTATGCCGAACTCCGCCGACCGCTATGCGCATATGGACAGAATCCTGTCTCTCATCGCCGGACGCGAGCACAAGATCCAATACATCGAAGTGTGCAACGAGTATTTCCAGAACGGGTTGAGCCAGGATGAGGTCAGGACTTTTGGCTGCTACCTTGCCGCTCGCACCAGCATACCCGTCACGCTCAGCGCTCCGGGCGACCTCTACGGTATGTATCAGAATAGCTGTGCCGACATTTCGTCGATCCATACCTCCCGCGATACAGGCTACTGTGGATGGGAGCACGTGTTCTACACCTGGCAGTACAAACCTATATATCCTATCATTCCACCCGTAGTAGACAATGAGCCCATCGGAGACCAGTCTTCCGTGGCCGAGGAACTCGATCCAACCAGGCTCTGCTCCTCAGCGGCTTTCGACTACATCGCCGGGCTGGCGGGGTACGTCTACCACGGACGGTTCGGAACCTCGGGCATCGACAAATACGACGGCCACGATGTCCATATGAGCGCAACGCAAGGCTTTTCGGCATACAAAGCTATGATCGAGCTCATGCCTCCCAACGCGCCCAACTGGACGAGAAACGACGGCCTGGAGGCCGCCGCTCCGTTTACGGTGTTCTACAATGGAACGCCTAACGCGTACGGACCCGGTTGCGGCTCCGGAACGGGATGCATCAGGAATATTGGCGCTGCCAATCCGGCCGATCCCGACGAATGGGTCTGCTTGCCGATGGGAGTTCAAACGGGAGGTGTCGTGCTGCAGGCCCGCAGAACGTTGTCGTTCAGCGTCTACAACGTGCTTACAGGCGCCTTGCTTGCAGGATATCCCGTTACCAAAAACACTGGAGAAAACATAACTCTGCCGGGCACAGCGACCGCCTACCTTGTCAAGTCGGTTGCCGATGACTTCTATCCGCCCGCGCCGCCGCCGAATTTCGCGGCCACGCCCAACGGAACGACCAACAACCTGAGCTGGACCAACCCGACCGATCTCGACTTTGCCGGTACCATGGTCAGGTTCAGAATCGACACGTATCCGAGCGGACCCGCGGACGGAACTCTGGTCTGCAACAGGACCGCCCTGCCGGGGTCGAACGACAGCTTCGCCCACAACGGCGTCAATCCCGGCCAGTGTTACTTCTACGCGGCTTACGCCTACGACGAAGTGCCTAACTACTCAATGGCTGCCACTGCCCCGACGTGTCCCGTGACCCTGGTCTGGCTGAACGAGATATTCGACAACTATAACAACGGCAACCTTGGAGGCCAGGGCGACTGGGTTACAGTGGGGGCTGCAAGCGCCCAGGTCCAGTCGGCGGTAGCAAAAGGCGGAACCGGTAAGGCGGCATTGATGGATCCTTTCCCAACCGGCCAGTCGATAGCGAATATGATACAGTTCACCGACAAGACGACCGGTTACGATTATCTGAGCTTCGATATCCTGCAGGATGCGGCAGGCACACTCGGTCAGATAGTGGGCTACGTCAGCGTGTACGGTTCGGACTCCGCGACGGAGATAACCAAGTTGCACGTCCAGAGGGGTCGGATGTTCGTGGAGTACGGCTCCGGAACTCTAGCAACTCTCAGCGCGGCGGTGGTGAACCAAACCTGGTACAACGTCAGATTCGGCTTCAATGTGGATACCAGGAAGTTCGACCTGTGGCTCGATGGCGCCGCCAAAGGAACCAACTATGCCTGGAAGGGGACAGCGACCAAGATCTCCAAGATAGTGATCATGAGTGACCGGAACGTGGCGTTGAACCCTCAGAAGATCTATCTGGACAACGTGAAGCTGGAGCCGAAACTTACGATCTCTGCCGTTACCGATGACGGCTCCTGGATGTAGAAACTGCCTGGGAATACACCCGTGACGATCTTGCCTCTGAGCGCTTTGACATCCGTCGGCGCGCCGTCGGCAAGAGCCTTTGCCGCCTGTATCGAGGCGAGGCCGGGAGCGACCTTGATGCCGGTGGTATTGGCCGCCGGCCCCCAGTTCCCGTACATGGAAGCCCTCGCGCCGCTGTAG
>JAUSGG010000181.1 GCA_030649165.1 Armatimonadota bacterium
ACAATACGATCAAGTTCTCGCCGCTCCTGCGGCGTCAAATCGATTCGTGGAAGCGCTCGCGCCATACTGCCTCCTACCTTTTTTTGTAGGATAACACGTACGCGAGTATTAGTCAATGTATTTCAGAAACGCACTACTAGTCCCGACTTCACGGGAACGATGATACGGTACAAGATGAACGGTTACCCATCGAGCCCAACGGATGGAGCGCTCGCTGCCGATGAGGCGGGCGCTCCCGGCGCGGCGGACGGCTGCGCCCACTCCGGCCTTATGACGGGCGCGACCTACTACTATCGGGCGTTTTCGCACGACGCTTTGAGCAACTACAACACTTCCACATCAGTTACGGCATCGGCGACAACCGGCTCCGGCACGCTTTGGCTCGATGAGACCTTCAACTCATACCCCAATGGCAACCTCGGTAGCCAGGGCAACTGGGCCACGGTCGCCGGTGAAAGCCAGGTCGAATCGTCATTCGCCTCGGGAGGGTCCGGCAAGGCGATACTCCTTGACTGCGTCGCGGCCGGCGGTACTGTGAGTAATGACTACGGCGGATTTGCGAAGAAGACTTCAGGAGCCCAGGCGATATCCTTCGACGCAGCCCAGACCTGGGCGGGAACGACCTCGACCACCATCTTCGGAAGCCTCTACTTCTACGGCGACGACTCGGCGACGGAGATTGCCCGGTTCGGCGGAACGACGGGACAGTGGCGGCTGGAATACGGCTCAGGGAATGTAGCCATTCTTGAGAGTTCCGTGGTTCAGAACACGTGGTACAACATCAAGCTCGTCTTCGATATTGGCCAGAGGAAGATCAGCGCTTACGTCAACGGGGCAAGCAGAGCGAGCAGTCTTTCGTGGAAGACCGGCTCGGGAACCAATCTCGCCCGAATCAGTCCCTCTTCAAGTTCAGTGTCGGGACTCTCGGTTCAGCAGTTGTACCTGGACAGCGTAAAAGGGGAGACTTATCCCCTGGCTCCGACCGGGGTCACGGACGACGGGGCTTACACCGGCTCCCTGAGCAAGCTGCACTGCTCGTGGACGGCGGGAGGTCCATCGTCCATCGAACACAAGTACGCGATAGGGACCATCCCAGGCGGAACAAACGTAGTGGGATGGACTAACGTAGGGGGTCTCACGGAGATATGGAAGGACGGTCTCGCGCTTGAGTCGGGCCGAACATACTACTTTGCCGTGCAGTCCGGAAACGGCTGCGGGTCGTGGACGACATCCGTCAACTCAAACGGCATAAAGACGCCTTCGGTCGAGGTAGGCATACTCGCCGCAAAGGCCCTGCCCAACGGGTCTTTCGCGTTGGACAACAAGGCGATACGAGGCAAGGTGATCTCCGCCGTGTTCCCAGGCTACTTCTACATTCAGGAACCGAGCAGTTATGCCGGTCTAAAAGCTCTCTCGCCGATTTCCGTTACCGCGGGAGCTTACGTTGACGTCGCGGGCCTGATGAAAGGCGCCGGGGCCGAAAGATACATCGACTGCACGGGCAACGCAGTGGCGCTTACGACGCCCGGCCCCGGCGTTCCGTCTTCGGTTGTGATGACCAACGCGTCGGTCGGTGGGGCCGCTCTCGGCACGTACGCTCCCGCGGTCGTTGGCGCTATTGGGCCTTACAACATAGGCTCAATGGTAACTGTCTACGGGATAGTGACACAGAGGAAGACAACCGATCCGAAGTACTTCTACATCGACGACGGCTGCGGTATTAGAGACGGGACAACGACGGACGGCGCTGAGAATGTGGGAGTGAGGATCATAGCGGATCCCGCCGGTTATCCGGTGGGCGCGTACCTGGCCGGCATCGGCATCGCCTCCTGTTTCGACAGTTCGGGGCTCAGGCCGCAGATGTTGCCCGTTAGCGCGCGGATTCTGTACCCTTAGACAATGCGATGCGCGTGGAGAGAGTCGCGCGAGCTTACCGATCCTTCGGTAGCAAAGCGGCGGTGTCGCTGCCGAAGGACGCGCATAATATAAGCTAACACGTATGGAGAGAGTGTTGTGCGAATTCTGATCTGTTTGGTTGTCCTGACTGCAACGCTGAGCGCCGGTTCCTTGTGGGCCGTCCCCAAGTCCATCATCGACTTGGGTTCGCCCGACACGGCGACGTTGATGACCCATATCCAGGTTGCGGACGGCGACACCACGCCCGCGACCATCGGCGGCCTGACTTGCCGCCGCAACGTGAATCCCTCGGAAGACCGATACTTCTACTTCGGCATCGACAACAGTTTCGCATATCAGGGCAGCCGGCCCACCTTGTACATCACCATCCACTATTACGACACCGGTTCCGGGTCGCTGGAGCTGCACTACGACTCGACCAGCGCCGCCTACACGAGCGGCGGCGCGGTGACTCTCACCAACAGCAACACCTGGAAGTCGAAGGGCTTTCGTGTCACGGACGGCTACTTCGGCAATCGCCAGAACGGCGGGGCCGATTTCCGAATAGTCGGTCCGGCCTCGACCACATTCTACCTCGACCTGGTGTACGCGCGAGACTTCTGCGGGCCAAACCCCCGCGTTCGCATTCATCCGCCTCCCGGACGGCCAACTATGAACGCGCAAGCAACGCGCGACCTGATGGAGAATTGGGACCAGTGGCAGGTGACTCGAGCTTACACGAACGTCTTCGGCGATTACGATCATTCCATCCCCAACTTTACGGACGCTGAACTCAGCTCTTTCTACGCTCAACTCGTCGCATCCGGCATAGGCATCTGCATGGAGACCGGAGCCATAACCCAAAACGGCGGCGAGGAGGCGTTCAATAACAATAAGGCTTTGCACGACCGCATCATCAGTAATGGAGGCCCGCTTGATTCTCTGGCTATGCAGGAGCCTCTTACGGGAGCCCGTTACAACAACTGGGGAAACGAGTTCGCGGCGAACGAAACGGTGGACTGGATCCAGTTGGTGCGCCAGAACCGCCCGGGAGTCCGGATAGGCAGCATCGAGGCCTATCCTTATAACAGCCAGTCTTTGCTGCAGTGGTGGATTACGGCTTTGCAGGACCGCTGCGCTCAGAGGGGGGTCGAAGGAATAGACTTCTTCGAGATAGACTGCGACTGGCGGATTTTCCCCAGCCAGGGCAACTGGACAACGGTCAAAAACCTTGAAACCTGGTGCCACAACAACGGGCTTGCCTACAGCGTTATCTACTGGCCGGGCCCTCACGCGTCGAGTATGAATGACATAGATTTCTACACCGACATCATGAACCAGGGCAACGCCTATAAGAACGCCGGAGGCGCGCCGGACGAGTACGATATCCAGTGCTGGGACTATATCCCGTTGAACACCGTGCCGGAAACCACGAACTATACCTTTACCAATGGGGCCATCAGGTTCATAAACGCGTACGTGCCGCGACCTCAGAGCCCCTACAATGGCGTCATTTCGCTGCCCGGGATTATCCGGGCCGAGAACTTCGACAAAGGCGGGGAGAATGTAGCGTATCACGATCTATCCATCGGCAATACGGGCGGCGACTACCGCATCGATGACAGCGTCGATATAGAAACCGTTGGAGGCATTCGCAACGTCGGGTGGATCGAGACCGCCGAATGGCTGGAGTATACGGTCAATGTGGCCGCCGTCGGCAGCTACACCATCGAAGTCAGGGTTGCCACTCCGAACAATGGGTGCACGTTCCACATCGAGATAAACGGAACCAACGTCACGGGGACGCAGACGATTCCCAACACGACTGATTGGCGCATTTGGACCTCGAAGATCGTCTCAGGGGTCAGCCTCAACGCGGGAGAGCAGACGCTGCGGCTCGTGGTCGATAGCGGGAGCTGGAACGTCGATTACGTTTACGTGAGAAGCGCCGCGGCGCCTATCGATCCGGTGACGAATTTCACCGCCGACTATGGTGGCAGCCAGAACACGCTCTCTTGGACCAACTCGAGCGACAGTCGCTTTACCGGCACGATGATCCGCTACAAGACCACGGGCTATCCTACGAGCGTCACCGATGGAACGCTTGTGATAAACAAATCCAACAATCCCGGAACGAGCGACAGCCACATCCACACCGGGCTGACAAGCACGGTGGCTTACTACTACTCTGCTTTCGCTCACGATGGCGCCGGCGGATACGCGAGCAAAGTGGACGCCGGCGCCATGCATCCCGTGACGAGCTTTACCGCGTCCGCGGGCTTGCAGCAGGTCAATCTCTCGTGGCAAAACCCGCCCAATCTTGATTACACCGGAACGATGGTCCGGTACAAGACGAACGGCTATCCTTCCGACATATCGGACGGCGCTCTACTGACCGATGAGCCCGGCCCTCCCAACGCGTCAGACGGCTGCGTCCACTCCGGGCTCATAACCGGGGCAACTTGCTACTACCGGGCGTTCTCGCACGACGCTTTGAACAACTACAATACGTCGACATCAGTTACGGCATCCGGGACAACCGAATCCGCGACGCTTTGGCTTGAGGAGACGTTTGACGCTCGCGCAAACGGCAACCTGGGAGGGCAGGGCAACTGGACCACAGTCGCCGCGCAAAGCCAGGTGGAATCGTCCTTCGCCTCGGGAGGATCGGGCAAAGCAATACTCCTCGACTGTGTCGCCGCGGGCGGCACGGTGACAAATGACTACGACGGATTTGCGAAGAAGACTTCAGGAGTGCGGGCGGTTTCTTTCGACGTATCCCAAACGTGGGCCGGAACGACCTCGACCACCATCTTCGGCAGCCTTTATTTCTACGGAGATGATTCATCGACGGAGATAGCTCGCTTCGGCGGAACGACGGGGCAGTGGCGGCTGGAATACGGCTCAGGCAACGTGGCCATTCTTGAGAGTTCCGTGGTTCAGAACACGTGGTACAACGTGAAGCTCGTCTTCGACGTAGTCACGAGGAAGGTCAGCGTCTACGTCAACGGCGCAAGCAAAGGCAGCAACCTGGCCTGGAAGACAGGTTCGGGGACCAATATTCATAGAATCAGCCCCTCCTCAAGTATCGTCTCTGGACTCACTGTTCAGCAGCTCTATCTTGACAACATAAGAGGAGAAACCTCTCCCGCGGCCCCGGCTTCGGTCACGGACGACGGGGCCTACACCGGCTCTCTGAGCAAGCTGCACTGTTCCTGGACATCGGGAGGGCCGTCGGCTGTCGAGCACAAGTACGGCATAGGGACATTTGCCGGTTCGACAAACGTATTGGGATGGACGGACCTTGGGTCTGCCCTGGAAGTCACAAAAGACGGCCTATCGCTGGAAGCGAACAGAACTTACTACTTCACCGTGCAGTCAGGAAACGGCTATGGGACCTGGAGCAATTCCACCAACTCGAACGGCATCAAGACGCCGACCGCCGCTGTGGACATACTTGCGGCAAAAGGTCTGCCGAACGGATCACTGGCCGCGGACAACAGAGCGATAAGAGGCAAGGTGATCTCCGCGGCGTTTCCTGGATATTTCTATATCCAGGAGCCGGGCGGCTACTACGGCCTGAAAGCTCTCTCATCCGCTGCGGTCACTCCCGGCGCTTATGTCGATGTCGCGGGATTGATGAAAGGCGCGGGAGCTGAGAGATACATAGACTGCACGGGCAACGCCATCGGCACGACAACTCCGGGACCGGGTGTTCCGAGTCCTGTCGTCATGACCAACGCGTCGGTCGGTGGAGCCTCTCTTGGCCTGTACTCCCCCGGAGTCACGGGCGCGATAGGGCCCCACAACATCGGCTCTCCGGTGACGATCTACGGCAGAGTGACCCAGAGGAAGACGACCGATCCGAAGTACTTCTACGTAGACGACGGCTGCGGTCTGAGAGACGGAACGACGACCGGCGGAGAGGAGAATGTCGGAATCAGGGTGATGGCCGATCCGGCGGCCTATGCCGAGGGCTGCTACGTCGCCATTGCGGGTATCAGCTCCTGCTTCGACTCAGCGGGCATGAGGCCGGAGATATTGCCAATCGCCATTACAGTTCTGAGGACGCCATAAGGGTATAAGGAGCGCAACGTGAGAAAACCGAACTGCGGATTTGTAATCCTGACCATAGCTTTGCTCGCATTGTCCATAGCAGGCACGGCCTGGGGTCAGTCGGTCCGGTGGAACGCTGACGGAACGAAGTCGCTGACGCAGGAAACCTGGACACTGGCCGGGAATCCGAGCGACGGCCTGACGAAGTCCAACGACTTCTCGAACGGTCAGGCCGACACGGGATCCGACGGTGTCTGGCACATCAACGATAACAACAGCCCGTCGGCGGCCTACATGAGAATGTACAAGGACCCGGGAGGACTATCCTCCCAGGGCATCGTTATGGCCAGGGCGAGGTTCATTGCGGCGTCGGCCAGCATATCCGGCACGTTCGGTTACTCCTATGCGTCGGGCAATCACTCCGTCGTGATGGCGATCAGGGGCGGACAGATCAACTGGAAGACGGCGGAGAGCGACAACATGGTTCCAGCTCCCGTCAGCGTCGATACCTCGGTCTATCGCGTTTACGCCCTGAGGTGGTACTCGGACGGCTCGTTCGACGCCTGGTATTCCAACACGACCGACTGGAGTTCCAACCAGAGTGATTGGACTCAGGTCGTGTCCGGCGGGCGCGTCGATACCGGCATTTCGCAGACCGCTCTCATCGATCACAACAGCGTCGCTCGGACCGGCCTTCTCCTGGGCAGCTTCGGCACGAGCACGATATCCTGGGAAGGCAACGTCGATTATATCGCGTGGTCCAACAACAGCGGGGAATGGCTGCCCTGGAACTTCAACCCGCTCCCCACGCAGCCCGATGACTCGCAGTACGTCAGCGACACGATCCCCTCCGCAATGGGGCCCGGCCAGCAGTACAGCGTGTCCGTAACTCTGAAGAACAGCGGAAGCAACACGTGGACTGCCGCGGCCGGCTACAAACTTGGCGCGGTCGGCGACTCCGACCCCTTCTGTGCCTTCAACAGAGTCGATCTGGCGGGCGGGGACTCCATCGCCCAGAACCAGCAGAAAACCTTTAGCTTCACGATGACCGGCCCCTCCACGCCGGGCACATACACCACCGACTGGCGGATGATCCACGAGGGCATAGGCTGGTTTGGCTACACCTTGACCAAGCAGATCGCGGTACTCTGGCCTGATTCCGCTCAGTATATCTCCGACACTATCCCAGCCACAATGAACGGCGGCCAGCAGTACAACGTCTCCGTCACGATGAGGAACACCAGCCAGAACACCTGGACGCTGGCCTCCGGCTGCAGGCTGGGAGCAGTGGATGATTCGGACCCGTTCTACAGCGAGGGCCGCGTCGATTTGGGACCGTCCGAATCCATCGGTCCGGACCAGCAAAAGACCTTCAGCTTCACCATGACCGCCCCGAGTTCCGCGGGCACATACACGACCGACTGGAGAATGGTGCGCGAGAGTCTCTGGTGGTTCGGCGACACCCTCACGAAACAGGTTGAGGTTGCATTCACAGGTCCGCCGCCAGGGCTGCTCCTGGATGATCCCCTTCAGGGATCGACGAGCGGAACGCGTCAGGGAGGGCAGTTCGTCACCGGCGGATGGAAGGTAACCGGCACGCAGGACTGGATCTTCTGGCATCTGCCTTACACTGTCAGCCATGGCGCGGCCGAGTTCTACATAATAGGGCTCAACTCCAGGGATAGTCGCCCCACCATGTACGACAAGACCGAACTCTGGCACATGTACGACTACACCTATGGCAACGCCGACTATCAGTACAATGGCGGGTACAGAGAGAACCCCTACAAGCACTTCATCAGGAAGAACGGGGTAGCGAGCGACTATAACAACACGACCGACGCCTGCGAGGTCTTGTGGGCCACTCCGACCGAATACTATGAAGCCGACACGCCCGTCCTGAGCTGGAACGCCGCCAACAACTATCACTTCCGGGTGGAATGGGGGCCGGACGGTCAGGGCAACAGCGTGCTGAAGATATATCGTGACGGGGTTCTGGTCCTCGAACGGGGTGTCGCCGGGCAATTACGCTCCGCCCGGCCACAGTGTCAGGATTGCGTCCAGCAACAGATACGCCGCGGATTCGGGCGCGCCGATAGATGCGATTTTCAGCTATGTGAAGGTGTGGGATCTGTCCACCTATGTGCCAAACGCTCCCACCATCGTTTCGCCCGTGAGCGGCTCGACCCGGAAGAGCAACCTGGCCTTCATCAAATGGTCCGGCGACACCTCGACCAGGTATCAGGTCAGAGTCTGCACGGTGAATGACCCGAACTCAGGAGTAGCCTGGGATTCCGGAGAAGTCTCCTCCGCCAGAAACTGGGCCTGGAGCGGGACGCTTACCGACGTGACGAATTACTATGCCTATGTTCGAATAGGGAGTTCCGCCGGCTGGAGCGGCTGGAGCGCGCCCGGTCACTGGTTCAGAACGGATAGCTCCCAGAGCGGCTCCGAAAACGTGCTCCTGCTGGGCAATTCTTATGCGGACGACGATGGCCCGTTCCTCGGCCTTGGCGTCACCTATATGGCCGCTATGTGGATGTGCAAGTACGACAGGACCAACTTCCGCGGCGACCTCGCCTTCCTGCAGCAAAAAGGCTTCAACTACATGCGCATACTGTCCGAGGTGCCCGCCGCGGATGCCCAGGACTATTGGTATAACCGCGCGATACTTCCCAACAACATCGTCTGCCAGCACGGGACCCCGGCCAACGCCTGGCCCGACTACGATCAGCAGTTCCGGGACACCATCGATATTGCCTACGACGAGTACGGCATCCGCACCGAGATCACGGTCTTCGGTGGCGCCGGCGAGTCTATGCCCAACTATTCCACTCGACAGGCCCACTGCCAGCGTATCATTAACCTGATTGCAGGCCGCGAGCACAAGGTCATCCTGGTCGAAGTCGCCAACGAAGGATGGCAGACAGGTTGGTCCGGCGAACAGGGCCGGCTCGACCTGCGCTCCATCGGGCAGTACCTGGCCGATCGCACCTCGATCCCCATTGCCCTGACCGCTATGTGCACGAGCGAAGCGACCCAGGGCGATCTGGTCAACCTGTACAGCGGCAGCGCCGCCGATGTCACGACCGAGCACTTCGAGCGGTATATCAACGGTCCGGAAGGTCACTGGTTCCCGGTGCGCGACTGCTGGCGCGTGGTCGATGTTCCCGGCCTCCCGCCGGCAAGCAGTAACGAACCTATCGGCCCCGGATCGTCGGTCAATACGGAAGATGACCCGATTCATCTGGCGTCCGCCGCCGCCTTTGCCTGGACGGCCAACTTGAACAGCTACGTGTTCCATTCCAGCGCCGGTGTAAGACGGGACGTCACGTTCCAGAGCATGGCCGGAATCAATAACATGGGATACCTGCGCCAGATACTGCCTCCCGACCTCTCAAGCTGGGTCAGGAACGACGGCAAGGAGTCTACGGCTCCGTTCACGGCGTACTGCAACGGCCAGGCGAATAAGTATTGGACCGACGTAGGCGGGGCCACCAGCGGCTGTCACAGGAACATCGGAGGCCGCAAAGGCAACGAGTTCGTCTGTTACCCGCAGGGCATCCTGAACGGAGGCCTGATCCTCGAAGCGAGGCAGCAGGTTACGTTCACGGTCTACAATCCGTTGACGGGCGCCGTCGTGGTCGAGACGACGATTAAGAACCCCGGCCAACAGCTCAACCTGCCGAAAGGTCCGGAAGCTTACATTATCAAGGGCGTTCTCGGCGCGGCGGATATCGCTGCTCCCGCCGCCCCGTCGGCGTTTACCGCAATATCCAATGGGACCACCAACGATCTCTCCTGGACAAATCCCGCCGACGCCGACTTTGCCGGCACGATCATAAGGTACAGGACCGACACCTATCCCACCGGGCCAACCGACGGGACGCTCGTATGCAACAGAACGGCGTCGCCCGGCTCGAACGACAGCTTCCCGCACACTGGGGTGAATCCCGCGAGTCCTTATTACTACGCCGCCTATGCCTATGATGAGGTTCCTAACTATTCGCTCGCGGCTCTCGCTTCCACGGTTCCATCCACCATTCCGGTCTGGCTGAACGAGATATTCGATAACTACAACAACGGCAATCTCGGCAACCAGGGAGCCTGGTTGACCGTGGGGGCATCGAGCGCGCAGGCGCAGTCCGCGTACGCCAAAGGCGGTACGGGCAAGTCCGCTCTTATGGACACCGTCCCGAGCGGGCAGTCGGTAGCCAACCAGATAACGTTCAGTGACAAGACGAGCGGCTATTGCTATCTGAGCTTCGACATCGCTCAGGACGCCACCGCCACACTCGGCCAGGTCCTCGGTTACGTCACCATATACGGTTCGGACTCCGCTACAGAGATCACGAAGCTGCACATACAGAAGAGCCGGATGTTCGTAGAGTACGGCTCAGGATCACTCACCACTCTCAGCGCGGCCGTGGCGAATACGACCTGGTATAACGTCAGGTTCGGTTTCAACGTGGATACCAGGAAGTTCGACCTCTGGCTCGATGGCGCGCCCAAGGGGACCAACTATTCCTGGGAGGGAACCGCAACCAGAATATCCAGGATAGTGATCTCCAGCGACAGGAACCCGTCCGCCGATCCACAGAAGATATACATCGACAACGTCAAGCTGGAGCCGAAGCTTACAATCTCCAGTGTGACCGACGACGGCTCCTGGAGTCCGAGCCTGGATAAGCTGCACTTCAGCATTGCCCCGGTGGCCGGCGCGCTGCAATACCATTACGCCGTAGGAACCACCTCAGGCGGGACTCAAGTCAGAGGCTGGACGAACTGCGGCTCGTCTACCGACTACACAGCCACCGGCCTGAGCCTGATCCAGACCACTACGACCTACTACGTAAGCGCTCAGGCGAGTATGTACGGCAACTTCGGACCGACGGCGAGCGCTAACGGCATCAAGATCGCCCCCGGCATCGGGACGATACTGGCCGCAAAAGGTCTTGCGAACGGAGCGCCTACTGATGTCAAAGCCCTGAGAGGCAAAATAGTTACAGCGACATTCCCCGGCTGCTTCTACATTCAGGAGCCTGGCGGATTGCACGGACTCAAGGTGATCTCAACGGCATCCGTCGCTCCCAGTGATGAAGTTGATGTTGCCGGAGTAATGGCCGGAGCCGGTTCCGAAAGATTCATGGACAGCTCCGGAAACGGAGTAATAAGAACCACTCCCGGTCCCGGGGTTCCTCCCGCCGTGATCGTAGGTGGCGCCTCGGTGGGCGGAGTCGAGCTTAACGCTTACACTCCCGGAGTCATAGGGGCGACTGGACCGAACAACATCGGTCTATACATGACGGTCATTGGCCAAGTGACTCAAAGAGACACGGGAGACGCCTACTTCTACGTCGATGACGGCTCCGGCAAGCTCGACGGAACACAGACCGGGGGAATCGATAACGTAGGAATTCGAATTTCGGCTGATCCGACGGACTACCCCGCGGACAGCTACGTGATGGTAACCGGCGTAAGCTCCTGCTTCGACAGCGGCGGTTTGCGGCCGCTCCTGTTGCCGAGCCGGATAACCCTGTTGCGGCCGTAGCGTAGGTTGTCGCAACCTGGAGGTCTAGTACAATTACCAGTTTACTCCCGCAATCGTTGACGCACTATTGACAGCCTGGTAACTTGGTAATAGGAACTCAAGCCTCGAATCCTTCCGTGCCCGGATGCGGTTGTTCGCTTCGGCTTGTTCCGTTGAGAAGCGAAACCAACGCTCCGATGGCCGGACTAGGGCGACGGCGAGTGGTGACGCCGTTTGCCTGCAACAGGAAAGGAAAATCTGTAGTGACACGTTCTGAACTCCCTCCGAGGTGGCGTCCTGCCGGACGCTTGGTCGTCGGCTCCACGCTCGTGGCCGCGGCGCTCATCCTATCGGTCGTCCCCTTCTCCCCGGTCGCGAGCGCCACGCTCCTCGGCCCGCAGATCAACATTACCAGCAGCGGAACGTACTGGCCTAACGAATGCTATAACCCGTATTCCGACCGTTACCTGGCGTTGTGGGTGGACGTGACAGACCCATCCGGTTGGCAGACGAAAGCTCGGCAGATCGACGCCGTGACCGGCGCGGTGATCGGGTCTGAATTCTACGTGTCCTCCAATCCGGCGAGCGTAGTGGCGGTCACCGGGAACGCGACCTACAACTCAGTCAACCAGGAGTGGTTTGTTGCCTATAAAGCCAATTTTGGAGGCGGCAATCTGGAGGACGTAATCGGTCAGAGGATTGCGAGCGATGGGACGCTTGTCGGCGGATGGATTCCTCTGGTGGCCAAGTCCGCCTACCAGAACGAGCAGGCCGTTGCCCACG
Organism: Armatimonadota bacterium; assembly: GCA_030649165.1. Taxonomy (GTDB): domain Bacteria; phylum Armatimonadota; class UBA5829; order UBA5829; family JAUSEB01; genus JAUSGG01. Next base: position 12,266 of record JAUSGG010000181.1, read on the forward strand.
ACCCCGTCAACAACAGGTACCTTGTAGTCTGGATGGAGGTCGTAGGAGGCGAGCGTGACGTGAAGGGCAAGTTCTTCAACCAGTATGGCTCTCCCATCGGTTCCGAGTTCCCGATAAGAGACTCTGCGTCCAGCTACAATGGCTACGAGCCCAAGGTCTCCTACAACCCTTACTACGACGAGTTCATGGTGATATGGAAGGACTACCGCAACTACATCGGGACCGGCCAGGATAACGAGTATGGCGACATCTACGGCCAGAGGATCAACGCCAACACTATGGCGAAGATCGGCGTGAATATCCCGATCTACTGGGGAGGATCGCCTTACGTCACCAACGGGCAGGATTCGCCCGGAAGTTTGGTCTGCAATCCGAACGATGGTCGGTACTTCATAGGTATGACTACCCTGACGGCTGCCTACGGCTGGACCGTCCGCGCGCTGGTCATCAACTACGACGGGAGTTTGCACAGCGGTATACTCAACGTCACCCACCCGGCGTTCGGCACCTGCCAGGGTGTTGCGTTCAGCGACTACGATGACACCTACGCCATAAGCTTCCAGGCAGGCGACGGAAGCTTCTCGACACGGCGCTACACGGCGGCGGGAGCGCCTGTCGGCGGCGTCGATATCATCCTTCCACCGATGGCGTCGGAGGGCGGCGATCTCGCGGTGCGCGGGACGACCGGGGACTTCCTGCAGCTCGGATACAGCTCCAGCAATCACGCGCTCAAAGGGCAGCGATTCGCGTTTGCCGCGGACACCTTCGCGCCCGGGACCGTCAACCCGCTTCGCGCTTACAGGCAGTCGGACACGAGCGCGCTCCTGACCTGGGCCAACCCCTACGACCTCGACGTGGCGGGCGCCATGATTCGCTATCGCACGGACACGTATCCTACGTCTATTACGGACGGGACGCTTCTCTGCAACCGCGCGGCGACTCCGGGGTCGAGCGATTCGTTCGCGCACGCGGTAACAGCCGGACAAGCTTACTACTACACCGCGTTTGCGTACGACGGCATCCCGAACTACTCCGCTGGGACTAATGCGGTCTCATCACTGGTCTGGCTGAACGAGCCGTTCGATAACTACGGAAACGGCCCGCTGGACGGCCAGGGAGGCTGGATCAAGGACGCCGCCAAGAATAGCTGCATTCTGCAGGAGACCACCCGCGTGGGAGGCTCCGGCAGAGCAGCGGAGCTCTTCGGCAGCGCCACCGTCTACGACGACGCCAGTGTTGCCAACTTCGGAACGATCAGCGGCGGGTATCACAGGATCAGCTTCGATATGCGCCGCAATACGAGCGCCACAAACAACCAGGCGTTCATCGGAATCTTCCAGGGTCCCACCATCATCACGAGAGCTTACTGGAGCACGAATTTCTCGTTTTTGCACGGCCCCGGAGCGCTCTTCACGGAACTGGTGACAGGCCCGGTGTCCGGCCAATGGTACCACGTTGAGATCGGAGTCGACCTGACAAATCGGACGCTGGACGCCTGGGTGGACGGCGCGCAAAAGGCGTCCGCGAAGCCGTTCTACCAGACCGCGTCGCAGATCAACACCATAAACCTGACCGGCTACAGCGCGGCCACGGCGGCATCCTATCTCGACAACCTCAAGGGGGAGAGGATTCTCACGACGATTCCGCCCTCAGCCCCGACAATCACCGGCCCGGCGCAAGGCTCGACGGTGTACACCCCAACGCCGCGCGTAACCTGGACCGGCGACGTTCACGACGCCTATGAGGTCCACGTCAACACTACGAACAACCCCACCGATGGATCGAGCTACGATTCGGGGACGGTAGTGAACGGCGGCGGCCAGCACGACGTGGGGCCGCTCGCCGCCAACCAGAACTACTACGTCTTCGCTCGCCTGCGCAACGGCATAGGATGGGGCAACTGGAGTTCGGCGGGGCGCTGGTTCCGAGTTGAGGACGACGGCGCGCCACCGGCGGCCCCGTACGATTTCAACGCGCTCGGAACCAACGCGGCCGTCAAACTGAACTGGACGAATCCTTCCAACGCGGACCTTGCCTCTGTCGTGATTCGTTTCCGCGCCGATCGGTGTCCCACTTCGGAAAACGATGGTATGCTTGCCGCCACGCTTTCAGGCATGACTCCGGGGGCTAACGCTACTTACACCCACACAGGTCTGACAAACGGGGTCAGGTACTACTACAGCGCATTTGCGGTCGATCAATGGGGGCTCTATTCGCCGCCGACGGGTGACTTCGCCGCGCCTGAGACGTGGACGGTCGAGTATGCGGCCGACGCGCTTCCGTCCGTCTCCAGCCCCGCATGGACGATATTCGACGCCGGCAACGACGAGGCATACAGCCACATCGAGCCCGGCGGCGGTATTCTGCACATCCTCGACAACTCCATAGACTGGGGCACGAAGATACGCTGGTACCGCGACTGGTCGGCGTCCAACGCCGCCGGAACGACCGTTCTGACGCGCGCCGGATGCGACTCGGCGACCGCGACCGAGTATACGAGCAACGTGACCCTGTCGGACGGCGCGATGTACATTAACTTCGTCATCCTGCCGGACAAGGTCGCTTCCAAAGCCGAGGCCACCGCGATCCTGGACCAACAGTATTCGCTTAACGGAACCCTGTACCACAAGTACCGGTTCACCCTGATAGGAGCGACTTACGCCTGCCGCGTCGATGAGGACCCGACCCCCGTTTTCACCGGCCCGGCCTACGCCACAACGGACAATAAAGTGGTCTTCGGCGCGAACGGCTCAAATGCGATGCAGAGTATCTACTACGACTATCTGCTTTACAGAACCGATTCAGCGGCGGCTCCGGCCGGACCATCCCAGAGCATTCTGGACGCGAAACTCAGCGCGAACGGGGCGCCGGTCACTATTCCGGCGAACGCGGTGAGCCTGGCTTCCGGCAACTACTTTTACATTGAGTCGCCGGACGGATTGCACGGTCTGCGCGTGGAGAGGCTATCGCACGGCAGAACCGCGGGGCAGGCGGTCGATGTGATCGGAACAATGTACACAAACCCGGACGGTGAGCGTTACGTGTCCGCATCGTCAACGCCATCCATCGGATCGGGGACCTCCCGAGCTGTGATGATGAAGGCTTCGGACCTCGGCGGCGCGAATCTCCAGTACAATCCCTCGACCGGCGCCGGCCAACAGGGCGAAGAAGGCGGAGTTGGGCCGAACAACGTCGGCCTGCTCGTCTCTGTCTGCGGCGAAGTGACCGGGGTGGATCCGGGCGGCGCGTATTTCTGGGTCGATGACGGCTCAGGTCCATTGAAGGTCGTGAGCGGCTCTCTTGCCGAGCCGGTCAAGCCTTATGTGTCGGTCACAGGCGTATGCGGGCTCGACGCCTCCAGCGGCGACGCGCTCGCTGTAATACGCCCACGGACGCAGAGCGATATTGTCGAGTTTTAAGGAAAACGCTTCCGGCCCGGCCCTCGGACGAACCATTCAATGAAGGCGGCTATGCTAATGAGAAAGGCGCTTGCTGAGGCGATCGCACTGGCGTTCGCCATCGCGACTCTGACTGTGACGGTAGCGGGAGCGGTTCTGCTCTTCGACGACCCTCTGACAAGCGGGGCCACGATCGGCGTCCGCGACAACGGCCAGGGGCTTTTCGTAAGTGGTCAGGGTTGGAAGGTCATCGCTTATTCCGATAACATCCGCTATACTCCCACGCCCCCCGTTGAAGATGGGGCCGTGGAGTTCGAAGTGATCGGCCTCCAACCCAGCGATAATCTGAACCCCGACGGCCAGCTCATGAGCATGTACGACGCCTCGTATGGCGATCCCCGCCACGTGTACGCTCCCGATCTCAGGATGAACCCCTACAAGTTCGTCTGGCATCGCTACGGCGACGACGGCGCGCAGTACCACGAAGACGAGTTCAAGATGATCATGAACACCGGCGGTTTCAACCAGTTCGAGGATTACTCCGCGATCGGCAAGTATCCGTGGAATCCAGCGACCAAGTACAGCCTCAAGGTGAGGTGGAAGGACGGCGTCGTCCGTTTCTACCTCAACGGAGCCGAGACGGATGGCTGGCCGTGGTTCTACAAGGAAGTTTACAGACCGGGCATCCACGACATACGCATCGGCACCAACACTCGCGACAACGCGATCATCAACGCGATCTACTCCAATGTGAAGATCTACGATTATGGCCCCACCCCGACAGCGCCCTACGTCAACAATCCAAAGCCCGGCGGAATCGTGAACACCCTCACTCCTGTCATCGACTGGACCGGAGAGCGGCACGACAGCTACGAAGTCCACGTAACCACTTCCACAGATCCGACGACCGGCGTCGTTTGGGACTCGGGAGAGGTTTCGAGCACGAACAGCTACTGCACGTCCGGCTCCCTCAGCGACGGCGCGACGCACTACGCCCACGTAAGGCTTCACAACGACAAGGGGTGGGGACCGTGGAGCGCCGCTCAGCAGTTCCAGACGAACACGGGCGGAACCGTCACGGTTCCCAAATTCGGAGAATACGAGATCGCTCTAACGACGAGCGCCTCGTACGCAAACCCTTACACTCAAGTGACTCTCTCGGCAACCTTCACAGGCCCGACTCAGACTATTACGGTCAACGGCTTCTGGGATGGCGGAAAGCTGTACAAGTTCCGCATGACGCCGACCGAGGTCGGAGCCTGGTCGTGGGCCACGACATCGAACGACAGCCAGTTGAACGGGAAGACCGGCGGATTCACGTGCGCGGACTCGACCAACAAAGGGTACGTCAGGGTTTCGACCGCTTATCCGTACACATACGAGTGGGCCAACGGGACGCCGTTTTTCCTCATGGGCGACACAACCTGGCATATGTGGTACAACATCCGTTACTCCGATGGGTCGTTCCGGAGCCTCATAGACGCCCGGGCCGCGCAGCATTTTAACTATATGCACGGCGTCGTGCACGACTCGCCCCACAACGAGGGCGGCGGCATCTACCGCGGCCAGAAGGCGTCCATCGCCGATCCAAACAAGGCAATATGGGACGTCAACACGCTTAACCCCGGCTATTTCCACTGGCTCGACAAGAAGATCGACTACATGAACTCGAAAGGTATGGTCGCGAGCCTCTTCTTCTCCTGGGGGAACGAAGGATACGACCTCGACTACGAGTCGCCGTCTCAGTACATCGCCTATATCAAATACCTGGTCGCCCGCTATGCGTCAAAGAATGTTATATGGATCATAGTCGGCGAATACGAAGAAGCCGGTGAGTCCAACTCGCAGTGGATCGCCTACATGGACACGGTGTACAACAACGATCCCTACAAGCATCCGATCTCGATGCACACCGTGAACACCACCAACGCGTTCGGCGGCACGACCTCACATTCGTTTGTCGGCCAGCAGCGCCAGGGTACGCCGGAACAGCTTCGTATCGATATAGCGGGCTCGCGTGTCTACAACAAGCCCGTGGTCAACCTCGAATACGGCTATGAGGGCGATCCGGTCATGTTCCCGGCCAACCAGTCGGCGGACGACGTTCGCAAGGACCACTACGGTATATGTCTGGCGGGCGGCTACGGCGTCTACGGTAACAACAAGCCGGGCTATTCCACTTATCACGTCACGAGCGACTTTGTGCTGACGGGGACCGATACTCCCGGCGCCCAATACATGAAAATCCTGTACGAGTTCTTCGCGCAGACCAACTTCCACCGGCTTGCGCCTTCCCAGAGCTTGACGAGCAACGGCATTTGCGCCGCCTGGCCCAACAACGAATATATCGTCCAACTGGTCGTGGGGACCAGCGTAACGGTCAACCTGTCCGGCGCGAGCGGAACCTTCTACGTGGACTGGTTTAATCCGCGCACGGGGGTCAGGACCGCCGCGGGGACTACGACCGGGGGCGGCAGCCGCAACTTCACCGCGCCCGACAGCAACGACTGGATTCTGCACATCCACAATTACGTGATTAACATCCCAGGGAGCACAGTGACCAACTTCACGGCGGTGGGAGGCGACAGACAGGTCAGCCTCTCCTGGACGAACCCAACCGCCGCCGATTTCACGGGAACGTTGATCCGCTACAGGACCACAGGCTATCCAACCGGCCCCTCGGATGGGACGTTTATAATCAACAAGGCGAATACCCCCGGCTCAAACGACAGTTACCTGCACACTGGCCGCACGAACGGTGTCACCTACTACTATTCGGCGTTTCCGCACAACGCGGCTCCGATATATGGACCCGCCGCTAATGCGGTCGCCACTCCGATAGACACCGTGCCTCCGGGGCCGGTGACGTCCTTCGCCGCGGTCGCCGGCGAGCTGCAGGTAAACCTCTCTTGGACCAACCCCTCCGATACGGACTTCACCGGAACGATGGTTCGCTGCAAGACCAGTGGCTACCCCACAAGCATCTTCGATGGCCAACTCGTCGTGGATGAACCGGGCGCGCCGGGAACCACCAGCGGCAGTATTCACACAGGACTGCTCGGCAACACCACTTACTACTACCGGGCGTTCTCTCACGACGCCGTCCCGAACTACAATACCTCCTCGTCGGTTACGGCGTCCGCTGCCACTCCCGTCAGTTCCGTCTGGCTCAACGAGACCTTCGACAACTACGCGAACGGCGATCTGGCAGGCCAGGGAGCATGGACTAAGGAACCGACGAAGAACAGTTGTCTGATCCAGGACGTGATCTATATCGGCGGCAGCGGCAAAGCCGTCGAGATACTCGGCAACAGCACGACTTACGACGATTCCAGCATCGCCGGCTTTGGCTCCATAACCAGCGGGTACCACCTCATCAGTTTTTATATGCGGCGCAATGCCGCCGCCTCCAACAACCAGGCGGTCATGGAGTTCCTGGACGGAACAACCAAGATCACGCGAGTATATTGGACGACGACATACAACATGCTGACCGGTCCGGGCGTCACCTTTACGGACCTCGTGACATCTCCGGCATCGGGCATGTGGCGCCACATCGAGGTCGGAATAGATCTGGATTCCAGGACCGTGGACGCATGGGCTGACGGTGTCCAGAAAGTCTTCGACATGCCGTTCTACCAGGCCGCCACCAAAATCACCTCGCTGAACCTGACCGGCTATTCCGGGGCGAGCATAGCGTCATACATAGACAATCTGAAGGGCCGAAGCGTGTCGGCTCCGCTCTTGCCGGTCGTCACGGACCAGGGAGTCTACACCGGCTCGCTCACCACGCTTGCCTGCTCCTGGCAGCCCGGAGACCCGGCAGCGCTGGAGTATCGTTACGCCATCGGCGCGAGCCAGGGGGGCACGGATGTCGTGGATTGGACGTGGGTCGGTGGAGCCGGCGGCGTGACGAGGACCGACCTCAGCCTCTCAGAGAACGCTGCCTACTACTTCTCCGTGCAAGCGGGCAGCGGTTACGGACAGTGGAGCGGCTCGGGGTTCTCCGATGGGATAACGACAGCCCCGGGGGTGGGCGTACAGGAAGCTAAAGCTCTTCCGGATAACGCCGTGAGGTCCCTGAGAGGCAAAGTAGTCACCTGCGGCTTCGGCGACAACTTCTATATTCAGGAGTCGGACAAGCCCTTCGGCATACTCGTGGTCGCGTCTGGAACTGAGGCTGAAGGGAATCTCGTGGATGTCGCCGGGGCCATCAAAGGAACCGGCGCCGAGAGATACATCGACTGCGTGGGAAACGCGATCAACGCCACTAGCCCCGGCCCCGGTCTCCCCGATTCACTCGTTATCGCCAACTCCGCCCTGGGCGGCGCTCAACTCAACCCGAACACCCCCGGAGTCTTCGGAGGATTTGGCCTCAACAACATAGGCTCCCGGGTGACCATATTCGGCAAAGTGACCGCGGTCGGAACGGGCTTCTTCTACCTCGATGACGGAAGCGCGGTGACCGATCCGAGGACAAACCCCGGCACGGGCCAGCCTTGCGTCGGAGTGAAAGTCCTCAGTTCCGTCGTCCTGCCGGACGTCGGCAATTACTGGACGGCAACAGGCATCTCGACAGTGGAATCCGATTCCGGCAATCTCATACGCGTCCTGCGCGCAACCGAGGCGCACATACTGCGTCCGTAGACGACCCGCAAATGAGTAACAGTTCAGGCTTGGTGAGTACGTATGTCTTCGCTGCTCACTTCCGGGAGACGACGAGCGGAAATAAGGGCGAAATAAGGGGACGCATCCAATGCTGTCCAAAATAATCTCTGCTGTTCTGTCTCCGTGTCCACTGATTTCCCTGTCAATCTATGCGCCCCGTGTCTGTGGATTCTCGCTGCTGTCTAAAAGCCAAGCATAAGCTGCTGTGGTGGAATGATAGGTGGAGTTCGGAACGGATTATTCAGCCAGTCCCAGAGATGGCGATAGGTGAACAGATTCACGCGCAGCAAGGCGAGCAGTCGGGATAGATGCCAGCCGAACGTGGAGCGAAAACGGCATATAGCGATTAGAAGCAAAGCGATAAGCGCTGTCCAAATCTGAATGGCGAGCGCATTGGCGCTTGTTCCCACGAAAGTCTTGATGCGCAAACATTGCTTAATAGTGCGGAAGAATATCTCAATCTCCCACCGGTCACGGTAGATCGCCGCCACGGTGGTTGCCCCCAAACTCAGATGGTTGGTGAGCAGGACTACCTGCTCACCGGTTGTGTCCCGCGCAACGATGCGCCGAAGCAAACACTGACAACGCTCTTTGGCGTATGGGCTGGAAAGCCGAACGAGTTGGTGAGCGACAATCTGGCTGTGGGCAGGTGGTGTCAACTCTCGCTCAACGGTGTAGACGGCGTTGTCTCTAAGACGGGTGACAAAGTGGATTCCCTGTTCGGTCCAAGCTTGGAACATAGCATAGTCAGTGTAGCCGCGGTCCATCACCACGATGCTACCCTTGGGGAACCTTAGGAGCCGGGCGACAGAAATATCGGTGGTGTTGCCGTCTGTAATGACGACGTAGGTGGGAAGATATCCGTCGTGATCCAGAACCAAGTGGACCTTGGCCGCCCCCTTGCGTTGCTGGTAGTGCGCCCAAGGGAACAGGTTGGCGCAGAGCTCCAGTATAGTCGAATCGATCGTGAGCAGGCGATGCTTGAACCGGAAACGCTTCTTTTTCCCGGGCCGCCAGGCGTCAGCTTGCGCCAGCGTTGCGTAGTAAAGACGCTCGTAGATTCTGGCCGGGCGATGCTCGTTGGCGTAGGCCAGGGAGCTTCTGGCCGGCGCGGTGGTGATTCCCAGGTGGTTCAGCTTGCCGCAGGTGAGCCGCAAGCCGTCACAGATCTCGGCGAGGCTTCTCGCCTGGGCCAGTTGCAGATAGAGCATCGCCACCAATTGCATCCGGCACGTGAAACCTTTCGCATGACGCTCGCCGTGTTCCTCGCGGACGATGCGTTGAAACGCGGGCAGTGGGATGATCTGCAGGAGTTGGGCGAACAAACTAGAAGTAGCAGGCATAGGGAAGTGTTCCTTTCCGAAATGATGGTCGAAGCAACCGTTCACTTCGGCATAAGCTGGATGCTTCCCTTTGTTCGGACCATAGCGAAAACCACCCCCCAAGGCAATGTTTACGCTTGCGCTGAGCGCGGACGAAAACGTCGTTTTGGACGGGATTGATTGTAACCATATTATCGGTCGAACCGCACTCAGGTGTCAAGGAAGGAATGAGTTCAGAAACGGTCAGTACAATCACCCTTGCTGCCCACCCGCGGGCACAAAGCGACGCGTAACCCCCTCTCCCTGGGAGGGAGAGGGTAGGGTGAGGGTTGAACCTTGCAGGCGAGATCACCTAATGCCGAAGAACCGAGCGACTCCTCTCAAACAGAGGCATTTCCCGCAGAACTGAACTCCCTTCCCGCCCTCGTCTTGACCGCCCTCCCTCCGTCCTGCTACAATAAAAACGGATGTTCGCATCGGAGTAACAACGTGTCCGCCAGAACCAGGATCGAATGGACATACGCGAGCTGGAATCCGCTCACCGGCTGCACGAAGATCAGCCCCGGGTGCAACCACTGCTACGCCGAGCGCATGGCCGTCCGGCTCAAAGCCACCGGCGTTCCCAAGTACGCAACCGGCTTCAAACTCACCCTGCACGAGGACTTGCTCGATCTGCCCCTGACGTGGAAACGGCCCCATGCTATCTTCGTCAACTCGATGGCTGATCTGTTCCACAAGGACGTGCCGGCCGAGTTCATATTGCGCGTTTTCGAAGTGATGCGCCGGGCTGACTGGCACAGCTACCAGATCCTGACAAAACGGTCCGACCGGCTCCTGGAACTCAGCCCGCGACTCCAGTTCCTACCGCATCTTTCGGTCGGAGTCACCGTGGAGAACCAGGCCTACGCGTTCCGCATCGACCACTTGCGGAGGACCGGCGCGGCGACCAGGTTCATCTCAATGGAACCGCTGCTGGGGCCGGTCCGAGACCTGGACCTGCGAGGCATCAACTGGGTATACGCGGGCGGCGAGTCCGGGCCGAACGCCAGACCAATGGACCCGGCCTGGGTCGAGGAAATCCAAGCGCAGTGCGAACGGCAGGGCGTCTCGTTCCACCTGAAACAGTGGGGCGGAAAGAGCCGGAATAAGACAGAAGACGAGCCCGTGCGGGCGTTGACGCTGTTCCCGGAGTTGGATGGGTAAGTCGCGGTTGTTTGTCAGTTCCCGCGAGCGTTCCCTCCAGGTAGGGTGCCTGGAGGGATAAAAGAAAAGATACAACAACCGCAATGCTCGTGTCTACGACGCGGCGACCGCATTGCCGCAAGGTCTGCAAGAGACAGGTTTCTTCTCCGCTTCCTTCTCCTGCGCGGGAGTCGGGCCAACTATTGTGACCTGCCTCTTCGCCGACAGCACGCCGAGCTTCGACTTGGTGTCGATGAAGACTTCCATCGCATACTTACCGGGCTTCAACTGCTTAGGTACGTCGACCACGTACTCGTCCGCTCCGCCGTCTCACGTATAGCCCACATTCGTCGTCCAGAGGTTCTTGCCCGTCTGGGGATCGGCAAACCGCACCTTTGCCGAATAATCGCCGCGGCCGTCGTTGAAGCCTCTCAGCCTGAAGCCGTCCGCTTTCATGTCCTTGAGCCAGTAGACTTTCTCTTCCTTGCCCTGCGTAAGCGTGATCTCGCTCTTTCCCGGATCGACCGCCCAGGAAATGGTCCCCCCGAAAGTCAGAGGGGTCAGCCGGCCGACATTTAGAGCCACGTTGGGATATGTCTCAAGAGACGCCTCCAGCTTGCGCTGGCCCTTCTTCTTCATATCTCTGACGTCCAGGCCGCCCTGGCAGAAAATCTTATACGTTCCGACCGGCAGGCTGACCGGCTCGCCCTTGTAGTTGTCGAAGTTGTAGTACCCCGTCTTGCTCGTTGCCGTGAGACGCTCGATTCCCATCTTGAACCCGTTGAGCTTGCCGCCGCGAGCCACGATTTGCCCCGTCTGGCCTTCGTACGGCGCGATAGTGACCTCACTGCCGGCGTTAGTCTGAATCCTGTAGAAACGGCTCCCGACCTTGCTGACTTCGCACAATTGCACCGCCTGGGGGCCGAAAGTGCGCGGGACGATTCTTCCAAGACCTATGGTGTCGATGCAGACGTAGTCGCCGGAGCTGTCGTAATCCAGGTCTTCTTTGATCTTTACAGAGTCGCCAAAGACGCCGTTGTTGTTTGAATCGAGCAGCATGACCGGGACCCTGCCCTTGCTGGAATCCACGGCTCCGGACCACGCGCCTTTGCGTTCGAGCTGTAGATTGCTGTCGTTTGGCGTCCAGTTGGAGATGTCTAACCTCACCTGGACCGGGTAGTTCATCCCGCCGTCCTTAGGCCCCTGGTGTGATGGGATGGCCAGCCACTCACTCTTGCTGTTGTGGCTCGCTTTCGGGGTGAACTTGATCGGCTGATCGTCGGTTAGGTCGCTGTTGCGGTTCAAATCCACATAAGCGGTATCGTACCACTTTCCCTTCGGATCCGATTTGTCCAAAACGATGAGAAGCAGACCGGAGTCGTCAGTCCCGTCAATCCGATAAGCGGAATACTTCGGCTTCGTGGAGACCAGAGCCGGCAGCTTGGCCATCCGCGACATCGCTTCTTTGCCCTCATAGTCGGTGAACCACACGTCACCGGAAGTGACCGTCTCCGGGTCCCACGCCAACTGGTAGGTCCCCGGCCGCAGCGCGAAATCGGACGGAATCTTGGCGTTGTAGATGTCGGAAGAAAGGCCTCCGCCGCCGTGGTCGCTCTGCGTCAAATCGAAGCTGAGCTTGACGTCGTTCTGGTCCTTGCCCTCTTCGACCTTGAACGTCTCCCTGGGCTGGTCGGTCTCATCCGAACCCCCGAAAAAGCTCAACCGTTCGCCTTTGTCACCCGTTGCGCTGCTGAGTGTGACGGCGACTTCACCGGCCGGCGACCGAAAGGCGAATCTGCCTTGTTTGTCCGTAGCCGTGTTCCCCATATAGCCTTCAAGGTTGCCGGAGTCCTTTACGTACAACTCGGCAAATGCAAGCGGCTTTCCGGTGGCTTTGTTCAGGGCGACTCCCTTGACCAGGGCTCCGCGCGTGGCAGTCAAATGGAGCTTGGTTGTCTCCCCGGCCTTCAACTCAATCTGCTGAGCGGTTAGAGTCCAGGGCATGGGCTCGCCGGCTCTCGCGGGATGCCCGTTCTCGAACGTAACGCCTCCCGTTTCAAGGGCGAGAGTCGCCTTGCCCGGCGGAAGCTCCGACATCCGGAAATTGCCCTTGTCGTCCATGTTGATGGACCGGTAGTCTTCAGAACCCTGCGGTCCGCCTATCCGAAGACTCAGCGGCGCGAAGAAATGTACTCCACCTTCGGTTTCAGGTATGTGAACGGTTCCGACGAGCTTGGCCTCGCGGGGCAGAGTCACTTTGAGCGGTTTCTTCAGGGCGTCAAGATCGAGACTCTTGGAAATGCGAGCCCGGCCTTTCGCGGACACGTCCATAGTGATGCTGATGTACTCGAAGCCCTCGGTCCGCGGCAAATGTCGTATAGCGAAAGAACCGTCCTTCGCGGAACGGACCTGCCAGTCGTTCGGCTGCGGCAGCCCCCAGGCGCTGGCGTTGTAACCGGCCCCTCTGCCCCTGACGCTGCCATAGACATTGTTGACGCCGACGCTCGCCCCGGCAATCGGCGCGCCGCGCTCATCCACCACGCGGCCCTTGAGCTTCATCTCCGGGCGCAGGGTGATGACGATGGGCGCTTTTTGATTCGCCGCCGCATGCTCCGCGTCGTACGCGTAGCCGTCAACCGATACGCGTAGCCAAATGTCCGACCCGCCGAAGGCTTCTTGCGGAAGCTTCATCGAATACGCGCCCTTCGCGTCCACCACGAGGTCAGGCCGGCCGGCCTTTGCCTCTTCTGTGGAGCGCAGGCGGGCTTTCGGCAGGGGTTTGCCCCGCCGGTCGACAACCTTGACGCTGTACATCAATCTGGAAGGTGTTGCGCGCGAGACATAGCGGAATCCGCCTTTGCTGTCGGTGCGGACCGTGACGGTCTTCTCTCCGCCTCTGGTTGACATTCTTACCGTCGCCCCAACGGCGGGCTTGCCGCGCCTGTCGAGGACCCGGACCGTCACTTTACGCTTGCGGTACTCTTCAGGGACCATAGCGGTTTTGGCGTAACTGATGGTGTACTCGCCCTTGCCGTTCGTCCGGTAGACGTGCGTGTCCATCAGATTGCCGTCGCTCACGATCACACTCACGCCGCGCAGAGGCCTCCCCCTGTTGTCGACGACCCGGCCGGTTATCGCCCAAGCCGGCGAAATCAGCGCGACGAGCGCCGCCGCGACAAATACACATCCAATCAGTCTCTTCATGAGTCCTCTCTCCAGTCGATGCTCTTCGTTCGTCGACGTCCCCCGGCTTAGCGCCTTTTCTCATGACGCTTGCTCGCGTCCAAAGGTTGACCGCGAGGGCCCCAGCGAATGAATTCACGGCTACAAAGGCACGAAATCCCCCTGCGGGGATTGGGCAGCGAGCGCGGCGTCCCTCGACTCCCTCCCCAAAAAACAGTAAAATAAGTCGTTGCACAACAACAAAGGAGCGTAAAGACAAATGGCGGAAGGCGTAACCCCACAAAGCGAGGACTACAGCCGATGGTACACCGACGTGGTCCAGAAGGCCGAATTGGCGGACTATGCGCCGGTTAAGGGCTGCATGGTTATCCGGCCGTACGGCTACGCGCTTTGGGAGAATATACACGATGCGCTCGACAGCAGGTTCAAGGCGACTGGGCACGAGAACGCCTATTTCCCGCTTTTCATCCCAATGAGCTTTCTGCAAAAAGAAGCCGAGCACGTCGAGGGCTTCTCGCCCGAGCTTGCGGTAGTCACCATCGGCGGCGGCGAGAAACTGGAGGAGCCGCTGGTCGTCCGGCCCACGTCCGAGACCGTCATCGGCCACATGTACGCCCAGTGGATCAAGAGCTACCGCGACCTGCCCGTGCTGATCAACCAGTGGGCGAACGTCGTGCGCTGGGAGATGCGGACCCGCCTGTTCCTGCGTACGACTGAGTTCCTCTGGCAGGAGGGCCACACCGCGCACGAAACGGCGGAGGAGGCGCAGGAAGAAACCATCAGAATGCTGCGCGTCTACCAGGATTTCGCCGAGAACGAGGCCGCGATTCCCGTCATACCCGGGCGCAAGAGCGCGTCGGAGAAGTTCGCCGGCGCGGCGACCAGCTACACTATCGAGGCGATGATGGGCGACCGCCGCGCGCTGCAGTCGGGGACTTCGCATAACCTGGGTCAGAACTTCGCCAAGGCGTTTGAGATCCGATATCTCGATCGCAACAACGAGCTGCAGTACTGCTGGACCACGTCCTGGGGCGTGAGCACGAGGATGGTGGGCGCGATAGTTATGGTCCACGGCGACGACAAGGGTCTAGCCCTTCCGCCAAGGCTCGCGCCGATTCAAGCGGTCATCGTTCCGATCTCCAAGACCGACGAGGAAAGAGAGCAGGTCCTGCCCGCGGCGGAGGACATATTCAAGCGGCTGCAGGCTGCCGGGGTCCGGGTTAAGCTGGACGCGCGCACGGAGTTCACGCCCGGCTGGAAGTTCAACGAGTGGGAGATGCGGGGCGTGCCGCTGCGGATCGAGGTCGGGCCCAGGGACGTGGCCAACCAGAGCGCGGTCCTGGCCAGGCGTGACATACCCGGACGCGAAGGCAAGACGTTCGTTCCGTGGGCCGAATTGGACATTAAGGTTCCGGAGGCGCTTGTGACAATCCAGAAGGCGCTATTCGACCGCGCCCTCGCCTTCCGCGAGGAGCACACGCACCGCCCCGAGAACTATGAGCAGTTCAAAGAGGCTGTCGAAGACGGCTTCGCCCTCGCCTGGTGGTGCGGCGATTTGGCCTGCGAAGACGCCATCAAGACCGACACGAAAGCCACCAACCGCTGCATCCCGCTGGAGCAGGATGGCGGAACCGGCAAGTGCGTGTATTGCGGCAAAGACGCAAGCGAGAAGGCGATTTTTGCGAGAGCGTATTAGGGAAAGCAAGGAGTTGGGCCCATGAATCGAGACGAAGCATTGCGCTTGCTGGCGCGCGAGCAGGGCAAGCTGGCCGAGTTCGGAGTCAGTTCGGTGTCGCTGTTTGGCTCGCATGCGCGCGACGAAGCCTCGGCGTCGAGTGACATAGACGTTCTTGTGGAATTCGCTCAGCCGGTCGGACTGTTTAGATTCCTGGACGTGAAGGAGTATCTTGAGCGACTAATGGGTTGTGGCGTAGACCTGGTTACGAAGGACGCGCTCAAGCCGCAACTGCGGACGCGAATCCTGGAGGAGGCAGTGCATGTCTTCTAGAGATTGGAGACTCAGGCTGGAAGACATCATTGACGCGATCGGCAAGATAGAGCATTACGTCGAAGGCATGGATTTCGAGGCATTCGAATCCGACGAAAAGACCATAGACGCTGTCCTGCGGAACATGGAGATCATCGGAGAGGCCTCCAGGTATGTGCCTGACCCTGTCGAAGAATCGTACACCGACATTCCGTGGCACAAAATGCGCGGCATTCGCAATGTAGTCGCGCATGAGTACTTCGGCGTGAGCATACCCATCATCTGGCGCACCCTCAAGGAGGATATTCCGCCTTTGGTCCCGATGCTCAGACAGGTCCTGCAGGACGACGCCGATGGGTTCCTGGGGAAAACGGGTGAGTGAGCGGTGTTGGTCAGCGCTGTGACACACCGAGAGCGTTTCTTCGCGGTAATGGAGAACCGGCCCGTCGACCGGCCGCCCTTCTTCCCGGACATCACCGACTGGTACAAGGCAAGGCGCGCGCCGGTCGGCGAGCCGCAGAAGTACGGCACGGGCGAGTTCATCTTCGACGACGACCCCTTCCACCGCAATCAGATCGATATGCCGGAGCGCTTCCGGGACTTCACTCTGTTCGACTTCTACCGCGAATTCGACTGGGGCTGCCCGGTCCACGCGTACGGGTCGTATGAAGTGCATTACGAGGGGGTCTGTGTTCGCGAGGAACGCGAAGGGACGCGCCGCCGCGAGATCGTCGAAACGCCGGTCGGGACTCTTCACACCATCTGGGGTATGGCTCCGTTCGGCAGCGAGTCTATTGTCCGATACCCAGTCCAAGGGCCGGACGACGTTCCCGCGCTGGAATTCCTTGCCGCGCATACTCACTACCGGGGCCAACCCGAGATCGTCCGCCGTATCCTGTACGCGCTGGGCGACCGCGGCGTGCTCGATATTCCGATATGGCGCACGCCGTTCGGCTCCCTCGTCCAGGACTATATGGGATATGAAGCCGTAGCCTATGCCCTGGCGGACGACCCTGGAATTGTGCGTCGCCTGATGACCGCCTTGGAAGCCGGCTTCTTTGAACGGGTTCGCGTGGCGAGTGAGCTGCCCGGCAGGATTGTCATCATCACGGACCACGCCGACGAGCACCTGATCAGCCCGCGGCAGCTCAGGGACTACTGCGCGCCATACTACAGAGAAGCCCAGTCTATCCTTCACAGGGCGGGCAAGCTGGTTTCAACGCACCTTGACGGGAATATTCGCGGCTACCTTGGATTGCTCGCAACAGCCGGGTTCGACCTTCTGGACGGCTGCACGCCCGCCCCAATGGGTAACTACGAACCGGAGGACTTGGCGACCGTTCTGGGGTCGAACGTGAAGGCGTACTGCGGCGTCCCCTCCGCGTTGTTCTGCGCGGGTGAGGACTTTGACGAAATACTGGCATACGGCAAACGCATACTCGATAGCCTCAGCCCGTATGTGATCCTCAACGTCGGAGACGTCCTTCCGCCAAATGGCAAGATCGAGCACGTCATCGCGTTGGGGGAGATGGTGAAGCAGACCCACCGCCCGCCCGATTGACTTGCGGCAGCGTACGGAGCTATAGTGTGAATACGATCATACTAAGCATCCTTGGTTGTGCGCAACCGTAGGTAGGTAGTATCGCTTGGCAGCCCAACAACCTGAACCCCAATCTCCGACGCCGAACAACCGGCGCAAGTTTGTAATCATCGGCCTCCTGCTGATTCTGACTATAGCCGGTCTCACCTATTGGCTCCTTGGACGCGGTAAGGTCTCCACAGACGACGCCCAGATCAACGGCAACCTTGTCCCTATCAGTCCGCGTGTGGCCGGCTACGTGTCCGGGATAGCCGTATCGGAAAACCAGCAGGTTAAAGCCGGCCAACTCCTGGTCCAGCTCGACCAGCGGGACCTTGAAGCAAAGGCGCTCAGGGCTGAGGCCGATATGGCCAGCCAGCGCGCACAGACCACGGCGGCAGAGGCTCAGTTGGCGCTGACTGAGCGCACCGCCCCTGCCGGCGCGAGCCAGGCGCGGGCCGGGGTGGCGGCAGCCGAGTCCGGCGTGGCGGCGGCGCAGAAGCAAATCGCGGCCGCGGAAGCGCAGGTCGCGGCGGCGCGGGCTGTTTTGCGGGCCGCTCAGGCGGAGGTGAGATCCGCCGGCGCCCAAGCAGCCAAAGCCGCGGCGGACGCGGTGCGATATAGAGAGCTCTACGCCAAGGGCGCCGTTGCCAAACAGCAACTGGACGCGATTGAGGCCGCAAACACCTCCGCACAGGCGGCTCTGGATGCGGCCGGAGACAGGGTGAACGCCGCAAAGGCCGCCGAGGCTCAGGCCCGCACCGGGATCGGGCAGGCGAAGGCGGGTTTGACCCAGGCCCGGGCGCAGGTCGCGCGGGCGCGGGCGGCGCAATCGGGAGCAGAGACATCCCCGCAGCAGATATCGATCAGCGCTTCCCAGCAGAAAGCGGCCGCGGCGCGCATCGCCCAATCCGCCGCCGATTTGCGAAATGCGAAGCTGCAGTTGTCCTACACCACGATAACCGCGCCTGTCGCCGGAGTCGTGAGTCAGAAATCCGTCGAACCCGGTCAATACGTCCAACCGGGCCAACTGCTGATGGCTATCGTCCCGCTCAAAAACGTCTGGATCGTCGCTAACTTCAAAGAGACTCAGATCGGGCAAATGCGCCCCGGACAACGAGCGGATATAGATGTGGACAGCTATCCGGGCCGCGCCTTCAGCGGCAGGATTCAGAGCATAGGCGCGGCCACGCAGTCCAAGTTCAGCCTGCTGCCGCCCGAGAACGCCACCGGAAATTTCGTCAAGGTGGTGCAGAGAGTCCCGGTCAAGATCGTATTCGATCGACCGATTCCCCGCGACGTGGTCCTGCGCCCGGGGCAGAACGTCAGAGCCACGGTCCGGCTCGGAAGATAGTTCATGGTTCATGGTTGATAGTTCATGGTTTGTCGTGCTTGGGTGGCGGTTTGGGAGGGTAGATGGTCGCGATCAAGACAATAGAGGATATCGAGGTATGGAGAGAGGCTCGGAAGCTCGCGGCCGATGTCTACAGGCTCTCGATCGGGCGTTATTTGCAATGACGCCCGCGACAGAACTTGGGGATTTGAAATCCCGATATTCGGTCTCGCACGCGATGGCATATCGCGAGCGATCAAGCTATATGGATTACCTGAAGCGCACCCCGAATCGGCCCAAACCCGAACCGCCGTAAACATCAACGACCAACCATGAACCATCAACCATGAACCATGAACCAACAACCTGACATACAGGAACAAGGCTGGTGCCCGATAGGCACGCCGGGCATCGTCGCGCTGTCGGTGATGCTCGCCACGTTCATGGAAGTCCTCGACACGACCGTGGTGAACGTGTCCCTGCCGCATATTTCCGGCAATCTCTCCGCTACCATAGATGAGACCACGTGGGTTATCACCTCATACCTCGTATCCAATGCGATTGTCTTGCCGGCTACCGGATGGCTGAGCCGGGTGTTCGGGCGAAAGAAATTCTACATGACCTGCGTGGCCGCTTTCGCGGTGGCGTCGTTTCTGTGCGGGCTTGCGCCGTCGCTTCCGTGGCTCGTGTTCTTCCGCGTGCTTCAGGGCCTGTGCGGCGGCGCGCTCCAGCCGATCTCACAGGCGATATTGCTGGAGAGTTTCCCTCTGCGAAAACGCGGAATGGGGATGGCGATATTCGGCATCGGCGTCGTCTTCGCGCCGATTATCGGTCCGACGCTTGGCGGCTGGATAACGGACAACTTCACCTGGCGTTGGATATTCTACATCAACATACCTGTCAGTGTCCTTTCCCTTACGCTGACAGAGATGTACATCGTGGATCCGCCCTATCTGCGGCGCGGCGTGACGAAGGTAGACTATGCAGGGCTGGGGCTTCTCGCCGTCGGCATAGGCGCGCTCCAGATTGTGCTGGACAACGGGCAGCGCAAGGACTGGTTCGAGACGTCCTGGATAACCCAGCTCAGCATTATTGCCGTCGTATGCCTGATAGCGCTTGTGGTTTGGGAACGGAGGGCGGAGCACCCGATCATCGACCTCAGCGTGTTCAAGGCGCGGAATTTTGCGCCCGGAGCGCTGCTCATATTCATGCTCGGCATAGCCCTTTACGGCAGTCTCGTTTTGCTTCCGATATTCCTGCAGAACCTGCTCGGATATACCGCGATGCAGAGCGGGTTGGCGATGTCGCCCGGCGGAATCGGCACGCTGATTTTCATGCCTCTCGTCGGATACCTTGTGGGCAAACGCGACGCTCGGTACCTGATCATATTCGGCCTGGCGATGATGTCGACCTCGATGTTCATGATGTCGCATTACAACCTCCAGATCAGCTTCTGGCACGCAATGTACCCCCGCATCGTCATGGGCATGGGTCTCGCCTTCCTGTTCGTTCCGATCGCGACCGCGACGTTCGCATTCACGCCGCGGGAGCAGATGGGCACGAGCACGGGATTGTTCAACCTGATGCGAAACGTCGGCGGGAGTTTCGGCATAGCGGGCGTTACGACGATGCTTGCCAGGCGGGCGCAGTTTCATCAGTCAAGGCTGGGCGAGCACATTACCGGGTACAATCCGTTCGTGCAGGAGGCGATGCGGAAGTCGGTCGCGGCGCTGGTCGCCCACGGGCAGAGCTACTGGCTCGCGCAAAAACAGGCCCTGGGGCTGGCGTACTTCGGCGTTCTGCGCCAGGCCGCCTTAATGTCTTTTGTAGACTGCTTCCGGCTGCTCGGCGTTATAATGCTGGTCTTGATTCCCGTGGTCTTCATCATGCGCCGCCCGCCCCGGCACGGACCGGCGACGGGGCATTAGTTCGAGCCAGTAGCTTCCCGTAGCTCGCGCGTTCCCGTATAATAACCCTTGTTATGTCCAGCAGCGCCCGTTATGACGCCATAGTCTTCGATCTTCTCGACACCCTCTACCCCTGGGGGCCTGACAGATACTCTCAGGCGCTCGATGCGCTCTGTGACACCGTCGCGAAGGCATGCGCTCCGGTCACTTCCGAGGAGGTCAAGGCCGTTTACGTAGACATAAGGACGAGGTATTCCGCCGAGAACCTGTCCCGTTTGGTGGAAAATGATTTTCCCGCTTTCGTCCTGGAACTCACGGCCAGCCTCGGAGCACGGGAACCTGGTGAACTCGCGCGAGAAGGCGTCCGCGCATACAACTCCGCCTTCGCCGCCGCGCTCGAGCTACCCGGCGGTGTCTTTGATATGCTGCGCAGGCTCTCAACCAGCTTCAATCTGGGCGTTCTCTCCAACTATCCTACGTCCGGCGGAATACGCCAGGCGCTTCAGCGCGACGGACTGGCTAACGTGCTCAAAGCCATCGTCGTATCCGCGGAAGTGGGATACATCAAGCCCCACCCCGCAATGTTTCGCGCCGTCCGCGGGGAACTCGGCTGCCCTCCCGACCGAGTCCTCTTCGTCGGCGACACGTTCGAGAGTGACGTGGTCGGCGCGTGGCTCGCCGGAATGCCGTGTGTTCGTATCACGCCGTCCGCGTCGGGCGTGGAGCAGGGACAGTTCTTCAACGGCCACATTCGCAAATGGCTGGAGTCGCAGACGGACCTCAAGTGGCGCGATGCGAAGCCTATCGTAGAGCTGGAAAACGTCGCCCAGCTCGAACGCTGGTTGGAGAAGTTGAATGTTGAAGGTTGAAAGAGCCGGAGCAGCCTCGCCCTAACCCCGTCCCAGGAGGAGGGGGACTTCCCGATCCATCGGGACTGAGGTGGGGCCGCGGTGACCGTGTTAACATTTTGGTCATCGAAGGCGGGATGGGCGGTTTTCTCCTCATTTTGCATTTTTTGTGCGTGAACCGCCCCAAAACTGCTCCATTTCCGCGCGATTCTGCGCTGTAATAGCGCTGAAACTGGCCGAAACTGATGTACAAAGCTGTGAAAACGAGCCGAAAACGCGCGTAACATCACCGAAACTAACCAAAACCGCTCCGAAATCGTAGTTGATGGTTGGGGAGGGGATGTAACCGCCGATGGACGCGGAGGGGGGAGGTTTGCAAGGGATTTAACCACAGATCACACAGATGGACACGGAGGGGGAGGGAGCGGGCTGTCGGACCGGAAAAACCAACCGCCGATGGACGCGGATGGACGCGGAGGGGGGAGGTTTGCAGGGGATTTAACCACAGATCGCACAGATGGACACGGATGGGGGGAGCGGGCTGTCGGACCGGAAAGCTCAACTCGCCGATGAACGCGGATGGACGCGGAGGGGGGAAGAGGGAGGAACCGCAGAGACGCAGAGGACACAGACGGGGGGAGGGGAGGTTTGTGAGGGCGGGGAGGGGGTGGGAGAAAAAGTGGGATATGTCCCCGCGGGCTTAGGACGGTGTTTCGCCCCACACCTCCGCGATCTTCGCCTTGATCCGCGACTGCATCGCCTCGATCAGCTTCTTGTTCGCCTCGATGGCCGTCCGCTCTTCCTCGATCTCTGAGACACCCGAAAAGGAACTCCCTCGCAGTGCGAGGGTCTCTGGCCCCGCACATTGCAGGATGGGGCACTACAAGCCAGAGGCGGCCATGGCATCAGTCACGTAGGCCAGTATTCTCTCTTTATTGCCCCCCAAATTGGAAAACTGTCGTTCGCAAACGTCGGTGAACCGCGCCAAGACTTTGCGGCCTATCTCTTCCTGGTCCTCGAAGATGCCCACGGCGCGAAACTGGAAGCCCCACTTCTCGAACCGATGTAAAGCGATTGTGGCGTCACGGACCTTAGCGTCCCCCGTTAGAGCGTATACGAACAGCGGGCGCGCCATGCCATTAACCCGGCAATCTACGGCGTAATTGCTTTCGGGGTCTAAGACGGGGTCGTGCCAGTCGAAGGTGCGCCGTTGGTCCTCGACCTTCTCTGTCAGGAACAGCTTGAAGTCCGCCAAAAACGCGGAACGCACCTGTTCTCTGGAAAGGAATTCAACATCGGTGATCTTGAGCAATGCTTGGACAAAACTGTACAGAGCGTCTCCGTAATCCTCATCCGGCACAGGGAGCGTCAGCTCTCCATCTCTATCCTGAACCGAGAACACACTCAGGGCATTGGTAATGATTTTCTGTCTGGCGCCGGAAGTGAGGTCTTTATGGTCCAGACTGTAAGACAGATGCATATAGGTACTTCCCTCGTCTGAAAGAACCCAGTCTGCATTCTCTCTTCGCAACACAATGCCCAGGTGGTCGCCGTCGTCGAACTTGAACGGCGTGAACACTCTGAAGCGGTCAACCCCTTCCGGCATCAGCCTTACAGTTCCGCTAACCTTCTGTTTGAGCAGTTCCTCGATCGCTGTTGCAGTCATTTTGTTTCGCCCCTCTAGAACAAGCGGCCCTGTTCGTTCTCACCGTCAGGTAGCTCAAAGGCACAGTCTTGAAGCAAACACGTTAGAGCATCGGCCATTGTTGAGAGAGGGCCTCTAGGGAACGAGCGAGAACGTGTCATCCGGCGGGCCGGTTGGCTTTGCCTTGCGCGGCCGGCCCCCTTGCGCGGTGTGTCCCGGCCGGCTGCCCGTCGTGGGAGTCACAGGGACAATGCGGCCGTTCTTATGAACCCGCACCAATCGGCCAGGGGACATTGTGGCGGCATGCTCCTTGATCTTTCGCCAGTACTTCAGCAGCCATATCGCCTGATCCCAAGGTCTGCTGTTCGCGAAGTGGGGTCCGAGAAAAATCATAGTGGCGCGCTGGTCGATCAGTATCTGTGCAATGCCACTTTCCGCCAGCATTCTGCGGTCGCAGGTGAGGCAGATGTAGCCTCGCTCAATCACACTGGGGAGCCACACTTCGTCCGGTTGTCCGGCGTACGGGCTCCCGTGCATGGACTCTATCGATTTCTCGTTGAGCTTCCTGAGGATTGTTACCAGAACGGGAGGGATATTCTCGTCGGCCAGAAATTTTAAGCGGCTTTCAACCATGTCTCCTCGAACTCAACCGCTGCTTTCACCTGCTCTGGCGGGATTTCGTACCAGTTAGCTACGGCCTCCACGTCTCTGTCCTCGGCCTGGTACGCAGCATAAAGTATCTCCGTGCGGACGCCAGACTTCAGGTCGATAGGCGTGCCGAAGGAACGATGAGGATCGATGACAACCAGCTTGTCGCGGCCCATTGGCCACCATTTCTCCGCAAGGCAGTCGTCAGAGAAGTCTATGTTCTTGAAGAAGTCCTCCGCAAAGCGAAAAACGTTCTGTTGCCTGGCAACGTTCTCGTAATGCTCCCCTGCGGCCATAAGTATCTGAACGCCATCGGTGTCGAGCTTGCGGCAGGCAAATGGATAAGGGGTATCCCATTTCTCCGAAAGTAATTTGGCAGCACCTCTGATGTCTTGCAGAGAGACACCCGCGTTGCGGAATTCCCGGACAAAGAACAATTCTATCAGGTCGTGAAACGTCAATAGGCCGGGCTGGCCCGCGCGGCGCTGCAGAACGGGCGCTTTCGTTCTCTCCCGGCCGTCGATCTGGTAAGTATACCCCTCGGCCCAGTTGCGAGCTTTGGCCGTGGACACGCGCAAGAGCCGTGCAGCCTCTGCGTGCGTATAAATGCCCGATCCCAAACCTGGTTGCTGTTGGACTGTCTGTGCCATAGTCTGTGAACTCACAATCGTTTCGCCATCCATGAGAGCAGATTCACTATGTTTATACCACAATTGATCCGTTGGCGGGAAGAGCACTATTCCCCCCACACCTCCGCGATCTTCGCCTTGATCCGCGCCTGCATCGCCTCGATCAGCTTCTTGTTCGCCTCGATTGCCTTCCGCTCTTCCTCGATCTCCGTTACGATCTGTCGCTGGACTTCGAGGGGTGGGAGGGGGATTCTGGCCTCGTTAAGGCTCCGAATCGGAAGTTGTGGCTGTGCGGCACCTGAAACGATCGCTTCCGTCTGTGAGCGGAAGTTTTCCGACTGAAAGAAATGGAAGAGATAGCAACCCGTGAGCTTGGCAGCATCTGGCCGAAAAATGAGCATGCCGGAGTTGATGCGTATGTTCTCAAACTCGACTGACGCATCATAGAGAGCTGTGTTTCCGATGGTCCCGCGTGTTGTGAGCAATACGTCACCGCGCTCAAGTTTGCCTTTACGCAAGGCATGGTCTTTCTCCACACCGATGAACTCCAATTCATCGAACCTAAATCCGTCGGAACGCACGTTCTTCGTATTCAAGAAGAGGCAATGTCCCGCAGGGACAAAGTCTGATTTGCTCGGGTAGTTTGTTCCCCGATCACCGTCAATGATCTGAAAAGGTGCCGCTTCGAAGGTCGCAATCGGCCAGTCCGGGTCGATGGGGATGGTGGGCTTCCAGGCGGCGATGACCTGCTTCGCGCCGTCTATCACCTTCTGCCAGGCGTCTATCTCCGCCACGATCTGCTGCTGGACATCGAGGGGCGGGAGAGGAATTGTAATAGCTTCTATATCCCGGCGACTTATGGAATCAAAGACCGCTCCACCGTTACCCCGTATCCGATCCTCAATTGCTCTCAAGAGGTAGTAAGTGTAGCGATTGTCGAGTTGACCAGATGGGCGGATGGCCGCTAGCCCACGGCCTATGCATATACGGCAGGCGGCAATATTGACAGGCCCTACGGGTGCGCGTACAGACATGAGCACATCCCCATCCTGGGCTTCCTTGGTGACCACGGTAGTCCAAAAGCGTGGCGCACCCAGATACATGTCACCGAACTCAGTCTTTCCCTGATAGAAAGGAAGGCCGTTTCCGTCCTGGTTGTAGCTGGAGCCAGGCGGTGACTGTCCCGCGATAATAGTGGCAAGCTGCCCCAATTCCACCATGGGCCACTTCAGACGCAGATTGCTGATCGTCTCTCGGTATCTGTCGCCGGAGAGGTTGTAGTCGCCGGAGGCGGCGATTTTGGACTTGGATACGGTGTGGGTGAGCTTCATCCCGGGAAAAGCAGATTCCTCGACTGCGCTCGGAATGACGGTGGTGGCGCGCGCGGAATGGCAGCCAAGGACGGTCTGCTGGTAGTTGCGGACGATCTCCAGGGCCGCCGGGAGGTCGTTTTTGTCTATCTCGCGGCGCTGTGCCCCAAGGTCCAGGCCGTCGTTTTCCACCTTTACAAAGAGAATCTCATCGGTCCGTTTCGCAAGCTCTCTGTCCATCAGCAGGATGCTTGTCTTGACGCCGGCATAGGGGTTGAAGACGCCGGCGGGCAGGGAAACCACTGCGTAAAGATAGTTTTCGACCAGCATCTTTCGGAGGCTCTTGTATGCGTTGGAGGCAGTAAAGATAATCCCCTCCGGCACGATGATGCCAGCGCGTCCGGCCGGGTTCAGATGCTCGGCAATATAATCAACAAAGAGCACTTCGCTCCGGTTCGCATGGACAGAGAAGCGCTTGTGCGGCCTGATACCGCCCATCGGAGTCATAAAGGGGGGATTGGCCATGATCACGTCGTAGCTCTCATCCCACCGGTCTTCGCTCGAAAGGGTATCGTACTCATGTATGCTTGGGGACTGAAAGCCGTGAAAATACATATTGACCAGCGCAAGACGCACCATGCCCGGGTCTATGTCGTATCCGGCGAAATGGCCTACCAGGGCGTTCTTCTCATCGGTCGAGAGAGCACCGCCGGGCCGCCCATCCTCGGCATCATGTTCCATGATGTGCTGGTAGGCGCAGATCAGGAATCCCGCGGTGCCGCAGGCAGGGTCAAGGATAGTTTCATCCTTTTGCGGGTCAACGCACTTCACGATGAAGTCTATGATGTGCCTCGGTGTACGGAACTGCCCCGCCTCGCCCTGCTTACCCATGATGGAAAGGAGGTATTCGTAAGAGTCCCCCAGGTCCTCCGTGTGGTCCAGCGGAAAGCCGTCTATCTCCGACAGAAAGAGGCGCAAAGTCTCAGGGGCGCGGTACGGCAGGAAGGCGTTCTTGAAGATGTCGCGGAAGAGCTGGGGCAAATGAGGGTTCTGCGACATCCGGGTCAACGCCTCGCCGTACAGTTCCAGACGTTCGTGACCGCCGACGGACCTGTCCACCAGATTCGACCACGCGTATTTCTCGTAGCCGTTCGTAAAGAACCTGGCCTTGCCGCCCCAGCCTTCCGACTGATCGTCCATGTAATCCATGAACCGGTAGATGAGGGCGAGGGTGATCTGCTCCACCTGGGACTTGGGGTCCGGCACTTTGCCGACCAGTACGTTGCGGGCGTTGTCTATCTTGCGTTTGGTATCACCGTTCAATACAGAGCCTCATAGTAACAGTCTCACGCGGCACGTTTGGAGTGCGGCAACTTGCAGGCTGTTGCAAAACTTTTCTGTTCACTATTAGTAAACAGGCATGAATATTGGAGATGGGTGTCGAACACCTTATATGGAGGATGACGATGCCCAACTTCAAGCGGATGCCGATGGAACCATCTCAATTGGTGA
>JAUSGG010000183.1 GCA_030649165.1 Armatimonadota bacterium
CCCCAGTCCCGCAGTTGCTCAAACATTCTCTCCAGCGCTACTATCTCCAAGGGAGTCTCCTTTCTGTGCCTAAGCACAGTAGTTTCACTAACTGAAAGGATACTCCCTTTCCAATTTACACACTCACATAGTACACCACCCTGTTACCGCCCTCACTTGTGCAGTCCCCGCGCATGACGTAAGATGTATCTAATGGTCAAGCCGTGATGGCGCTCTTGCCTTACCGATCACTGTTCACAAGCCTGAGGAATTGCGCGCCATGCCGCTGGACACTCTCACAGCCGAAGTCAAACGAGTCGCCCTTCAAGCCGGCGCCGACCTGGTTGGCGTGGCGTCGATAGAGAGGTTCGACAAAGCGCCGGAGGGACTGCATCCGCGCGGCATTTTCAGCAAAACGCGGAGCGTCATTGCGCTTGGGTGCCGGATGGTCCGCGGCGCGCTTAAGACCATAGAGGAAGGCAACTACTGGCAGGCGTACAATTGCGACTCTTACCAATACCTCAACGAGGTATTTGCGCCGCACATGCTTCGCAAGGCCGTTTTGTTTCTGGAGGACAAGGGCTTCACCTCGGTTCCCATTCATAACCCGTTTTGCGTGAACCAGGGACGGCCCGTTCGCCCAGGCGGAACGCGGCCGGACGGTCATATGAGCTTGAGAGTAGTGGGCTGCGCGGCGGGGCTGGGAGAACTCGGCCTGAGCAAGCTGTTCCTGACTCCCGAGTTCGGGCCGCGGCAGCGGATGTTTGCGGTTCTGACGGACGCCGAGCTGGAACCGGATCCGCTGTTTGCCGGAAGCGTGTGCGATCTCTGCGGGGAATGCGCGCAAGCCTGCCCCGCGGACGCGATCCCGTCCGCTCCGAACGTGGAGTTCGATATTGGCGACCGCACCTTCAGGCACGGCGCGCTCGATTGCGAGAAGTGCATGCGCATCCACATCGGCTGGGACCCGCGCTACTCGCCCTTTCTCAACAAAGATTCGAGTCCGGAAAACCCGCCGTCGTATTACAAGTTCCTCGATCACCGGTTCCGCCACCACACGATCTGCGGCGGGCGGGGATGCCTCCGCAAATGCGTTGATCACCTGGAGCGGTCCGGCAGGATTCAGAAGCGGTATAATACGCCTATGGTCGAAGACGAGCAGTGGGTGATACACGAGCCGTTGGAATGAGACGAGTATTGAGGGACTTCCATTCCAGCCGCCCACCGTTCACTGCTCACCGTTCTATCCCGCGGGAACGGCCTCCTAAGAAAGAGCTATAGGAATTCGCCGAGTCAGTTCCCGCGGCGCCACCCTTCCGCTCCCTCCACTCCGTCCACTCCCAGTAATTTTACCTATTGGCGATCCCCAGCTTGCATGATAGATTATATGTGGTGGCGATACTGTACGCCGTGGCCATGGCCGGCCCGGCGGCAGTCGCAGGTGAAAAGGAGTAAGAATTGCATAAGAGATTAGCGTCCCTCACGCTGGCGGCGGCTCTGCTCGTGTCGCTTGCCGTCTCCGCTCAGGCTTCCATACCGACCAACATTGTCTTCTCCGACGATTTCCAGGGAGCCGACTACCCCGCGGGCCGAAACCTTCCCGACACATTGCTTTGGGACGGAACAGCTCTCGACGACGTCGAAGTGAACTCAAACGGGACGTGCGTCAAGTTCTCCGGCCAGTCGACCAGCAGAAATGCTTACCACGACATCGTCCCCGCGTATGCCGGCAGCGGAAATATCATCTGGGTCCATTTCCTCGCGCAGCCCGGCACGGGGACCGATACGAACTGGGGCATCTGGATGGACGACCCGTCCGGC
This sequence comes from Armatimonadota bacterium, assembly GCA_030649165.1. Classification (GTDB taxonomy): domain Bacteria; phylum Armatimonadota; class UBA5829; order UBA5829; family JAUSEB01; genus JAUSGG01. Next base: position 1,801 of record JAUSGG010000183.1, read on the forward strand.
AACAATCTCGCGCGGTACTACGGATCGGCGACGAGCTGCAAGGGTCGCATAGGCGGCACGAATACCGTGACGATCGGAGCGAATCTCAACCCCGGCTGGAACGATTTGGACGTCAGGATCAACACCTCCGCCAATACCTGCGAGTTCTACATCAATGGGTGCATTCTCGGCACGCTCGACCATGGCACGACCCCGGGCAACACGCTGGGCAGAATAAAGTTCGAGCAGGTCGCTAACTCGCTCGCTGTCGGACAGTATCTGTTCTTCGATGAGATGCGACTCGGTCAGCAGCCCGCGGCGCCGACTGTTCCACCAGCGGCGCCCAGCGTGATCATACCGTCGAGCGGCGCCATAGTCACAACCAACACGCCGGCCGTTCAATGGCTGGGTAATCCTCACGACAAGTACGAGGTGCACATAAACACGACAAACAACTCCGCCGACGCGAACGGCTGGGATTCCGGTGAAGTGTCGAGCACGGCCATTTCCTGCACGACCGGCATCCTCCCCGGTCCGGGCCGCTACTATGTCTTTGTTCGACTCCGCAACGCAATTGGCTGGGGACCGTGGAGCGCCGCCGGCTACTACTTCGACGTTGTAGGACCCGGCATGCCTGTTGTCACATCGCCGGCCAGCGGATCGTATGCCACAACCCGCACGCCCACGATCCAGTGGACAGGCGATGCGCATGACGGATATGAGGTCCATATCAACACGACCAACAATTCGGCGGACACGGACGGCTGGAACTCCGGCGTGGTCACGAGCGCGGCGTCTTCCTGTGTCTCGGGAACACTTCAAAATGATGTGCGCTACTACGTCTTCGTGCGACTGCGCAACGGCGCCGGCTGGGGGCCGTGGAGCGCGGCCGGCTACTACTTTGACGTGATCATCGCTCCCACGATAATCCCGCAGCCGCAGCAGCTCACGTGGAAGCCCGGAACCGGATTTCAGGTGGACGATTCCACGCGGATAGTGATGAATACGACGCCCGATGAGAAAGATACGTTCACCGCGAACCTGCTTCGCCGCAAGGTATGGGACATGACCGGCCATTTGCCGCAAATAGTCTCCGGCGGACCCGGCGCGCCCACCAGCAACGTCATAGCGATTGGGGACCCGGTCAAGAATACGGCGGTCTCATCCATCATTGCCTCCTGGCCCGAGGCCGCCGGCAAGACGCCTAAGAGTGAGGGCTATATGCTGGGGCTGAAGAACGATTCGATAGTGATCCGGGGTTTCGACCAGAGAGGCGCTTTCTATGGGGTCCAGACCCTCATTCAGCTTATGGAGTACTACGGCGCGTCACAGATCACCGGACTCTTCACCTACGACTACCCGGAACTCGCGTGGCGCGGGACGATGGTCCGCGTCTGGGACAGCATGGATGCGACGTATCTCAAAGAGGTTATCTCCGAGATCATGGCCCGCTACAAGTTGAATGTCCTGCAGCTCGACCTGGGGCTCGGCTTCATCTGGCCTTCGCACCCTGAGCTTTACTACAACCTGCCGCCCGAAGAGCAGCGGGCGAATCCCACCACCCTCGATATGGTTGTGCCCGTGGCCGACTACGCAAAGCAGTACTTCATGGAGGTCATACCGGCCGGACCGTCGTGGTCGCATTCCGACGGTCTGGTCACCGCGGCGACTCTGAACACGCTGCTTCGTGAAAACCGGTCCGAGGCCGACCCGGCGCCGAGCCTCGAAACCCTTTGCCACCGCGATACGACCGCCCAGCAGATAATCCACGACCTTTGGACTGACATGATCAACTGGCTCCACCCGAACTACATTCACGCGGGATGGGATGAGATTTCGGCCATAGGGCACAGTTCCTGCCCGCATTGCGCCGGGGTCAACAAGAACACCCTGTTCAAGGAATTCCTGCAGAGCGATCGCAATTGGATGGCGGCAAGAGGGATCGGAATGGTCATGTGGGCCGATATGCTCCGACCCGACATGAACGGCGGATCGCCCTGGAACCTGTCTCAGACAGCAGGCACGATGCCAAACGACATAATCCTGGAGGACTGGGAGTATACCGAGGTCCACGACAACGCGGCAAGCGCCCAGAGATGGAACAGTTTCGGCCTCCCGTGGCTCGCCTCTCCGTACGGAGGCTATGCGCCGTATGAGGACAATGTCGACAACTGGGCAAGCATAGCCTATACATACAGCGGCAACGGCATGGTGGCTTTCAACAAGTTCCGATGCGGCTCAAAACAGGGCGTGCTCACATACTCCTTCCAGCACAGGGAGGTGGCCAACTTCGTGTTCTACGGAGAGTGGGGATGGAGCCCCGGCAGACCGCCCTCTCCTCCGACCCCGTACGACGCGTTTGCCATCGTGAGGCAGCAGTCCTCACCCGATCCGCCGGCCTCATTCTCGGCGAGTCTTGCCGGTCAGAATGTTTCACTTTCCTGGACAAACCCGCCGGACTCGACATTCCAGGGAGTTTGGGTCTGTTACAGGACCGACCAGTACCCGACCGACCCCATAGACGGCATCTTCGTGTGCGATCTAAACGGTTCGCCGAACGGCTCAATGAACTTCACTCACACCGCGGCGCCGCTCGGGGCCACCATCTACTACGCAGCCTTTTCACACGACGGCGTCAGGCATTTCTCTCCGGTCGCCACGGATTCCGTGCCGAACGGCTCGCCTCTTGCCCTTTCCGATCTCAGCTCGTTCCCTGACGGAAGGACCGTCAACGTCGCCGGCGGCGTGGTTACGTCGATCTATCAGAACTGCTTCTACGTTCAGACCGAAAGCCGGATCAACGGGCTCAGAGTAGAGGCAACGGAGCCCGTAACCGTAGGGCAGGTCGTGACGGTCCTCGGTCCTCTGGGCAGGACGGGGCACGAGAGGTCCATCACCGCCTTGTCCGTCACTGGAACAGGCCAGAAGCTTCTGACCGACCCGTGCCTCCAACCATTTGCCCTGAATAACAAGGCCATCGGCGGCGCGGACAACGGCAGCATTCCGGGCTCAGGCGGAGTTGGGGCAAACAATGTCGGGAGCCTCACGATCATGATCGGCAAGGTCCGGAATCCTGATCCGGGCGGGGCTTTCTTCTATCTCAACGACGGCTCTATCCCGGGAGGCATAAAAGTCAAGCTGACCGAGACTAAGACTGCCGTCTACGTCCCGACACAAGAGTTCGTCTCTGTTGTCGGGGTGTCGTCGCTCGACACCGACGGAACAGCCATCATCTGGCCAAGGTCGCAGGCCGATATCGTCCCGCTGCGACAGTGATGTGTAGGCGGAAAACCGATAAGGAATCGCTCTTGCGGCTAACTCCCTCCTTCATACTCGCGATCTGCATACTCGCCATCGCGGCCGGTTCAGCGCCGGCCGGTACGATCTATTACGCCGCCGACGCCCTTCCGACCGCCTCAGGCTGGCAAATCTACAGCTCCTCCTCGGTCGAAAACGGCAGCGGGATCACAAGCTCCATCGTCACCGACGGCGGCCCCGTCTCCTGGAAGCTCTCCGACGCAAGCTCCTCGTACCGCTGTATGCTCAGAAACACCGGCCTCGGGCCAGTGGTCCTCGACACAGGCGCCACTCTCGGCGCCAGAGTCAGGCTGGAGTCGGCTTCCTCAAGCTGTTACAACATCGGCATCGCCTGCGGCGGCTCCGGCGGAGCGTTTGTCGCGATAAAGCCCGGCCAGGTGTCGCTGATGGACAGGAATGGCTCAACCAAGGCCTCCTGGAACGGCGTCACCGACGCGAACTACCACACCTACCAGATCAGCGCCAAAAACGATGTCTACGGGAACAACAGCACGGGCAGGTGGCGGGTCTACAGGGACGGAACACTTCTCATCAACTGGATGGGCTCGACCGATCCCAACGGCTTCGGCGGGCTGATGGCGGGCCACGCCGGACTCGACACCAGCGGCGCCGGCACGGGCGTCTGGTATTTCGACTGGATAAGCGGAAGAAACGACGGGGCCTTCAGCCCGACTGAATGGGACCCCGCTCCCCCAAGCCCTCCCGCCGCTCCTTCGGTGACGTTTCCGTACGATGGCTCAACCGTCAATTCCCTGAACCCCGCCATTCGATGGAGCGGCGAGACCCACGACAGGTACCAGGTCCACGTTAACACCACCAACAACCCTTCCGACGCCAACGGCTGGGACTCCGGTGAGGTGACAAGCTCCGCTTCGTCGTGTATTTGTGGGCCGCTTGCAGGCGGGACCTACTACGTTTTTGTCCGGCTTCGCGGCACGGGCGGTTGGGGCGACTGGAGCTCCGCCGGACGGTCCTTTGTCGCCGGCATAAGAGTGAGGGTAATCCCCGAGGCCCAGGAGATGACGTGGAAGACGGAGCCGGGTTTCCTGGTGGACGATCAGACGAAGATAGTTATCAACGCAAGTCCCGACGACAAGGACTCCTTCACGGCCAATCAGCTCAGGCGGAAGGTCTGGGACATGACCGGTCATCTCCTGCCCATAGTGGAGGGCGCCGCCGGAGCCCCGACGAGCAACGTGATAGCCGTAGGAGACCCCGCGAGAAATACTGCCGTGTCGGCTCTCGTTTCCTCGTGGCCGGAAGCAACCGGCAAGGCTTCAAAGAGCGAGGGCTATATCCTCGGCGTGAGAAGCGACTCCGTCGTCATAGGGGGTTTCGACCAGCGCGGGACCTTCTACGGATGCCAGATGCTGATCCAGCTCCTCGAGCATTATCGGACATCGCGGATCGACAGCCTGTTCTGCTACGACTATCCCGACCTGCAGCTCAGGGGTATGTACGTCAGCATAGTCGGCAACTTCGACCTCGAATGGGCCCAGGAGCTGATAACCGAGCACATGGCGCGCTACAAGATGAGCTGCGTCATGATCGACCTGACCGGCGTGTTCCCTTACGACTCGCATCCCGAGCTGCCGCGGCCGGCGAATCCGCCCACGAAGCTGCAATTGCTGGAACTTGTCGGCTTCGCGAAGAAATGCTTCCTCGAAGTGATACCACACGGCTACTGGTGGACCGAGACCGAAAACTGGCAGACCAACGGCACGCTCCATTCCGATCTGCGAGAATACCAGACGCTGGCCGATCCCAATCCCGCGGGCACGACCGAACGCCTATGCCCCCGGCACGCGGGCGCGCAGCAGTTGATGCACGACATACTCGATGAGCACGTAGCCGCGTTCGACCCCACCTACGAGCATATCGGTTGGTCGGAGATGGACCTTGCGCCCGCCCCGACGTGTCCGCACTGCGCGGGCACGGACGTCGTCCCATCGTTCGCCGAATACATTTGGAACGACCGGAACCATCTGATGAACCGGACGAAACCGGTCAGGCCCGTGGTATGGGGAGACATGCTCAGAGAAGACATGCCCGCCGGACGAGAGGAGGGGACCTGGCAGAGCGTTCCCCTCTTGCCGAGGGATTTGCTCATTGTGGACTGGGACTACAGCACAAAGACCGACTTTCCCAGCCTGCAAATATGGAACGATTACGGCTTCCAGTCGGTCGGCTGTCCCTATGGATACGGCTACTTAGGCTACGTCGGCAAGGAGAATATCTATTATTGGGGCAAATCGGCCAAGAAATACGGTGTCCTCGGGATGCTCGCGTTCAACAAGTTCCGCATCGACTATAAGACGGTCCTCCAAAACGACATCAAGATGAAAGAGCTTGCCTGCTATCCTTACGTGGCGGAGTGGGCCTGGACACCGGAGCGACCGTACTGGAACCCGTACCCGTACGACAGCCTGCAGCTTGTTACACAGGCGATTTCCCCGGACAGGCCGTCCGGCTTCACGGCGACGCCGGCGGGACAGAACGTCTCCCTCCAGTGGACCAATCCCTCCCAATCGTCCCTGCAGGGAGTGTGGGCCTGCTATCGGACCGACAGGTATCCCACTGAGCCAATTGACGGGGTTTTCGTCTGTGACATCAACGGCTCCCCCAGCAGCTCGATGAACTTCACTCACACGGCGGCGCCGCTCGGCGCAACCATCTACTACGCCGTTTTCTCCCACGACGGGGTAAGGCATTTCTCTCCCGCCGTGACCGCCTCGGTCGCAAACGGCTCGCCCCTTGCTCTTTCCGATCTGAGCTTATTGCCCGACGGCAGAACGGTCAATGTGGCCGGAGGAGTCGTCACATCGGTCTACCAGGACTGTTTTTACGTCCAGAGCGAACGGAGGATCAACGGCCTTCGGGTGGAGTCGACGGAGCCTGTGAGCGTCGGGCAGATACTGACGATAGCCGGGACTCTCGGCAAGACCGGCCACGAACGCTCCGTCGCCGCCCTCTTGGTCACAGCCACCGGCCAGAAGCTCCTGACCGACCCCTCCCTGGCGCCGCTTGGTGTCAAGACCTCAGCCTTAGGCGGCGCCGACAGAGGATTTTCTCCCGGCTCCGGAGGCATTGGATTGCACAACATCGGTCTGCTGATGCGAGTATTCGGCAGAGTGGAAAACCGCGACCCCGGCGGGGACTTCTTCCGCCTCAACGACGGAGCGATATCGGGCGGGGCAAAGGTCAAGCTGACCGAAACCAGGACCCCCATCGCCATCCCCGCCGAGGATTACGTCGCCGTTACCGGTGTCTCATCTCTGGACACGGATGGCAAATCCCTCATCTGGCCCCGCGCCCAACCCGACATCCTGCCGCTGTTGTGAGGGAGTGGGCTCGCGAATAGAGTCGCGGAGTCGGATGCTGGTCAGCCAGAGCCATCCGCCGCAACGAGCGCTTCCCCGCGTTAATGCGAGTACTTCAAGTTCACACCTGCTCCGTCCGTACAGACAGTAATGTGATAATGCTCGTCAGTGCGATACGGCGTGAAACCTCGGGCGGTGATCGCCTGCACGACCTCACGATGCGGATGCGAAAACGGACGAACGTGACTGCTGATGCCAAGCAGTGCAAAGACCGGGCAGTGGTCGAGCCAGGGAGTGGTATGTCCAGTGGCGAATGTCCCGTTTACCGACCCATGATGAGGCACCTTGAAGAAATGCGTATTTTGAGGAATACTCCCGGCGATTCGTTCCCAGACCGGCCCCTCCGCGTCCCCTGTCAGCAGTAATGAGACTTGCCCCAGCGTCAACGACAGTACAACAGAGTTGTTGTTCTCGTTCTCGTCTATCAGGCCGTACGGCGGCCAGAAGACTTCCATTGCCGCGTCGCCGAAGTTCGGCAATACTTTAGTACTGTCAACGGCTTGGTGATGCTGCACGTTAGAAGAATTGTTCGCGTATCGAATGAGGTTCGCCAACACGCCAGAGCTGTTGGATTTGGAGTACCAGAGTTGCTTCGTTCCAAACTGCTTGATAATGTTGTGCAGGCCCTGCCCGTGGTCGGCGTGGGCGTGAGAGAGGAGAACAAACTCGAAAACCGGTTTGCGCGCCGCGATATCCACTTTCTTCTTCTCAAAGAACCGCTTCAGGAAAATGTACGACGACTGCAGTGTTGTCGTGTCGTTACAGTCAACCAGGCCGTACAACGCATCTCCGGCCTGCGTCTCGGACTCGACAAGCAAAGAGTCCCCCCAACCTACATCTATCAGTGTCACACGAAGAACGCTCACGCCGATTAGCCTCCACCTTCGCTTCGGGAATCGCCTTCCGTCCAAGCCAGCGCCAAACTGCTGTCCTTGGGGTACGTCTCACGGGCCATTTCGACCTGATTGTCCATCCACTTCGCAAAAGCCCGGGTTTCCGGCTCCGAAAAACGGACCGAACTCGAGTGCGCCGAACAAGTCTCCACGAGTTCGTCCTGAGATATCATGTCCCGCCGATATCTGTACGCCGCCAGAAACGGACGGTAACCCACGCGGTAGACGCGTCCTCTTTGTGTCCACTGTCATGTCTCCGGAGAAAGTGTCGTAACATCAGTTCCCAAAATGATACGCCTGCTTGTGACCATTGTCAACCTTTTTTAGAGACGGACGTTTTGTGAGATGTGCACTTGCATGACGAGAAACCGTGTCGTGTCAGGACTACAACGTTTACCGGAAACGGTTCGGTTCTCGGGGAATGCTGTTGAGTCAACGCAGCGCATGCGCCAGGTCCCCCTCTCCCCCTGGGCGGGCCTGTCCCGGTTCATCGGGGAGAGGGTCGGGGATGGGGGGATCCAGCTTATTCTTGCTGCCGAAACTCACACGTCTCCCGTAGAACTGAACTCACGATTCACTGTTCACCGTTCACTGATTACTGTTCACTGTTCACTCTTTTACTGCTATACTGCACAGGGGTGACCGCATGAACCTGATCGTCATCGTAACCGACAGCCTGAGATACGACCACGTCGGCTATGGCGGTGGCCGCGCGCGGACGCCGAACATCGACGCCTTCGCAGCCGAATCCGCCGTTCTCGACAACGCCTACGGGGAGAACCTCCCCACGGGCCCCTGCCGAGCCGCCTGGTGGACCGGGAGACATCTGTTTCCCTACAGGGGCTGGCAGAACTTCGAGAAAGACGACTTGCTCCTGGCGGAATACCTCTGGGACAAGGGCTTCACTTCCGCGCTCGTCGCCGACACCTATCACATGCACAAACCCGGCACGAACTGGGGACGGGGGTTCGACACCGTTCGCTGGGTTCGCGGCCAGGAGTACGACGCCTGGATCGTTGACCCCGAGATTCCCGTGGACCTGGGGACTCGCCACCGGTTCCGGGGAGACCCAGGCGACGAGACTTGGAAAACGAATTTCATCCAGTATCTGCGCAACAAGTCGGCGATGCCGGCGGAAGAGGACTATTGCCTTCCAAGGACGATCAAATCCGCAATCGGCTGGCTGGAAGAGGTGACCAAACCGCGGAAGGACAAGTTGTTCCTGTGGGTGGACTGTTTCGATCCGCACGAGCCGTGGGACCCGCCGGCGCCTTTCCGCGAAATGTACGACCCCGACTATACCGGGCAGGAACTGATCGATCCCATACCCGGTCCGGTCAAGGGTTATATGACGCCCCGCGAGCTGGAGCACACCCTGGCGCTGTACGCGGGGAACGTGACATGGGTCGACAAATGGGTCGGGGTTCTCCTGGACCGCATCCGCGACCTGGGGCTTTACGAGAACAGCCTGATAATCCATACCAGCGATCACGGTGAGCCGTTCGGCGAGCACGGCGTGATCCGCAAGACCGGCGAAAGCCTCGGTTACGAGGAAGCCGCCCATATCCCGTGGGTGATCCGGCATCCGGACGGAACGGGCGCGGGAAAGCGATTTGCCGGTTTTGCGCAGCCGCCGGACCTCGCGCCGACGGTTCTCGACTTCCTCGGTATACCAATCGCGAAGGCGAATCCCGAGACCAGAGGCATGCCGCCGCTCAGGGAGTCGCAGTTTCCCGTGATCACGGGCCGGAGCCTGGCGCCGATGCTCCGAGGGGAGCGCGAATCCGTTTGGGATTTCGCCGTCACGGCGAATCACGGGGCGGTCTGGAGCATCCGCACCGATGAGTGGTCGTTTGTCTACAAACCGCGGAATCAGAGCCGCGAGCTGTTCGACCGCCGGAATGATCTTGCAGAGCAGAAGAATCTGGCGGGTGAACTCCCGGAACGCGCTGCCGAGTTGGAGCTGCTCCTCAACCGCTTCGTGGAAACGCTGTGAAAGAGAGTGTTCTCATCACGAAAGCACGAAAGCAAGAGAACACGAAATGAAAGGCTGGAGGGGCAAGTTTTCGCGATTAGGTAAGACTTCGGCGGCAAGGATTCCGGCCCGTTCGACTCCTTCGACTCCGCCGACTCTTCCGACTCATTCTTTTTGGGTTGTTTCGGGATTTGAGGGTTGGGCTTCACACTCGTGCGGTTATAGCACAACATCGCATCCCAACCCGGAAATCCCGAAACCCGCGCTGCCTCAGGAACGGAGCGCGGGCGACCAAAATCGTCCTTTCGTGTTTTCGTGATAAGAAATCCCTGGCCACATTCACTTAGGATATTGGAGGATTCAGCACATGCGAAGCCTGGCAAAAGGCGACATCGGCAGTTCCATGCGGGATCTCGTTCATTTCCGCAACTGCCGCAGCAAGAGAGCGTCGAGCTACGACGTCAAGGGCGGTAACGCCGACGCCTGGGACCTCAAGTCGGGAGAGACGAGAACGCTCGCCGACCTCAATGGTCCGGGGTGCATAAACCATATCTGGTTCACCATCAGATCAGAGGACCCGCAACATCACAGGCAGATGCTTCTGCGCATATACTGGGACGGCGAAGAAAACCCGAGCGTCGATACCCCGGTCGGCGATTTCTTCGGCGTGGGTCACTGCAGGACGAGAAAATACCAGTCCCTGCCGCTGAACATGAGCGGCTCCAGCGACATACACTCGGGAATGAACTGCTTCTTCCACATGCCTTTTGACAAAGGCGCCAGGATCGAGATAGTCAACGAGTCCGACGACCCGACCATGGGACTCTACTTCTACATCGACTACGAAGAATACAACGAGCCTCTCGCCGACGATATCCTGTACTTTCACGCCAAGTGGAGGCGGGAAAACCCCACCGACGGTTGGTACCGCAGCGAGTTGAAAAGGCCCGGCAACACCCGCCATCACGAGTGCAATAGCCGAATGCAGACCAGCGGCGAGGGCAACTACGTGATCCTCGACGCGGAGGGCAAGGGGCATTACGTGGGCTGCAATCTGAGCATCCACAACCTGATGGGAGGCTGGTGGGGCGAAGGCGACGACATGATCTTCATCGACGGCGAAGGCTGGCCGCCCAGCCTGCACGGGACCGGCTCCGAGGACTACCTCTGCGCCGCCTGGGGAATGCAGCCGCACGATTTCCTGTACCACGGAGCGTCACTGCCGGAAGAAAAGGACAAGACGACGGTCTACCGTTTCCACATAGAGGACCCGATCGCCTTCCACAAATCGATCCTGGTCACCATCGAACACGGCCACGCGAACAGCGGGTCGGATGACTACGCCAGCACGGCGTACTGGTATCAGGCCGAGCCGCACAAGGTCTGGGCTCCAATGCCCCCGGTAGCGGAGCGTCTCCCCAACCCGGACCTCACGGAGCCGATAGCGGGAGATCCGTAAGACCAGGGATGAGGGATGGGGTATGAGTCTGGTTGGCCCGGGGTAGAACCCGGGCCAACCACCAACCGTCCGAGATTGTAACAGTTCAAGAATGGTCGGTACGACTCTTCTCGCTGCTCACCCCCGGGGAGAACGCGAGCGTAATCCCCTCTCCCTTGAGGGAGAGGGTTAGAGCCTGCCCTGAGCGA
>JAUSGG010000184.1 GCA_030649165.1 Armatimonadota bacterium
TAGTACGGCAGGTCATAAACAGCCAATGATTGGTATACTCTGCATTCGCCTACGCCTGCGCGAATGGTCGGTCCTTCTCAAATTGATATGTTGCAGACATTGCCACGCGTGAGGCCCGATAACCGCTACACGGAAGACCCACAGTGCAATATGAAACAGGGCCCATTTACTGGTTGACACGACAGCAACTGATTCATGCGGCGAAACTGACGCGTCCAGACTGTCGGGCAACTGATTGCCCTGGCATGTAGTATCCCCAGGGGGGAAAAGCTCCTGAATCTCTCAGGAGCCTTTCCACCAAGATCGCCGCCAGTATTCTCGCCAGTATCCAGCTTTCCGCCGTCGGGCCTCGCCGTGACGGCAGAGCGTCAAGTCCCAGCAAACTCTTGAGCCGTTTGAACTCCAACTCTATTTGCCATCTTACTCTGTAGAGTTCCATAATGACCATATCGGACGCCAGCAACTCCGGCACGGTAGTGATCACCCAAATAATAGTGTTTTTGCGCGTACGCGCTGCCAGCAGTCGCGCCGGTATCCAGTCGCTTGCGTCCTTGAGCTTCCAAGGCTTATGGGAGCGCGAGCGTTTCGTAGGGGGAGTCGGAATAAGTATATCATATCGTGCTACCCCTACTTTGGGAATCTTGGAAGCCTCCGCCAACGGTTGAAATACACTTCCATCCCGGCGACATAGTCGAATCGAATGCAGGTTTGCACGTGCTACAACGTATCCTTTGAGCTTATGCACATGCGCAATTCCAGTCGCCAGAGCATAAGCCCGATCACCAACAAGAACATCTCCGGCTCTGACCGGATAGTTCGAGTAGCTTTCACCTACGCTGGCATCGGTCAACTTCACGGAGCTGATTTGCCCAGTTGCCGGGTCGATCCCCGTATGCAATTTCCACTCCGTGCCTTTCGCCCCTGGCCCTACCAGAACAGTTGCGTCTACTATGCTGACATTTAACCCTGAACACACCGACGGCCTTGCCTGAACATCCAGCATACTCGCAATCAACCGTGAAAGCCACTCGCGCGCATCTCTGACACGGTAGAACAGCGCTACTGATGACAGACGCCCAAGTCCCGTGGCGGATGCCCACGCCGCTGTTCCTTTTAGAGACAAATCCGTAACCCCATACATTAAGATAATACGGAGCAACTTAACAGCGCTGCCAACACCTTTACACCGGACGAGAGCGCGAGTCTCTTCAGCGATCTTCCCAAGATCACTCGGCAGAATACTCTCAATATACTCCCACATATCCTGTACATGACTCTTTAGCTCGCTCATGCGACCATACTACCATCATCCCGCAATAGTGTCAAATGCATGAGCGCGTTATCTTAACGCCTATGCCCCCCCCCCCGGCAGGGACCGAAGGAGGCGACGTAGTGGGTATCTTCCGCAGATAGGCTCAATCCTGCATACATCCAGTCCGGATTCTTGCGCCATTTTCCGCAGTTTCTGGGAGCTAAACCAGTGTATGTGACCATCTTTGCAGAGTTTGTAGTCTCTACTGCGATAGGGGCTGCCAAAACCCAGCGGGCTGAGGCACGACCATACCGGTGTCGAAACTATAACGTGGGAACTGGCTACGCGAGATAGTTCTTGCATTGCCTGATTCGGGTTGTTTAGGTGTTCTAGGACTTGTGAACAAAGAACCACGTCGAAACTTCCATTTTCAAACGGCAAATCATGTGCATCTGCATGGATAAAACTCGTGCTTTCAGTGACCCCCAGTTGACTGGCCAGAAGCCTTGCGCGCTCTAATTTAGCGTCGGAAACATCTACTCCTACTCCTCTGTTAGAGCCAGTCAGCGACGAAAAAACGTAGCGCCCTTCAGCACACCCAACATCAAGCAGTGACTGAGGAGCGCAATCTTTAATCACTGATTCGATGCGGGTGGCAAGGAAAGAATGAAACTCATCTCGTCTCATCTGAGCCTGCTTGTCGCCAAAAATACCCTCTTTGTTGTAATAGTCTACAAAGTCTTCTGGTTCTCTGGTTTTCATTTATATGATTGTCCAAATTATGGGATATAGTTTTAGGAAGGGAGAAGCCCTTCGACTTCTCCCCCTAATACTCCGAGCAACTTACTCGTTACTCATCGCTCATCGCTCGTTACTGACTTATATATCCCCCGCCATCTTCAGCAACTTCTCCCACTTCGTATCCACATCGGCCTGCAGTTCCGACATAAGGTCTTCCATGCCGGGTTTGAAGAGGTGGCGGAACTTGGTCTGCAACTGCGGACGCGGAAGCGTCATTCAGGCGCCAGGCCCGATGCCTCCAAGTGCTTTCTGATCTCATTCACGACTGGTTTGGCGATCTTAAGCGCCGCGGCAACGTCACTTACAGATACCTCCTGATGCGGAAGCTTGACTTGCCCACCAGGTAGCGCAAATGGGTACTCGGTGTTTGGCTGACTCAACAACTGATCCCTCTTGACATCCCTTCCATAGCTCGCGCCAGGAGCCATGTTGAGAATGCGCCCGAGCCACTCTTGGTTGCGGTCGATGATGTTGAGATGCTCGGGACGGTTCCGCTTCTTCATGTCTTTGGCTCGTAAAACGGAAGTCATTGGATTGTGGGCCATCGGTATCGAACCCTGACTGTGCCACAACCATGCCTTCAGGGCCTTTTCTATGGCCTGCTGACAATACGCGTAAATAGCGGGACAGTACAGCTCCGGTCGTGAACCCAACCGCGCGCGCTCATCTGCGTCGCTGATTAGTGCGTACAGCGCACCGGCGAAGTCCAGGTCTAGTCTAGCCTGCTCGGCAAAGGCGCGAGCCCAGACAGACTTGCTTGGCAAGATCACCGCCCTAATCTCTCGATTTCGCGGTCCCAATTGCCATTTCTCGGGTGGATTACCTCTCTGTTTGTGGAATTCATTATCGATGCCAGCGTACTGTCATCGCGCGCCGCGGCGTCCCGTAATTCGGAAGGACTGGTCACGGTAAGCCTGAGACTTCCTCTGATCTGGAAATCCGCGGTGGAGGGAAAGAGGAAGGTTTCCAGTTTGCCGATGCCCGGATCCGGAAAATCTTCATATACCTCGAACAGGTTGACATCCCCGCTGTCGTTCTCTCTGTCGTACCAGCCTGCGAAGAGTAGCTTTCCGTTGCGCTTAAGCTTCTTATGGTGTTCAACCAGTTGTCTGACTTGCTTGGCATACGTGCTAACATCCACTGACATATTCGACACCTCTCTCGCTGGGTAATTGTGCCATGCCCTTGTAGATTATATCATCCGCGCACGAACACTGCTACGCCCCCCAAAGCGTCTGAGGAGGTTGAGACACGATAGTAGAGGAAAGAGGGAGGAGCCTCTCGGCTCCTCCCTTCATTTCATCGCTCGTGACTCGTCCCAACTTAGGCGATCACAAGGATCGCCCCTACAGATCGCCCGCCATCCTCAACAACTTTTCCCACTTCCTATCAACCTCAGCCTGCAGTTCGGCCATAAGGTCTTCCATCCCTGGCTTGAACAGGTGGCGGAACTTGGTATGCGGTCACCTGTTGAGGTGCGCTGCACTTATCTGATCGTCCGCTTGTCGAACTTAAGTATGGCTTCCTTGATGAGCTTCAGGAAATGCCGTCCATTTTCGTCGCGAAGTGATGACAGGTTTGGATAGCTGTATTGGCAAGGGATGACAATATGTTTCCCCGACTCCCAGGGGTACTCCGCGTTACTGGGCGACTGCTCTTTGTCGACGGCTGGAGCCAGCTTCTCAATCTCGCGGGCTATATTGCGAATATCCTTCCTCACTTGTGTGAGTTGCGCATCTCGCCCTTTGTAGTCCTTCTTCACTAAGGTTGAGCTAAGGAGGCTTTCGATGAAACTCGTTAGTGCTACGTGGCTGCTTGTAAGCTTGTCTTCGCGCGTTGCTGTGTCCCTGAACCGATATGCCTTGGCGATCTTCTCACAAGCCATCTGCAGGTAATGTAGCTGGTGACAGAATGGGACGGAGCCTTCGCCCGACAATGTCTGGTAAACCTCGAAATCTGACCAACTCTGCTCCCTATAGCCATCGGCCCAATCGCGCCTACTTGCTGGCACTAAGCTGCTCTTCGCGTGTGTACGTCTTAGCTTTGGATAAGTCCCAACCCGTGGGCAGCTCAATCTGGCCGGCTTTGATCAGTTGCATTTCGTTGCCGGTTACCATTGCCGTAATGGTAGAGTAGGGCGTGTCTACAGTGGGTCCAAAGATGAAGGCGTCCACGCGACCCGTCTCCAGGGTGTTCTCATTAACTTCCAGCAGCTTTATCGGCTCCTTGGGGGACGCTTCCTCGGGTGAGATAATCCTGTAAACCTCGACAGTCCCGGGTTCAACGTCGAAATGCCATCTTACCAACTCGTCAGCAACCTTGTCTTTGTTGGGCAGCATAGGAACCTCCATTACTCCACTCACTCTTAGGAATTATACCACAGTTGTGGCGTTCCACGAAAAAGAGGGAGGAACCGGAGGAACCTCTCGGCCCCTCCCCCTCGTTGCTGATTCGTCGTCGCTGAAGCCTACGCTTCCCCGGCCATCCTCAGCAACCTCTCCCATTTCCTGTCCACCTCAGCCTGCAGTTCGGCCATAAGGTCTTCCATTCCGGGTTTGAAGAGGTGGCGGAACTTGGTTTGCATCTGTAAGTATTCGGCCAACGGCTTCTTCTCGCGGGGTTTGTAGGTTACTCTTGTATCGCCGTTGACTACCTCGTAGAGCGGCCAGTAGCAGGTGTCTACCGCCATTTTGCCGATCTTGATGCCTTCTTCGGGCGGGTAGGCCCAGCCGAGGCGACAGGGGGCCAGGACGTTGATGAACGCCGGTCCTTCCATTTCCATCGCCTTCTGGAACTTGGTTATCAGGTCGTTCCAGAAGCTCGGGCTGCCCTGGGCTACGTACGGGATGTCGTGCGCGGCCATCACCTGGGTCATGTCCTTGGGGAACTGTTTCTTGCCCGGTTCCATAATGCCGACCGGGGTGGTGGTGGTGTACGCGCCCTTTGGCGTGGCGCTGGAACGCTGCACGCCGGTGTTCATGTACGCCTCGTTGTTGTAGCAGACGTAGACGAAGTTGTGCCCGCGCTCGGCCGCGCCGGAGAGCGCCTGGAATCCGATGTCGTAAGTGCCGCCGTCGCCGCCGAAGGCCACCAAGCGGACTTCTTTGTCGTACTTGCCCTGCCGCTTCAGCGACTTATACGCCGCCTCGACGCCGCTGATGGTCGCCGCGGAGTTCTCGAACGCGCTGTGGATGAACGGCTGCGTCCACGCGGTGTACGGGAACAGCGTGCTGGTGACTTCGAGGCATCCGGTCGCGCAGGTCGTGACGACGGGCGTTTCGCCGGCCGCCATATACATCATCCGGACCACTATCGGGGCGATGCATCCGCTGCAGGCCCTGTGGCCCCCGGTGAACTTAATCGGCTGCTTTGATAGCTCTTTGATATTTGCCATTGGTTATTCCCTCACGCCTAGATACTTGACCAGGTTCAGCGCCTTACCGGTCTTCGCAATCTCTTGCAGGTCGGTGTAGACCGACTCGATCATCTCCGGTCCGATGTCGCGACCGCCGAGTCCGTAAACGTAGCCAACGGTCACCGGCTTGTTCGGCCAATCGCAGAGCGCGTTTCGAACTTCGCCGAAGACGGGTCCGCCGCGCCCGGCAAGTCCGTCCGATCTGTCGAGGACGGCGACGGCCTTCTTGCCTTCGAGCGCCTTCGCGACCTCATCATACGGGAACGGCCTGAACATACGGATCTTGACCATACCGGCCTTGACTCCGCGATCGCGCAGATCGTCGATTGTGACCTTCGCCGTGCCGGCGGTCGAACCGAGGACGACAATCGCGTATTCCGCGTCGTCCAGCTTGTAAGTCTCGAACAGGCCGTATTCCCGGCCAAATTGCTTCTTGAACTCCGCCCCGACCTGCAGCACGACGTCCTTGACCTTGCTCACGGGATCGGCCAGCCCGCGGCGATGCTCGAAGTAGAAATCGGTGAAGTCCAGCCCACCCATCGTCACCGGCTTATCGGTGTTGAGCAGATAGATATCCGGCTTGTACTCGCCGACGAACTCCTTGACCTCGGCGTCCTCCTCTATCCGGACGACCTCCATCGCGTGGCTGATGATGAACCCGTCGTAGGTCACCATCGCGGGCAGGAGGATGTCGGGATGTTCGCAAATCCGTATCGCCTGGATAGTATTATCGTAGGCTTCCTGGGA
Organism: Armatimonadota bacterium; assembly: GCA_030649165.1. Classification (GTDB taxonomy): domain Bacteria; phylum Armatimonadota; class UBA5829; order UBA5829; family JAUSEB01; genus JAUSGG01. The sequence continues at coordinate 6,216 of JAUSGG010000184.1, forward strand.
GTTCTCGGAGAAAAGCTGAATCCATCCCGCGTCGCGCGCGCCCATCGTGTCGCTGTGGTCGCAGTGGATATTGATCGGAGCGCTGAGCGCGCGGTTGGTGACGGGCATCACTATCGGAAGCCGGAGTCCCGCGGCGATGTAGAGCATCTCCCACATCAGGGCGAGTCCCTGGGAAGACGTTGCGGTCATCGCCCGCGCGCCGGCCGCGCACGCGCCTATGGTGGCGCTCATCGCGCTGTGTTCGCTTTCAACGGCGACGTATTCCGTGTGAACCTGGCCGTTGGCGACAAAGCTGGAGAATATCTGCACGATCTCCGTCGCCGGGGTTATGGGATATGCTGCGACAACGTCCGGGTTGATCTGCCGCATAGCATGCGCAACGGCCTCGTTTCCGGTAAGAGCGGACAGTTTTTTGTTGCCGTTCTTGCCTGCTTTGGCGGCCATTTTGGTGGTTTCTTCTAATGTTTTCGCCAATTCGCAACCTCCTGGGCGATCACAAGGAGTCGCCCCTACATGGTGGCGATCACAAGGAGTCGCCCCTACTCGGATTGTATTTCGTTATACGCCCGCTCGATGGCCTTGAGGTTTCCCTCGATGACCTCGGGCTTATTCTTGAATTTCTCCTCGATCTTCTTCCGCGTGTCGTCCATGACGGTCTCGTAGGAGAGCAGCCCGGTCACGCGGACCAGGGCGCCGAGCATCGGCGTGTTCGGGATATCCCTGCCGATTGTCTCGCGGGCGATTTTGGAAGCGTCGATCACGAAGAGCCTGCGCCCGTTAAGGTGCATTTTCTCTTTCAGCACAGACGCGGGCTGGTTCGTATTCACGATGATGATCCCGTCCGGCGCAAGTCCCGCCGTCACGTCCACCGGGCCTATCAGGGTCGGGTCCAGCACAACCACTACGTCAGGCGACTTCACCTGAGAGTGGATAGTGATTGGTCGATCGCTGATACGGTTGAACGACTGGACGGGCGCGCCGGTGCGTTCCGGTCCGTATTCCGGGAACGCCTGGATGTACTTGCCCTCAGCAAGCGCCGCGTCCCCAAAGAGAAGCGCCGCCGTCTTGGCTCCCTGTCCACCTCGACCGTGCCAGCGGATTTCCGTAAGCTTTGCTGCCATATCGCCTGGCTCCTTCCGGTTTGTTTGCACTAAGAGTCGGAGGAGTCGAAAGAGTCGAAGGAGTCGGCAGAACCCCACCCCGACCCTCCCCTGAAGGGGGAGGGAGTCCCGAGAATCGGGATCCCCCCTCCTTCCAGGAGAGGGCTAGGGGGAGGTCAGTCCGGTCTCTCAACCCTCAACTCTCAACTCTAAACTTCCGTCACATTTCCCTGCGCCACTGCATCGCCTGTATCAGCGTGGCCTGGTCCGCGTAGTCCAGGTCGCCGCCGACCGGCATGCCGTGAGCTATGCGGCTGATTTTGATCTCGGCTTCCGGCAAATCTCGCCGCAGCTCCCGGCTGATATACAAAGCGGTCGTATCGCCCTCGATCGTGGGATTAGTGGCCAGGATGATCTCCCTGACCTCTCCCTGCGCGAGGCGGCCGACCAACTCGCGAATCTTCAACTGGTCCGGCCCCACGCCTTCCATCGGGGAAATGACCCCCTGCAGAACGTGATACAGGCCGTGGTATTCGTTGGTTTTCTCCATCGCCACGAGGTCTCTCGGCTCGGCGACGACGCAGATGATGGACCTGTCGCGCTTCGGATCGCGGCAGATGTCGCACGTCTCCTGGTCGGTGAAGTTGAAGCATATCTTGCACATCGAAATGCTCGTCTTCACGTCGATTATCGAGTCGCTCAACATCCGGGCTTCTTCCTCCGAGGCGCGGAGTATGTGAAATGCAAGCCGCTGCGCGGACTTGGGCCCGACGCCCGGAAGCTTCTCCAGCTCGCCGACTAACCTCGCCAACGGTTTCGCGTAATGCATTCTGAGTATCCTGACTATGCCGCGGGGACTGAGTATTACCCAGATCAGACGGGCCGCCGCCTATGCCGTTCCCACAGCATACGAGTTCTTTAAGAAAATGTGAACGACCGCCACACGAGTTAAAAGCGAGGGAGAGCCCCCTCGCTCCGTTATACTCTAAGAAAGATTAGTTCTAACGCCGACCGGTCCTCATCCAACTATATTATACACCAACCGGCTCTGAACATCAAAGCGAGGGTGCGTAGGGGGTGGTGTACTATGTGAGTGTGTAAATTGGAAAGGGAGTATCCTTTCAGTTAGTGAAACTACTGTGCTTAGGCACAGAAAGGAGACTCCCTTGGAGATAGTAGCGCTGGAGAGAATGTTTGAGCAACTGCGGGACTGGGG
>JAUSGG010000199.1 GCA_030649165.1 Armatimonadota bacterium
CTTCAATCGCTCGATCATCTCCTCACGGCTCTCGTTCCTCATCGCTCATCCTCCAAGTAGCTGTTCTACTGGAGAGTTCGACAACCATATCCGAGATTCATGCCGAACGTTTGTTCTACCATGAATTTGGCGCACACCCCCTCTCCACTCTCTCTATTGCGGCCCCAGCCAACAACGTGTTATCATAATGCCGCGTGTGTTCGACTCTTAAGATTGGGGGCTGATGGAACGCATCCAGTCCCCAAGTTTTCGTACAGCCGTCCCGACTATTCGGGACTAGATGGAGGCAGTTCGATTTGGCTTACACAATCACCCTCATTCCCGGTGACGGCACGGGGCCCGAGATAACCGCGGCGGCCAGGCGGGTCATCGACGCTACGGGGGTAGACATCGACTGGGAGGTCCACGAAGCGGGCGTGGACGTAATGGACAAGTACGGCACTCCGCTGCCGGAGGAGGTCTTGGAGAGCATTCGCAGGAACAAGATCGCCCTCAAAGGCCCCATCACCACCCCGATAGGGAAAGGCTTCCGCAGTGTCAACGTCGCCCTGAGAAAAGAACTCAATCTGTACGCCTGCCTTCGTCCGTGCAAGTACTATCCCGGCATTCGCTCGAAGTACCAGGACGTGGACCTGGTCGTCGTGCGCGAGAACACCGAGGACCTCTACGCCGGAGTCGAGTACGATTTGGGGACCGAAGAGGCCAAGAAGATCATCGACATGTCTGAAGGCAAGATCAGGACGGACTCGGCGATATCGATCAAACCGATCTCCGTGACCGGAACCAGACAAATAGTCAAGTACGCCTTCGAATACGCGCTGAAGAACAACCGAAAGAAGGTCACAGCCGTCGCGAAGGCCAATATCATGAAGTTTACCGACGGTCTGTTCTTCCGGGTCGCTCAGGAGGTCGCGCAGGACTATACCGGTAAAGTCGAATACGAGGAGCGGCTCGTGGACAATATGTGCATGCAGCTCGTTCAGAAGCCCGAGCTTTACGACCTGCTGGTATTGCCGAATCTCTACGGAGACATTCTCTCCGATCTGTGCGCCGGTCTGGTCGGCGGCCTTGGTGTCGCGCCGGGAGCGAACATCGGCGACGATGCGGCCCTGTTCGAGCCGACGCACGGCAGCGCGCCGAAGTACACCGGACAGAATAAAGTCAATCCGACGGCTCTGATTCTCTCCGGTATGCTGATGCTGCGCTATATGGGCGAAAAGGCGGCCGCGGACAGGCTGGAGAACGCCGTCGCCAAGGTAATCGCGGCGGGCAAGGACGTAACCTACGATATGAAGCCGGACCGCGACGACCCGACGGCAGTGGGGACGTCACAGATGGCGGACGCGATCATCGCAGCGATGGGGTAGGAGTGAGGACTGAGTTCTGAGGTATGAGTGACCTCCCCCTGACCCCTCCTAGAAGGAGGGGGAAGCCAGCCCCCTCCCCCTTTGGGGGAGGGTTGGGGTGGGGTTAGTCTCTCAACCCTCAACTTTCAACCAACATGCGACATCCTGACCTATTGGACAAGAAGGACACCGTCCTGATAGCGCTCGATCTGCAGGAGCCGTTCCTGCGGTTCATCTTCGAGCGTGAGCGCGTTGTCGCCAACTCCGTGACCCTGATCAGGGCCGCAAGGCTCCTCCTTCTGCCGGTTATATCGACCCTGCAATATCCCGACCGGATGGGAGACATGGTCCCGGAAATCCTCGAAGCGCTGCCGGACTATGAGAGGACCAGCAAGACCACGTTCAGCGCCTGCGGCGTGAAGGCGTTTGTCCGCGGCATGGCCGACACCGGGAAGACCACGGCGCTCGTGTGCGGCGTCGAATCGCACATCTGTGTCAGCCAGACCGTGCACGACCTGTTGGCGGCTGGTTATAAAGTCCACGTCGCCGCGGACGCGGTATCCTCGCGCACGGAAGCCAACTGGAAGATCGGGCTGGACAAAATGCGCGGAGCCGGTGCGGTCATAACCAGCGTCGAAGCGGCGCTGTACGAAATGCTGGTGGACTCCAAGTCCCCGGAATTCAAACAGATACTCGATTTGGTGAAGTAGGTCTTGAATGCTGCGGGTTGCGGACTCACATGGTGAGCGAAAGCTATCCTGGAATTATTGAGGTAGTTACGAATAAGAACTGATTTGATGTACAATTAGCTTGCTTGGCATATTGACGCGATTGCAGCCATTATGTTAAAGAGTCGCGCGGGGCGTCCACCGTGGGACTAGCCGCGAGCGGACATGAATCGTGTGGAGGAGGAACAAGTTGGAGAGCTTCTACGGGACGTGCAGGTGGCTTGGAAGAAACCGGGCGGCTGCCATAGTACTCGGTGTTTTCACCATTGGAGCAGCCTGGGCTTGCGCTGGGATAGGTTGCTCTCTCGATTCTAAAGAGGGTGGCCGAAATCTGGTTGATATATGGGCTCACTCAGATCACGCTAACATGCTACGTACGGCCACCATCTTGAACTTGATCGGGTGGGTTTTCAATATAATCGGGTGTATCTTCATTATATTAGCGCTTATGGTATCAGGCTCAATCTGGTGTGTTTTCCTGGGCCTTATGGCATGTGTTTTCCTGGGACTCATGGCAATAGGTGGTATTCTGCCTGCGGTTGAGCTAATCGACGCCATTAAAGACGGACGCGACTTATTTGCCTTCGCGATACCCGAGATGCAGGCATCGGTCCTACCCAAGAGCAAGATAATGACCTCGGTTGCGAACGCCACATCAAACTGGGATCCGAGAGTCCGAATTGGCGTGGGATACCTATGGGCTTGGGGCGCAGGCTATGCTATGCTCTCGGCTTTCTTGCTGATTGTCTTCGGCTTCTTAGCGTTCTGGCTGCTGATGTTCGCTTTGGACCGCGGCGGTCAATCGCCCACCAGAGACTACGGCCCAAGGGATGACTTGCCGGAAGTACCCCCAGTAGGTTCCGGACATACCGTAAAGGCGGGCTTCGGCGGCCCTTTCGCCGATGTGGTGGCGACGCTTGATGGGAACCACGTAAAGAAGGGCCACGGTGGCCCACTCGCTGACGTAATAGCGACAGTAGAGGGCAATCGGATAAAAAAAGGTTACGGCGGCCCACTTGCTGATGTCATCGCCACGATAGAGGGCAGCCAAATAAAGCAAGGTTACGGAGGTCCATTTGCCGAGGTTATCGCTACGATAGAGGGTAACCAGGTGAAAGCTGGCTATGGTGGCCCCTTCAGCGACACGCTGTACACCGCCGAATAATCGACTTTTGACGCTTTGCACACAGAGAAAGGGCTACGAAGCTACCACTCGGCTAGCATCTCGGAAATAGGTTAGAAGCTCAATATGCCTTTCTATGCCTCCATATCCTTACCTGGAGTCAAGATGCCTACGAAAGGAATAGCAGTTGTCTGAGTTGGATATCGAAGCCTACGGCGATGAGATCGTCGAGAAATACCGCAAATACGTCAACCCATCCATGGCCGCGATCCTGAAATTCGCCGGCCTGGATATTCCCGAAAAAGACGCGAGCGGCGTCTTCATCCGCGACGCGGCGGGCAACGAGTTCCTGGACTGTGTCGGGGGCTACGGCGCTTTCAGCCTGGGGCATCTGCATCCCAAAGTCGTCGAGGCGGTCAGGAAGCAGCTTGAAAAGGAAGCCCTCAAGAGTCACTACTTTATGTCCGAAGAACTTGCGGACTTGTGCGAACTGCTGGCGTCCGTGCTTCCCGGCGATCTGCAATACTCATTCATCTGCAATTCCGGGACTGAGGCGGTGGAGGGCGCGTTGAAAGCCGCCAGGATCCACACCGGCAGGACCGAGTTCATCGGGACGATCAACGGTTTCCACGGAAAGACCTTCGGCGGGCTCAGCGTGTCGGGCCGTGAAATATACAAGGAGCCGTTCTATCCCCTGCTCCCCGGTTGCAGCCTGGTCCCATTTGGTGACGCCGACGCGCTGGCGGCGGCGATCACTCCGAATACGGCCGCGTTCATCGTCGAGGTCGTCCAGGGCGAGGGCGGCGTGAACGTCGCTGCCGACGAATACTTTCCGAAGGTTCGCGAGATCACGGCCGAGCGCCGAGTTATGCTGATCATCGACGAGGTCCGGACCGGTTTTGGCCGGACCGGCGCGATGTTCGCGTGCGAGCATTACGGCGTTGTCCCCGATATTATCACTATGGCCAAAGCGCTGGGCGGCGGGGTGATGCCCGTCGGAGCCTTCTCCTCCAACCCGGATGTATGGGACTCGCTGTTCGGCAAGAACCCTTATCTTCACTCCACCACTTTCGGCGGCAATCCGCTGGCCTGCGCGGCGGCGATAGCGGCGATCAACACGACTATCGAGGAGGGGCTGGTCGAACGCTCCCGTATTCTGGGCGAGAGGCTGCTTTCCGGCCTGCGGGAGATCGAGCGGAGGCGCGGCGATTTCGTCAAAGACGTTCGAGGCAAAGGACTGCTGGCGGGCGTCGAGTTTGCGATGGACGACATCGCGGCGCTGGTCATAACGGGCTGCGCCAGGCGAAACGTATTGGTGGCCTACAGCCTGAACAATCCGAAGGTGATCAGGATGGAGCCGCCGCTTATCATCGAGGAATCGCAGCTCGACCGGGCGATCGAGGCCGTGGACGAGTCAGTGGCGGAAACAGCCGAAATGCTGGAGGGAGTTGCCGGCTGCTAATGGCTGGTCGGTATCTGCCACTAATCACTAACCACGAATCACTATGCGCGTAACAATCATTGGCGGAGGGCTGGCAGGCAGCGAGGCAGCGTGGCAGTGCGCGGAGCGCGGGGTCGAGGTCGCTCTCTATGAGATGCGGCCCGCGGTGATGACGCCCGCGCATCGCACCGATCTGCTCGCCGAACTCGTCTGCAGCAACTCGCTCAAATCGAACTCTATGTCCACCGCCTCCGGTCTGCTCAAAGACGAGATGAGACGGCTGGACTCGCTTGTAATGCGGGCGGCCGGCTCCAACACCGTTCCCGCGGGCGACGCGCTCGCCGTAGACCGAGACCATTTTGCCGCCGCCGTCACCGACGCCCTTCAAGGCCATCCCAAGGTCACAATCACGCGGGAGGAGGTCTCCTACATCGACCCCGACCGTCTCACCGTAGTGGCGTCCGGCCCGCTGACCTCCGACGCGCTCTCCTCAGCAATCGCCTCGCTGACGGGAGAAGAGCATCTGTACTTCTACGACGCCATCGCGCCGACTATAGACGCCGAATCGATCGACTACGAGAAGGTGTTCCGCGCTTCCAGGTACGGCAAAGGTGAAGAAGCGTACCTGAACTGCCCGCTCGACAGAGAACAGTACGATGCGCTGTGCGATGGGCTCGTCGCGGCGGAAAAGGCGCCGTGCCGGGAGTGGGAGGAGATCAAGTTCTTCGAAGGCTGTCTGCCGATCGAAGAGCTGGCCGCCCGCGGAAGGAAGACACTCGCCTTTGGCCCGCTGAAGCCGGTCGGACTGACCGATCCTAAGACGGGCAAGCGGCCTTACGCCTGCGTGCAACTGCGTCAGGAGAACGCAGAGGCGACGCTGTATGGGCTGGTCGGATTTCAGACGAGGCTCAGGCAGCCGGAGCAGAAGCGGGTATTTCGCGCGATTCCGGGGCTGGAAAACGCCGAGTTTGTGCGATACGGAGCGGTCCATCGGAACACATACGTCAACTCGCCGAAGCTGCTCCTGCGAACGCTCCAACTCAGAGAGCATCCTCTCGTTTTGCCGGCCGGACAGTTGACGGGCGTGGAAGGTTATCTGGAATCGGCGTCGATGGGCCTGCTCGCGGGGATCAACGCGGCGAGACTGGCGACCGGCCGGGAGCCGACCGAGGCGCCGAGGGAGAGTATGATGGGCTCTCTAGCGTCGTTTCTTATCGAACCCGAGCCGAGGTCGTTCCAGCCGATGAACGCGAATTTCGCCATCCTGCCACCTCTTTTTCCCAGGGTACACGACAAGAAGGAGCGACACGCGCGGCTTATTGCGCGCGCTCAGGCGGCGATGACGGAATGGGTCCGGGGTCTGTAGCGAGACGCTGCACGAAAAGTAATAGCCGCGGACGCTGTGGTCCGCGGCTACTCGCATCGAATCAGCAGCTCCCCTGCTTACGGAGCCGGCGGCGGTGGGGCCGCGGGAGGCGCAGGCGGAACAACCGGCAGACCGCCGGGCCGGCCTCCGGATCCGCTCGATATAGGACCTTCCATACGTCTCTGCGCCATCTCGACGAGTTTCTTATACTGATCGGCGGTTAGGACCGCCTTGAGATCCAGCCAGAAATCCAGCCTGGCCTGCAGTATTTTCGCATCCGCATCGCTGGCCTTTGCGCCAAGCTCTTTGAGTTTTGCCGGTGTCGTTCCTTCGGCGCATAACGCATCTATTAGCTGTTTGGTCGTTGACCTTACCGTCGCGCCGATCTCCATCATTCTTGTGTCGAATGTCTTTTGCAGCGCAGCGAGCTTCGGTTTCTGCTCCTCTGTGACTTCGAGGAACCCCATGCTCATGTTTACGTCCAGCCTCATCGGAATCAATGCCACGTTGGCGGGGCACACGACGCGGGCCGAGCTGGCCAGAGGCATCGGGGAACCCGGCGGTGGCGCCGGGACGCCCGCGGGTGGCGTGGGCGGCGCATCCGCCTGCGCGCACATCGTCGCGGCCGGCATCAGGAACGCGACCATCGCCACGATCATCAAGATTCTGAATAAACGCATACTGTGTCTCCTTGATTGATTTGTGTCCTTCGGCAGCGCCGCTAGCGCTCTGCTACCGAAGGATCTGTCGGATTGGTCGGATCAGACCGGTTTTGCGCGCCATTAGAACAAAGTCATATTTGGCTCTTTTTTCGCCTCGATGACCTTTCTTCTCGCGGCGCCGATGTCTTCGACCAACTGCCGGCGTGTCAGCTCGTACGTCTCGCCGTCCTGCCTCAGAATGTACGCCGGGTGCAGCGCCGCGATAGCGTGCCGGGCGTACTTTGTCTCGAAAAACTGGCCCCGCTCCTGAGTCATTCGGAAATCCCTATGGATTATTGCATTGGCGGCCGGGGCGCCGAGACACAATACGACCAACGGCTGGATTATAGCAACCTGTTTCTCCAGCCAGTGAGAACAGGCGTTTATCTCGGCTGTGCTGGGAGGACGGTTTCTGGTGCGGCCATTTTCGGTTATACACGCCCTGCACTTAATCACGTTCATGATATAGACGTGTTTTCTGGAGAGATTGTTCTCTTTGAGGGCCTGATCGAGCAATTGTCCCGCCCGACCGACGAATGGACGGCCCGTCGCATCCTCGTTCTGACCCGGGCCTTCTCCTATGACGATCAGCGGCGTTTCGGGGTTTCCCTCGCCGAATACGACGTTGGTCCGGGTCTCGCACAGCTCGCACCCCCGGCAGTCGAGGGCCGAGAGCCGCAGTTGCTCGATTCGCTCAGCGATCTCGCCCATTTACCGGAGTCCCTTCTTACGCAGCTCTGTCATAAGACCCTGGTAGGTTGCCGACAGCGCCTGGGGCAGCACTTTCGTCTCGGCGATGACGGGCATAAAGTTCGTATCTCCGCTCCACCTCGGAACTATGTGGATGTGCAGATGGTCGGCGATGCCGGCCCCTGCCACCTGTCCCAGATTCACACCGATATTGAAGCCGTGCGGATTGCAGGCCGCCTTCAGCAGATCGCATCCAAGTGTCGTGACCTTCAGCAGGTCCAGTTGTTCCTCGTCCGAAAGCGCCGACAACTCCGCGATGTGACGATACGGCGCAACCAGCAGGTGTCCGTTGTTGTACGGAAAAGCGTTCAGGATGATAAAGGATGACCCAGCCCGGTAGAGAACGAGGTTTTCCTCGTCGCGGTTTTCCTGTGGTTTCGTACAGAATATGCAGCCCGGCCCGTTCTGGTTTTCCGCTATATACTCCATGCGCCAGGGCGCCCATAGACGATCCATTTGCCGCCTCGCCTTAGTTGATCACTCTGATTCTAACCGAACGACAACGCCGGAGTCAATTACGTGAGGCCGTTCTGCCGAGGTAACAGTTCAGTCTTCCGGGAATTGTCATTTCGGAGCGGAGCGTCAGCGGAGTCGAGAAATCTGCTTTTGCTGTGGTAAGTTCCGGAAAAAGCAGATTCCTCGTCGTTCCTCCTCGGAATGACGTCCTCCGGGGCTTCTGTTGGTATGCGTTCGGAATGACATTTCCGTAGAACTGAACTCTCACCTGCCGAGCAGGCTGCATTTTATGGATGACTGTGGTATAATAGTCAAGAACCTCTGGCACACACCGGGGAGCTGCTCATTCGTGTCGGTCGCAGCGGCGCGCCGGATAACGTATCGTACATGAAAGCTGGTGGCACAATGTTCCAAATTGGTGACAAGGTAGTTCACCCCATTTACGGAGCCGGCACCATTCGGGCGATCGAAGAGCGGCAAGATCGAGACGAACGAGCCAGGTACTACGTAATCCCCGATACCATGGAGGCGGACCGCCTTCTGGTCCCGGTCGAGGCGGCCTCCGTCATAGGTCTGCGGCGCGCTATATCCAGCGACGACGCAAAGCAAATCCTCAAGTTGATCCACTCGCAAGCGCACGCCCTTGCGCCCGAGCGCCTCGAACGCGTGGCCTACCTGAAGAAGATCGATTGGACCGATCCCTATACCGTAGCCCAGGTATGGCGTGATTTGTCCGTGGAGGCCAAGAACGGAAAAGTCTGCGCTGCTACCGAGAAGGTCCGCAAGAGGGCGCGCCGCCTGCTCCTCTCCGAGCTGTGCCTCGCCACTGGAATGTCCAACCAGCAGTGCAGCCTGATGATAGACGAATGTGGGGATGGGAGTAGTTAGGAGCTAGAAGTTGGCAGCTAGCAGAGACCGAACAGGGTCCAATCACCGAGACCCCAACCCAACCCTCCCCTGAAGGGGAGGGGGTTCCCCCTCCTCTCAGGAGGGGGCTAGGGGGAGGTTCACTCATACCTCAGCGCTCAGAACTCTTCTATCCCGCGGGAACGGCCTTGTGCGAATAGGTCATCGAATATGAATCGAAGTCAGTTCCCGCGGGAGGCCGCAAGATTTTCATCCTCTTGGCCGGCGCGAAGCGCTATGAGTGACTCATACCTCAGTCCTGAACTCCCCTGCAAACCTACAAACCTATAAACCTACAAACCTTCCCTTCATACCTCAGAACTCAGAACTCTTCCCCCGCCCCGGAACTCGCGCAAATCGTTCTTTCCACGGCATTATGGGAATATCGGCCGGCTGTGTGTAGGCGCTCCTACGCAGAGCTAAGACTAGTTGTCCCCGCTGGGGTGTATCGTTCAGCATGAAGCAAACGATGCCTTCGCTCCCGGATGCCCTGCTCGCCCGCAACTGAGCTATAGCGCCGGCCAAGTCCTCACCCACCATTTGCCCGGCGTATATGTGGCGGTCGTATCGCCATCCGCACATGTTGTCGAGCCAGCGTCTGTACTGTCTGGCGGACGCCGGACTGCGGTCACCGCGGTAGTTCATCGGGACGACCGCGTCCACAATTCCCTCACGCATCCACTTGGGCCAGTCCTGAAACGCCTGCCTGTACGCGTCCGTGCGCTCAAAGCTGTCGTAAGGCTCTCCCCAGCAGATCGCCGCTGCCGTGAGCTTCACCTCAGGTCTGGCGGCATTGACCTCCCTGTATATCCTGCGCGCGAGCGACGTGACCTGTTCCCGCCGCCAGGCGCTCCACCGCGGATCATCCGCGGACGGTGATCCGCTCCGGCCATAACGGGAGTTGAACCTGGCGACTGCCGCGCTGTTGTAGCCCCACTCCCCGCCCGGATACCTCAGGTAGTCGAGGTGGATGCCGTCTACGTTGTACTTCCGCAGAATGTCGAGGACTATTTGGGCCGTATAATCCTGCACTCCCGGCGCGCCGGGATCGAGATAGAGGCCGTCAGAGGATTTGACCCGGCCGTTCACGTCGCGCGTGAGCCACTCGGGCCGACGGTTGCAGACGTGACGCGGATCGGAATTCGACCTGCTTCCCAACTGGACGCGGAGCGCGTTCACCCAGGCGTGGACCTCGATGCCTTCCCGATGGGCGCGCTCGATAACGTAGGCCAGGGGATCGTACTCCTGCACGCCAATATTTGTCGCTCGCGGCTCGTACGCCGAATCGTAGTAAGCGTCTCCGACTTTACGTACCTGGATGAAAAGCGCGTTAATGTTCGCGGCCTTTGCCGCGGCCACCGTGGCATCGGCCTCTTCCGGAGTAAGAAATCCGTGCGTCCATCCGGTGACCCACGCGCCGCGGAACTCCGGACGCGCCGACGCGCCGACGCACAGCGCAAGGACCAGCACGAAAACCCAGAGCAGCGAGGTGAAACGGCTCGGGGGTATAACTGAAGGTGTTACTGTATTGCTGATACTACCCTCCCACCGGGCAATGTTCCGCCGGCGGCAGACAATGTTCAGTTTATCGGCATATTTCACAAGCGTCAATCCGGTCAGTCGTTAGTCGTTAGGGGAGGTCACTCATACCTCAGTCCTCATAACTCACTTGCCACAGCGCCGGCGCGAAGCCGTTCCGTATAAGCGCCGGGTTTTCCAAATTCGAATGAGTTGCATCGGCGCCGGAACGGGAGTATAACTGTAAAAAGAGCGCCTGCCGGAGCAGTCCGGCCCGGCAACGCAAGAGCTTGGGCCGCGAAATGTGTGGGTAGAAGGATTCGGGTGGCGTGGCAGGGGACGCGGCGAATAATGGCAAAAGTCGATGGTGTGGCGCTTGCGGTCGATCTGACCCTGCCGATCGAGAGGATCGCGGAAACACTAACCCGGATCATTCGCAACGTGCCTGTATTGATAGCAGTGTGCAGAGACGTCATTCTTCACTTCGCTCCTAAGGAAGCGCCCCGTTTCGGGATTTCCGGGTTGGGACCCGAAGTTGTCCGCTATAGCATGCGTATGCCG
>JAUSGG010000200.1 GCA_030649165.1 Armatimonadota bacterium
ATATTCGCCAAGGCCGTTATTGGGCTGGTAACCTGAACAGCGGCGCAATTTCAGTGACAAGTACAAGGCTCTGAGCAAGTAATAAGCGAACGAGAGCTTGCTTACGCCTTTGCTCTTATGCTATATGTCCCGGCAATGACATCTGTGCGCCTTGTGGATGAATGCCGACCGTCGCGCCATTCAAATACGAGCGTTGCCGCATTCAGAGCGGGTAAATGAAACATTTTGCAAGAGGCTCGTAGTTATCGGGGATTGGGATGAGTCATTAATAGGGCTACGCGCCAGCCAAGAGGATGGAGACTGGTTGCTATTCATGAATAAACTGAGCTACGTCTTTGCGCGTCCCGGACACGGCGCTACGGCTTCAGTATCCGCACTCCGCCTGTTATTGGCAAGACCTGCCGCTTCAGCGCTCCGCCGTCGGCGAAGCAGGAGCTTATGCCCGTCACGGCGATGTAGCTCCCCGCGGGATAGGCCGTAGGATCGGCCTTTATCCTGACTCCGACGCTCGGTTCGAAGACGCCGGGGCTCGTCTCGGTCTGAGTTCCGTCAAGCAGTCCCGCGCCGTCGTCTATGTAGAAGAACTGCAGGAATCGATCCCGCTGAGTCACCTCGCCGCACACGCCGACCAAGAGGCACAGGTTATTTGCGCCTTCGCCGCCGTAGACTCCAAGGGGCAATGGGCTGATGCCGGCTCCGCCCAGCGCCCTGGCGCCGAGAGTTCTTACGCCGAGCGCGATCGGGCCGGGATCGACGACGGTCACGGGGTTGCCCGCGCAGTCGATGTAACGCTCGCCCGACTGACCTCCCATGACGCCGACGATATCCACCTTCTGGCCGGGCGATGCGGATACCCCGATCACTTTGATTCCCCAAGGCTTAACCGGATCCTGAACGTAAAGGCTGCTTCCGATCACCGCCGAGACCACATTGCCTCTCAGAGCTCGCACTTGGCCGTCGGCAAGCGCTTTGGCGGCGGGTATCGTCGCGTCCGCCGCGGGAACGGCGTTCGCGGTGGTAGCCGAAGCGTAATTCGGAACTTCGTCATAAGCAAAGGCGGCGTAGTAGCATCTGACCCCATTGGTGAGGCCGGCGTGAGCGTAACTGTCGGTCGAACCCGGAGCCGCCGTCCTGTTGCAGACAAGGGTTCCGTCGGTCGCGCTTGTCGGATATCCGGTGGTCTTGTAGCGGACGATTGTTCCCAGGAAGTCCGAGTTGCCCGGATTGGTCCAGGCGAGTGTATTCTGGCCGGCTCCTGACGTGGCGCTGAAGCCGGTCACCTGACCCGGAGGAGTGATGTCGGCGTCGGACAAGCCCGATACCGTGATGTTGTCCAGATCGCAGAGATCCGTGGCGGTGTTGACTTGCCAGCGGAACTTCAAGGCGAAGCCGGCGTTGTTGTCACAGCCGGTAATCGCCGACAGATCGATTGTGCGCCTGCCGTAGGTCTGGTAACTCGCCAGCAGAGCGGCCCGGAGCAGATACTCCGCCTCGGTCCAGGTTGAGCCTCCGTTGGTCGAGTAGGACACGGTTAGCTGTTCGTCGACCACGCTGTGATCCACCACGCAAGCGCCGGCGCCGCTGCCGGTGTAGTTCCCACCCAAAGTGTTTACTCTGAGGTCGTAGGCGACCTGAATGCCGTGGTAGCCTACGGTGGAGATTGTCTTCGTGAGATTTCCGCCCTCCCGGGTGCATGTGTCACCACTATCGGTCGCGCCTACTCCACTGGTGCGTATCGCGCCTCCCGGGTTTCCGGCTCCACTTGTCCACTGCATCGTGCCGAAGGACTCGCCATTCTTCCAGAGCGTAATGGTCCAACCGTCCGCGGTAGTGACAAATGTGCTGTTGCTTATGGTTACCGGCCCGGTGGGAACGGCGCTCGCCTGAGCGCCTGAGGCGTAGTTCGGGACTTCGTCGTGGGCGAACGCTGTGTAGTAATAAGTCGTCCCGTTGGTGAGCCCCGTATGGTTGTAGCTCGTCCCGTTGCTGTCGTAGATCTGCGTTCCGTCTGCCGGACCGGTGGGATATCCGGTCGTTTTGAATCTGATCTTGATGCCGGTGAACCCGCCGGCGGGATTTGTCCAGGACAGGCTGACCTGTCCGTCTCCCGGTGTGGCGGTGAAGTTGGTAACATTCACGGGAGGGCTGGTATCAACGGGAGTGGCGGAGGCCTGGACTCCCGACGCGTAGTTGGGAGCGGCATCGTGCGCGAACGCCTTGTAATAGTAGGTTGTGCCGTTAATGAGGGCCGTATGGTTGTAGCTTGTCCCGCCTGCGTCGTAGCACTGCGTCCCGTCGGTCGGGCCGGTCGGATAGCCGGTGGTCTTGAACATGATCTTAACACCGATGAAGTCGAGATCGGTCGGGTTGGTCCAGGAAAGGATATTCTGGTTATCGCCGGGCGTGGCCGTGAACCCGGTCACATTGCCCGGAGGGGTTGTGTCGGCAACGCCGGGGTAAACCGCAACGGTGTCGAGGTAGAAGGTCTGGCCGACATCCGCGGCGATGCGGAAATCGGATGCGCCGTTCTGCCTGTTGCCGAAATAGGCGTCGTTGATCTGCCACGTGTAAGTCTTCCAGGTGTTGGTGTTTGTCAGGTACGCCGTCGCTCCGACCTTGTAGGGGCTGCTCGTCGCATCGTAATGCAGTGTCAGCGAGCCGGTCCCTGTGTCGTAGTAATCGATGGTGATAGCCAGGGTGGGCTTATTTCCTTGGTACGCGTAGGCGTCGACGACGCTGAAGTACATGTAGAAATCCTGCGCGGGATTGACGTTCCCGCGGCAGTAGTGCCCTCCGATCGTGGCCGCGGTTGTGTCGCCGTCGCCACCCTGCGCGTGGCCCATGCCATCGTCACTGTTGCTCGCCCCAAGATCCTGGGATACCGCGTCGGCTCCGTTGCTCGCAATGTCGATATAGTTGATGTTGGCCTGGTTGCCCTCGTGGCAGAACCGCAGGATATGCTGCCCGGCGGCCATGTACCTTGCCGGAGCGATTATGGTGGTCCAGTTCTGGAAACCTCCGGTGTCCGCGCAGCTCTTCAGGCCGGTGAGGTCGGCGCCGTCCAATCGCGCTCGGAAGCTGCCGCCGCTCGGGCCGCCGGCCACTCGGAACTTGATGCTGTAGTCCCCTGAGCCGGCGACGTTGATGGTATATTCCATCCATTCGCCGTTCTCGACCCAGCCGATGTTGTAGCCGCCGCCGGTGTCGGCAGCGGGCTCGATGTCCACGTCATCCGAACGGTACACCGCTCCGCCGTTGCCGGGCGTGGTGTCGTAGAAGGATATGTTCTGTCCGCCGACATCGTAGTTCTCGGCCTGAATGGTTCCGGGAATCGCGATAACGCCGGAGAATGGAGTTTGCGTGGCGTCGAGGAAGCAATCCCCCCAGTTGTTCGGGACCTTGCTGGGGAAGCCGATGTAGCTTGCGTCGTTCCACGTGTATATAGTCGTCAGAGCAGCGTCGTTATTGTTGTCGTTGTCCCTGAAGTTGAAGTCCAGGCCGAACGTGTTGCCTGTGACCAAGTCGGGGTCAAGAGCGGTCTTGGAAATCCGCGCCTCAAGCCACCAGCCTGAAGCGTCTCTCACTACTTGTGAGGTCACTCCGTTAAGGATCTGAGTGGCGTAACCGCCTGTCGTCGTGTAGACGTTCTTCTGGTTGTTGGCGTCGATGACGAGCTGAACGTCGCTTGTCGAGTTGCTCATCGGCGCCGAGCCGCCGTCGTTCGCCGGGTCGATGTAGAACTCGACACAGTCGTTGGCCCAGTTCATGTCCACAGCGTTGGGATAGCGAATATCGTTGTCGTCGCAGCGGACGAGGAAATACAGATAACTCGCGTTGTTGCGGCTATAGACCTTGGCGGTGTGGTCGGATGCGCTGGTCGGAAGGACCCCGCCGTAAGAACCATAGTAGAGAGAGCCGCCATCCCATCCGACAAGGGCGGTGTCTCCCTCCCCGGCCTGTCCGCCTCTTATCTTCGTGGTGAATTCGGAGAGGTTCCAGTCGCCGGTCGCGCCGTCTATGGTAATGGCCGCGGCCCCCCTGGAGTTGAGAGTCTTGGAACCGCCGCCGGGCAAACTGGCGCCATAGGCTCCCTTGATGATGTAGATTTCGTTCCCCATCGCAAGGTTGATCTGCTCGCCAGTGTTCTTCGTCGTGGTGTCCATTACGACCGCGCCGGTAAGCGGATCGTAGACTCTGAAAGTAAGCTGCTGGCGGGCCTCAAGGGTCACTCCTCCGCCAAGTACTCCCTGTGTGAAGCAGATGAACTCAATGCCCTTCCTGCCGCCGATGTTTCTGTGGCAGCCATTGGTCGCGCCGCCTACGTCCGTCCAGTACTTGTTTGCCTGGCCCATGGAGTAGGCGGTGAACGGGGCAGCGGATTCTTTGCCGTCGTTCCTGATCCAGCTCGCTACGTCGGGTGGGACTATGTCCCGCAGATATTGGTATGCGCTGAAGCCTGCCGTCTGTTCGAAAGCCACGGGGTTGCCGCCCGCGTCGATGGCGCTTGTTCCGGCCCTGGAGTGATAGACATACATCGGCAGGTTGGCTATCCACGCGAACACCCCCGCCGCGCACAGGTGGTTCGGGTGGTCTTCGGTTGAGACGGACGAACCGGAGCCGATAGGCTCGTTGCTGCTTATGGGCGGCACGCCGGGATAGAGGTCCGCCACTCTCCAGCAGTCTATCACCGGCCCCCAGTGCCCGTCGGCCGAGCCAAGGTTCCTGTCGAAGTGCACTGTGGCGATGTCCGCGGGGCCGCTGCTGTACATGGCCGATATGGCCGCGTTGCTTCTGTCCACGGGACAAGTGATCGAGACGGGTATGCTGGGGGTGTGCGCCAAATTCATGGTAGAACAAACGTTCGGCATGAATCTCGGATATGGTTGTCGAACTCTCCAGTAGAACAGCTACTTGGAGGATGAGCGATGAGGAACGAGAGCCGTGAGGAGATGATCGAGCGATTGAAG
>JAUSGG010000205.1 GCA_030649165.1 Armatimonadota bacterium
CTTCAACTCAACTGACGAACTCGTTGCCAAAATCATTGACTACATAGAAAGGTATAACCAAAGCGCGCGGCCCTTCCAGTGGACCTACACTGGCGATCCGCTTACAGTATAAGTCAACTCAATTATGGAACGCACTACTAGCCCCCTCCTAAGAGGAGGGGGGACTCCCTCTCCTTTCAGGAGAGGGCTGGGGTGAGGTCCGCAACCGTCAACTGTCAACCGTCAACCGAGGATGGGAATCATGTCTGAGAAGCTGATGTATGAGGAGCTGACTCCGAAAGAGTTCCTGGAGAGGCTTGCGAAGGCCCCGATTGCGTATCTGCCGCTTGGAACGCTGGAATGGCACGGAGAGCATCTTCCGCTGGGATCGGATGGGATACAGTCGCAGGGCTTTCTCGTGGAGTTGGCCAGGCGGGTCGGCGGGATCGTTCTGCCGATGCTGTTCCTGGGACCCGAGCAGTACAGGATCATCGGCGGGAAGGAGTACTTCCACATGGACCTGTCGCCGACGCTCCGACCGGATCCCAGGCAGCTTCCCGGCAGTATGCATCACATATACCACAACCTGTTTGCACAGTATCTGAGAAACATCCTGCGGCAGTTGAGGCGGGCCGGCTTCCGGATTGTGGTCGCGCACGGGCACGGCCCCTCGACCGGGATGATCAGGGCGAATCTCGATAAGTGGGGGAAGGAGTTCGACCTCAAGCTTTTCCACTGCTGGCGAGAGGACGAGTCGGACGGCCTCGGCATTCAGACCGACCACGCGGGGGCAAATGAAACCTCTCTGGTTATGGCCCTGCGGCCCGATCTCGTTCAAGTGGAGAACCTGTGCCCAGAACCGGATGTCTGGCCGGCGGCCGTGCACGGGAAGGATCCTCGCGTGTATGCAAGCCCGGAATTGGGCAAGAAGGCGATAGAGACGCAGGCGGAGAGGATGGTTGGATTGTTGGAGGAAGCGCTTGGGTTGGTAGGTTTATGAGGTTCATGAGGGTTCTGAGGGTTCAGGGGGAGAGGTGAGGTTATGGCAGAGAACGATCTAATCGCAGTGACTGGAGCGTCGGGTTTTTCGGGCAAGTACATCACCACGCGGCTTTTGGCGATGGGGAAAAGGGTCAAGTCGCTGACGGGCCACCCGGAGCGGCCAAGTCCGTTCGGAGATCGGGTGAGCGCGGTTCCGTTTAACTTTGACAAACCGGAGGAGTTGACCAAAAGTCTGGAGGGCGCAACCGTCCTGTTCAACACGTACTGGATACGCTTTGCCTACAAGGACATGACATTCGAGCGGGCGGTGGAGAACAGCCGCGCGCTGATAAGGGCGGCAAAAGACGCCGGCGTGCGCAGAATCGTGCATGTAAGTATCGCTAACCCATCCGACGATTCGCCGCTGCCATATTATAAAGGCAAGGCGGATGTGGAGAGGGCAATTCGGGAATCGGGGCTGTCGTATGCGATCCTCCGTCCGACGGTACTCTTCGGACCCGAGGACATTCTGATCAATAACATCGCCTTTTTTCTGAGGAAATACCCCGCGTTCATCGTCCCGGGGAACGGCGAATACGGTATGCAGCCGATTTTCGTGGAAGATTTCGCCGATATTCTCGTTGGCGCCGCTCAGACTGACGAAAATATGGTCGCGGACGCGGCGGGCCCCGAGACGTTTACATTCAACGAGCTGCTCCGCCTGATCCGCGAAATCGTGCGCTGCCGGGCCAGGGTAGTGCATCTGAACGCCGGTCTGGCCGTGGCCCTCGTCAAGTTGCTCGGGACCTTTGTAGGCGACGTCGTGCTTACCGACAATGAGGTGAAGGGCCTCATGGCGAACCTTCTTGTTTCGCATGAGGAGCCCAAGGGCCGTGTTCGGTTGGGCGATTGGCTTAGAGAGCACGCCGAGACCGTGGGAACGGAGTATCATTCCGAGCTGGCGAGGCACTACAGATAGGGTTGTAGGGTTGTAGGGTTGTAGGGTTGTAGGGTGGTAGGGTTGTAGGGTTGTAGGGTTGTAGGGTTGTAGGGTTGTAGGGTTCCTATCGTGCGGGAACGGCCTTGTGCGACCGAGTCACCGAATGTCGTCGAAGTCAGTTCCCGCGGGAGGCCGCAAACAGTTCTCATGCCCTTGGCTAACTCATATCGTATTGGAGAGTTGATTCGATGGCGGATGATCAGAGCGCTGAAGTGAGATATCAGATGCTCAGGCCTGAGCAGATTGTGACCCGGCGAAAGGAATGCCCCGCCGCTTACGTGCCTCTAGGCACGATCGAATGGCATGGGGTTCAGAACCCGCTGGGCGCCGACACGCTCCAAGCCGAGGGCATCGCTATCCGTTGCGCCCAGAAGGGTGGTGGACTTGCGTTTCCTCCGCTTCACTATGGCGAGAGCAGGTCCGAAGCTCTCATGGAGGCGAACTCGCACGACCGGCATTTGATCGCGGAGAAGATGGGACTGCCGCCGGAGAACTTCAACCCCGAGCGCATGCCGTTCTCGGCAACGGAGCAGGCGATCAACTATCACAAACTGCTGCTGCACATTCTTGCGGAGGTCGAATCGCTGGGGTTTCAGGTGGGGGTCCTGGTGGCAGGGCACTATCCGCTGATCGACCACGCGCGCGCCGCCGCGTTGCAGTTCAACCAGAGACAGCACAGCAGATTTCGCGGAATGCTCGCGTGGGCCTTCGTGGATTATATCCTGGTCGATGACGCATACCCGGCCGCCGGGGACCACGCGGGCGGGTGGGAGACCTCGCACGTAATGGCGCTGCACCCGGAAACGGTCGATCTCAATCTGCTGCCGCCGAGAGGAGAACCGATAGTGGGAACGGGTTGGCGTATCGACCCGCACGACTCGACCGCGGAGTTTGGCCGTGAGACCATCGAGAAGGCGGTGGACGTGGCGATACGCGAGGTTCGGCATCGATTGGAGCATCGGGAGATGTACGCCGCGCACGGGTACGGCCTGCGGGAAGGATTGTGGAAAGGGTTCTAGGGTTTTAGGGTTCTGGTCTCATAACCCATACCTCATACCTCATTACTCCTCGAAAACGGACACCTATCCCGCGGGAACGGCCTTGCGCGACCGAGTTATCGAATACCATCGAAGTCAGTTCCCGCGGGAGGCTGCAAACAGATCTCATCCCCTTGGCTGACTGACTCATACCTCATGCCTCATACCTCCACATCGTCCTTGGTAGTTCGGAAATGGAGAGAACTCTCACCCTCACCCCATTCGCTGCGCTCAGGGCAAGCTCTAACCCTCCCTCAAGGGAGAGGGGATTACGCTCGTGTTTCCCCAAAGGGTGAGCAGCGAGGAGAGTCGTACCGACCATTCCTGAACTGTTACCGTCCTGAACTGTTACCGTCCTTGACGCAGGCGGTCTCCGGCGGTATGATTTTGCTATGTTGAAATCTCCCTGCGCTCGGCCCCAGTTCCTCACGCCGGCCTCCGGCTCAGGCCGCGGCCGCGGATGAACTTGTCTGTCGTAATACCCGCTTATAATGAACGGGTCCGTATTGAAGACACACTGCGGTCCGTCCAGACGTACCTCTCCGAAAGCGGCAGAAGCTATGAGATATTGGTGGTAAACGACGGCAGTACGGACGGGACCCTGGACGTTCTGCGAAGGCTCGACAGTGAGATATCCGGTCTGAAAGTCCTCAGCTACGAGCAAAACATGGGGAAGGGGTACGCGGTCCGCCAGGGTATGCTGGCCGCGAGTGGAGAGCTGGCGCTGCTGAGCGACGCCGATCTCGCCTCGCCGATCGAGGAGTTGCCTAGACTCGACGCCGCATTGAGCAAAGGGGCGGACGTAGCCGTGGGATCACGCGCTGTTACGGGTTCCGTCCGCGAGGTCCATCAGAGCTTTATCCGTGAAACCGGAGGGCGGGCGCTTAACCTCATCATTCAAGCGTTGGCCGTCCCGGGAATCATGGACACCCAGTGCGGTTTCAAGCTGTTCAGGCGGGAATGCGCGCAGGCTGTCTTTCCCCAGTGCTTCCTGAACGGTTTCGGATTCGATGTCGAAGTCCTCTATCTCGCGCGCAGGCTTGGGTTCAAGCTCATTGAAACGCCCATCCGCTGGGCGCACAAGGAGGGCTCCAAGGTGAGCCCGGTGATCGACGGACTGAGAATCATTGCCGACCTGTTCAGGATCAGGCTGCATAAATACGATTTGCGGGGTTTTCGGAATGCTGATTGAGGCTATGGGCGCGGCGGCGGTCGGGGCATGCGCGTACGGGATGCTGTATGAGGCGTACCGTGTGAGGTTGACGGAGCTCGTGTTCACCTATGACGACTTGCCGCCGGAGTTCGACGGGTTCTCAATCCTGCAGCTCGGGGACTTGCACCTGAAGAAAGAGAATCGGCTTCAGAAGCTCTGTATTTCGAAGCTGGAACGGAAGATTCTGAACTGCATATCGGGCCGGCAGGTGGACTTGATAGCAATCACCGGCGACGCGGAGTTGCGGGGCGAGCAGGGGTTTCAGGCGATGCGGGGGCTGCTGGATTCGGTGCAAGCGCGTCACGGCGCGATCTTCATACCCGGCAACGGGGAATATCAGGATTACGACATCGACACCCTCCTCGCGACGCTGGATTCGTGGGGCGTCAAGACGCTTCGCAACGGCTTCTGCGCGATCGAGAGAGACGGGGCTGCCATATCCGTGATTGGGGTAGACGATCCGTTCACGCGACACAGTGACGTAGAGGCGGCGATGGCAGGGGCGCCCGCCGGCGGTTTCAAGATAATGCTCGCGCATTCGCCGTCGATAGCGCGCGAGGCGATAAAGCATAGGGTCCAACTCGTCATTTCCGGCCACACCCACGGCGGGCAAATCCGGCTGCCGTTCGTCGGGGCTCTGTATACTCATCTGGGGAAAGGCTCGCCTGAGCTGGATATCGGCCTTTACGAAGGCCGCCGCCTCGCCGGCAGGACCGGCCTGGACCCGGGCAACACCAAGGTCTTCGTTACGAGAGGCGTCGGGCTGAGCGAGTTCTACATCCGCTTCCTCTGCCCGCCGGAGATCGCGCTCATTACACTCAGGAGAAGGGGCACGAGGGACGAGGGATGAGCGGCGCTGCAGCGGGAACTGACTTCCCCGATATCGGTCACTTGGTTGTATGAGGCCGTTCCCGCAGGATAGGGGCCTAAGACCTCAAGACTCTAAAACCCCTGGAACCCTGGAACCTTAGAACCCTTACAAACCTATAAACCTCACGAACCTCATAAACCTACGAACCTATTCTGCCGATAATGTCATCGTGGCGCATCAGATGTACAAGATCACGCTCCCGCTGCCCAATATGGGCCTTTGGCGGTTGGCCGCGGCGCTGTTGCTCGCGTGCTGGCTGACGGTCGCGCGCGCCGACGTCGCGCTCGCCCAGCCCGTTGCCGAGCCCGGCCAGGGCGTTGCGCTGACCATTACGGCGTCTTCGACAGCGTGGGTCCAGGTGCGTGTGGACGGCGCGCCGCCGGTTCAGCGGATATTGAGGCCCGGCCAGACGTGGTCCGTGCGCGGCAGGAGGGTCATTGTCTTCATGACCGGCAACGCGGGCGGCGTGCGGGTCAGATGGAATGGGCATCTGCTGCCGCCTCTCGGCAGGAGCGGCCAGGTCTTCTGGCGCAGGTTCGCGCCCCGGCCCGTTCCTGTTCAGCCACAGCCCGCGGTCCCGGCCCCGGTTCAACCCACTATTCCGACGCCTCAACCGTCGCCCGCCCCGGAGCTTCAGCCCGTTCCGTCGCCGGCGACAGGGCCCGCCCCGGTCCAACCGGGAGCGGCCGAAGCCGGCCACGGGGTCTCGGAACGCTTGCTCAACTATGCCGCAATGGCTGTGCTTTTGGTACTTCTTATCGTTTCTGTCTGGATGCTGGTGATCGTGCTCAGGGAGAACAGGCTGCTGTCCGTACTCTCCGAGGTGGCCGCGGGACCGGAAAAGAGCATCAGAATTGTGACGTCACACAAGCTTTCGCGAGGCAAAACGGCTTATTTGCTCGAAGTGGGCGAGCGACTATTTTTTGTAGCTACCGGAGATGTGAAACTGCTGGCCGAGATTTCCGAAAGCGGCCGCAAGTGAGGCGGGCGCGCGGTCGGCAGAAGATAACAGACAGAGGTAACGGATGAGCAAGAAAGTGCTGATTTTGGACGGCTCCTTATACAGCCGGATGGTTTTGAGAGACATGCTGATCTCGCACGGATATTCAGTCATAGAGGCGACAACAGGCGAAGAGGCCGTGGAGATGTACGAGCGTCTGCATCCCGACCTGGTGACGGTAGACGCGACTACCCCCTGCATCGACTGCGCGCGCGCCGTGCGTCAGATAATGCTGACGGACCCGGAGGCTTCGATCCTCATGTGTGGCGGCCGCGGGCAGCGACGCATGGTCATGGAAGGCATGTCCTACGGCGCGGCGGGCGTGCTGCTGAAGCCCTTTAACGAAAGGCAAGTGCTTCGGGAGATCAGGAACGCGGCCGGACGGCCCCCTACGTCGGAACCGATGACGTAGTGCGCGGAGTCGAGTGAGTCGAGGGCACGCCTTGGCGACGGCGGAACCGCGGAATATGAAACCGCAGATGCACACAGATGGACACAGATAGAAGCGCTGGGCTTCGAGATTTCCAGGTTGGGCTGAGTCACTCATAGCGCTTCGCGCCAGCCAAGAGGATGAAAACTGGCTGCGACCTCCTGCGGGAACTGACATCGACGAAGTTCGATGACTCGGTCTCACAACGCCGTTCCCGCACGATAGGAAACGTTGGCTCTCTACCGTTCCGTCCGACCCGTCCGACTTGTCAGACTTGTCAGACACGTCTGACTCCTCCGATTCCCCCGACTCACTCGACTTCGACTCCTGAACCCTCCCCGATTTGCCAACCAACCCTCAAAACCGGTAGAATGAGAGGCAACATCATCACGAGGAGGACGGCATGAGATTCGAAGGAGCCTGGACTGCCCTGGTCACCCCGATGGCGCAAAACGGAAGCGTGGATTGGGAGGGCCTGAAGAAAAACCTCCAATTCCAGGCATCGCAGGGGATAACCGGCGTGGTGCCGACCGGCACGACCGGCGAATCCCCTACCCTGGACTGGGACGAGCACAACCGTGTGGTCGAAGTCACACTGGCGGAATCGGCCGGTAAATGCGAAGTCCTGGCCGGAACGGGCAGCAACTCCACCTCGGAGGCCGTCGAGAGCACGCGGCACGCCGTGGAATACGGCGCGAAGGCCGCTCTGCTGGTGGACTGCTATTACAACGGGCCGTCCTCACTCGAGCTTCGCAAAGAGTACTATGACGTCGTCGCGACCGAATTCCAGGAGACCGCGATCGTTCCGTATATAATCCCGGGGCGAACGGGCACGGCCATGACGGCTGAGGATCTCGCCATTCTCGCCTCGGACAGAAGCAACGTCACGGCGGTCAAGGAGGCGACAGGCGATCTGGAAAGAATGGCCAGGACCCGCGAACTCTGCGGGCCGGACTTCTCCATTATGTCCGGCGACGACGACCTGACTTTCAGGATGATGACTGAGCCGCGCATAAGGGCGGACGGCGTCATATCCGTTATGTCGAACATCGCGCCGGCTGCCGTCCATAAAATGACCCGGCTGATCGTAAACGGCGACGTGAGAGGCGCGGAGGCCGTCAGGACAGCGCTGGACCCGCTGTTCGGCGTAGTGGTCGTCAAGGTGAACAGCCGCCGCGGCATGCCGGACGGCGCGATTGTCGAGGTTTCCGATCGGTTCCGCAACCCGCTGCCGGTCAAGACGATGATGAGCGTTCTCGGGATGCCGTCGGGTCCGTGCAGAAAGCCACTGGGCAAGATGAGCGTGGACGGTCTTGCGGTCCTGCGCTCGACGTTGAGTTCCGTCTGGGAGCGCAACCCTGAGATCCTGCGGCCCGTCGGGGAGTTCTACGGAGTAGACATCGCCCGCAGGATCGACAACGACGATATCTGGAGCAGCCTGGGGTACTAGCGCTGAGGACTGAGGACTGAGGACTGAGGACTGAGGACTGAGGACTGAGGACTGAGGACTGAGGACTGAGCGCTGAGGACTGAGGACTGAGGACTGAGGACTGAGGACTGAGCGCTGAGGACTGAGGACTGAGGACTGAGGACTGAGGACTGAGGACTGAGGACTGAGCGCTGAGGACTGAGGACTGAGTGACCTCCCCCTAACCCCCTCCTGGGAGGAGGGAGGACCGCGGGGGACTAGATCCGAAACGTTCGACTCACTCGACTCGGGTCTGCTTAAACTTGACTTGATTGCTGATGGCTGAAAGCTGATGGCTAACGGCCGATTCCGTAACTTTCCCACCGGTCCCGGCGTTGTACATTATGGCGGGGAGATCGCGCTGTTTAAGATAGACAAGAGCCGGTTTTCCCGACCCCGCCCGCGTGGGGATGCTGATGTACGCTACCGCGAGATCTGTCGATCGGGGCTGGTGGCCGCAAACAATGAACGGCGCCAGAGTGTCCAGCCAGTTTATCTCGGATACAGATGAAAACCTGCTCGCTCGTTACCACGAGGGCGAAATGACGGCGATGGAGGAGCTCTTCCGGCGATACCAGAGGCCGCTATACAGCTATGTACGCCGGGTGGTCAACTCAAACGAGTTGGCTGAAGACGTAGTGCAGGAGACGTTCATCCGTCTCTGCCGATGCCAGCCCAGCCAGCGACCCGAAACGGGCAAGTTCGCCACCTGGCTCTACACCATCGCCACCAACCTGTGCCGGGACGCTTTTCGCCGAAGCATGCGGAGGCCCGAGCGGCCCGTGAGCGAGATTTACGAAGACGATGAGGCGCCGATAACGGCCGATCTTTGGTCGCCGGAGCCGCGGAGCGTCGAGAGCGAGACGCTGCAGCGCGAGCTGCGTCGCCAGGTCCGCTCGGCGATCGACGCCCTGCCGAAACGCGAAAGAATTGCCGTCCTTCTTCGGGAATATCAGGGACTGGCGTACGATGAGATAGCGGACGCTATGGGCTGCACGACCGGCAGCGTGAAGCTCCTGCTGCACAGAGGCAGGAGACGGCTCCGGGACCTGCTGGGACCGATGATAGAAGAGGGCGAAGAGCTGGTGTGAACCGACTCCCTCTCCCGGGAAGAGAGCCCGCGGACGCCGTGTGGCGGCGCGGGCCCCTCTCCCTGGGGAAGGGGGATAGGGTTGCAGACAGAAGGCATGATTATGTATGGGAGCTTTCACCCTCACCCTACCCTCTCCCTCAAGGGAGAGGGGAATAGCCGGCGAGCCGCTCTTTCTGTATAGGGAAGAGGGAGCTGACGTTGAAGTGATAAGAGATGAAGTGTAGCAACGCAAAGATACTTATATCGGCCGCGGCGGACGGTGAGCTTACCGAGCGCGAGAGGCTTGCGCTTGACGAGCATTTGGCTGAATGCGTAGACTGTCGAAGAGAACGCAGCTCCGTCGGAGCGCTGCGCCGGACGCTGGCCGTCTGGGAAGCCGAAGAGCCCGCGGAGTCGCTGGCGAACGCCTTCGCGCTCCGCCTGAAGCGCGAACAGGAGCAGCGGACAAAAGGCTGGCGGTCTCTCCTTTTGCCGAGGCTGCCCGCATTTGGGCTTGCGTCGGCGGCCGCCGCGGCGGTCCTTGTGCTGGCCTATGCGGCCGTTCAGCCGCGCTATGAGGGTCCCGCGCCAAGAAGGCCGGCGCTCGTCAAGAGCGTTCCCGGTCCCGACGCGCCCCAGCCTCCTCGGATGGCGGCGATGCCGGCGCCTGAGACTCCGCCCGTAGCTGCTGTGATGGCTGCTTCGTCAAAGCCGGCGGCCGTTACCGCGCCCAGGGCGCCGCGGAAAGCGAGGCCGTTCCGAATTGCCGGCAGACGTCATCCCGCGCGCGCGCCCGCTGTCATCGCTCTTGCCCCGGCCACGGTGGACGCCGCGAAGGCTTTGGCGGAATCGGCCAGGCTTGAAGCCGTGCGCAGGGTCACTGAGAAGGCGGCCCGGCTGAGAAGTTTGATCGCGGAAGCCGATATAACAATAGAGAGCGCACTTCTACGATCGGATGTCGAGGTTCTGGACGCGCACGATCTGTCGGACCTCGACGCCGGCGGGGAGACGCCAGGATAGGTTAAGGAGTCCAGTTTATGGTTCGATCCAGCGCCAGATTAGCAGCCCTCCTAACGGCGTTACTGTTGATATCCGCGCCAAACTTACTGTTCGGCGGTCCCGCCTCGGACATATTCGACCTGCTCATGCCCGGCCAGACACCCCCGACACTGTTCATCCTGCCAAATCCCCCAGAGGGGCTGAAGGCCATGCTGGCGCCGATGATATCGGTCCGGACAGTCGAGCTTCGCACGTACCCGATCAAGGAAGGCGCGGGCGCTGATCTCCTCAAGGGATTCAAGGCCACTCTCCGTGGCGCCGCATGGGACGAGCGAGTCATGAAGAATCCGGGACGCGGCTACGACGCCGTGTTCAGCAAAGCCGGACGCAACGATTCGTCCGAGTTTCTCCTTATCGAGATGAAGTCACGGGAGGTCACGTTTTTCAGGGTTACAGGCGACAAGGTTTCCAACGGAGACACGCTGCAGCAGCCTGTCATTAAGAAGCTGGTTCCCGCCTCCATACTGGCCCTGAGGATAATGGCTTCGGGTCCAAGCTTGCAGTACGAACCGTGGGCGCAGGATATGATCGAGATCAGGAAGGTTCAGCCCAGCGGAGAGTATACGATGCCGGACATCGTCAAGGACGGAACAACTTTCCTGATAAGTCTCCCAAGACATATCACCCAGGGGCTGCGCCCGATGGGTGGCCTGGACTACGCGATTCGCGGCCCTCAGCGTCTGGCAGTGTCGATCGAAAGCACGGGATCTCCACTGACCGTCAGGCTGGACGGAGCCAGATCATTCAACATAAACACGGCGAACGCCCCGGTGGCTATCGTGGGCATGTTTTGCGGAGGCGACCATAGGGTCAACGTGGTCAACCAGAGGGTCGTGCTGAACCTCACGACCGTAAAGCTGGGCGAGATGAAGGTGAACGCGACCAACGCCGACATTGTGGCTACCCTGCCTCTCGATTTGGACGCTCTGCTCTCGATCAATGCCATTGCCGGCACAGTGCTTCTCAAGACGCCGGACCAGCCGGCGAAGACGGACAACCCGTTCAAGCAAACGTTCGGGCAGGGATCCGCCCTGTTGACTCTCGAAGCGATCAGCGGACGCATTACAGTAAGCCTGAAAAAATAAGTTTGCGCGCTATAGCGCTTTTTCGCCGTTTCCAGCGTCTATACTATTGAAGCTCGCGCTAATGGCAGCGTAAACCCCGCGCCTCTCTCTCCGCTGCCGGCGCGACAAGCCGAGTTGCCCTGGCGAAACATCGCCAGGGCAGCAACGCATTTGGGAGGAGTCTAGGGAGTCGAGACCCCTAGCCTGGATTATTCACGATGTGCCTGTATTGATGGCAGTGCGCAGACACGTCATTCTTCGCTTCGCTCCTAATGAAGCGCCCCGTTTCGGGATTTCCGGGTTGGGACCGGAAGTTGTCCGCTATAGCATGCGTATGCCGCCCAACCCTCAAATCCCGAAACACCGGGGTGGTTCTTTCCGAAATAATCCCGATCCATCGGGATCACTTGCTCAGAATGCGATCTTCGGGGCGTTGTTCGTGAATAATGCGGGCTAGAGTTGAAACTCGCGGCCCAGCTCGACGATTACGTCATCGGTGAGCGCGGCGTTGAAGGCATCCCAGCGGTCTTTAGCCCAAATCTCGATGCGGTCAGAGAGGCCCACTATCCAGAGGTCGGTCTTGATGCCGGCGTGTTCGAGGAGCATCGGCGGTATTGCTACCCTACCCTGGCGGTCCGGGACGCATTCGGCCGCGGAGCCCAGGAAGTAGCGCTCCAGCTTGACCCCGCGGTCGTCCAGAAGCGATCTGGGAGCGAACTTGCGTAAAGTCTCGGCCCAGCTTCTTTCAGGGAAAACCCACAGGCAGCCGTGCAGGCCCCGCGTGATGACGAACTTCTCGCCCAGCTTCATCCGAAACCTGGCGGGCATCACCGTACGGCCTTTGCTGTCAAGAGAATGCGCGTATGCTCCGGAAAACATGGTTTAGGGTTCCAGGGTTATAGGGTCTTAGGGTCTTAGGGTTATAGGGTCCTGGGGCGAATAACATATCCTGGCGGCGAAAACGCTAGCCGTAGCCCTGAGACCCTAAAACCCTAAGAACCTACAAACCTAAGACCCTAGCCCGCATTATTCACGAAACGTCTGAAGACACTGCAGTCTGCCATAGGCTTTACCGTCCCTCGATACGCCGCCGGAGCGGCTACTCGGGAACGCGGAGTTAAGCTCTTCCGGCACGAAAACAACCAGTCCGCGTCCCCGAGTAGGTCCTCCGGGACCGTATCGAGGGGCGGTACAACGTATCATTCATGAATAATCCGGGCTAGTTGTTCGCTGCGGCGTGCTCCGCGCGTGATTGTATTCGATATCTGATGTCCTGATTCCTGGACCTCGCCCGCACGAGTTCGGCGCTCTCTAAGGCGCTGAAGTCA
>JAUSGG010000206.1 GCA_030649165.1 Armatimonadota bacterium
CTTCAACTCAACTGACGAACTCGTTGCCAAAATCATTGACTACATAGAAAGGTATAACCAAAGCGCGCGGCCCTTCCAGTGGACCTACACTGGCGATCCGCTTACAGTATAAGTCAACTCAATTATGGAACGCACTACTAGAGGGGTTCTGCCACGACAGGTTCACTTGCTGCAGGGCGGAAGTCGCCGTAAAGTTGGTCACCGGCCCCGGCGGCGTAAGATCTGTCGGCGTCGCGCTTGCGTTCACTCCGGCGGAATAGTTGGGGACGGGGTCGTGCGCAAATGCGGAGTAGTAATATGTTACCTCGTTAGTAAGCCCTGTATGCATTTGGCTGTCCGCCAGACCGGGAAGGCCCGATTTGTCTATCAAAAGAGTCCCGTCGGTCCTGCTCGTAGGATATCCGGTGGTCTTATACCTGATCATAAGGCCCGTGTAGTCGGCGTCGCTGGGGTTGGTCCAGGTCAATACGTTGCTGTGATCGCCGCGAGTCGCGGTGAAGTCGGCGGGAGCGGCCGGGGCTGTAGTGTCGGGTCCGTTGTTGACGACAACCTGCTTCACAAGCGGATGGCCGAACCAGTGAACCCCCTCGCGCACCATTTGCCAATCGGTAGTGTAAGTCCCCGTGGTTGCAGGCGCGGTCATCCAGAACCGGAACGTCTTGACCGCGTCAGGCGGTACGCTCTCACCCGGGTCCAACTGCTGTCTGCCGCCCGCGAACGGGTCGGAGTCGTTCACCGCGCCGAGTTTCCACTGGTTCGGGTCGTTCCAGGTCACAGTCCCGCTGTTTCTGACTGCAACTGAGACGTAATACTGCCGGTTGGCGACCATCGTCGCGGGGATCGTGTTGGACACGATATCCGCGTTATCCGCGTGCTCGGCGATGTACGCCTGGTACTGCGTATAAGCCGGCTTGAGCGACCAGTCCGGGTAGCGAACGAGGCCGAAATGGCCGCCTTCTCCTTCGTGAAGCTGCCACCAGAAGGTCTTAGTCCACCACGGCCGGGCATCCATACCCTGCATCATACCGATGAGATAGTTCGCTTGATACGTCTCGCCCTGATAGTCGCTTTCTATGCTTGTCTCGGTGATCCATAACTCCCTGTCTCCGAACCCTTCCGCGACGATCATGTTGCGCAGGTTGTCGATATCGGCTATGCGGCCCGGATAGTTGTCGCCGCCATCGTAGGAGTGATGGCAGATGAAATCCACCTTGTCCTTCCTTCCGGCGGCGACGATCGCGCGCAGCATAGTGCGCAGCTTGCCGACGTCGTCTCCTGAGGTGGACAACTCACCCACTACCGTCTTGGCGGTCGGATCGGCGGCCTTGACCGCGTCGAGGCCCGGTATCAGAAGGTTCTGGATATACCAGTTGTAGTCGCCTGTCCAGAACGGCGCTATATTCGGCTCGTTCCAGAAGCCCCAGTGATGGCACTGATTCTTCCACCGGTTGACCGCCCAGGTGATGTATTCCGCGTACTTGGCGGGGTTGCTTGGGGGCGTGCTGTTCAGAGAGCCGGGCGGACGCAGCCAGGTCGGAGTGTACGTGAAATTGTGAAAGACATTGATCCCCATGCCGGTCATCGTGCTGAACATCTGGTCCTGCAGCCACACGCCGTATGGGTCGTAATAGTCGTCCGCTGTCTCGATCTGGTCCCAGTCGAAGCCGGTCCTGATCCACGTGACGCCCAGATTGCTCACGAGCGCGTCGAAGGGCTCGCCGACGCCGGACGCCCAGGCTCCGCAAATAGCATAATGGGAGCTGTAGGTGGCGGCAAGAGCGGGCGCGGCCGGCAGGCAGGCTAGTAAAGCCAGTAAGGCCCAGAGCAATAGGATCGAGACTGTCCGTTGCATGGAAGATCCTCCCGCACTATATATCGGACGACGCCGGCGAACTCGCAAGCCCAGGAGCATCGTTTGTGGAAGGCTCACCCTGTTTGAACCCCACCCCAACCCTCCCCTGAAAGGAGAGGGGGCAAATCCCCCCTCCCCGCGGGAGGGGGTTAGGGGGAGGTCCGTCTGTGGCTAATGACTACAAACGATGCTCCTGCTCGCAAGCCCGGCCGGCTTGCGGCCCCTCCTAGAGTTTCTGTATTCCGCCGGCCCCCGGCAGCATTTGCGGCCTCAAGCCGCCGCTGTCGAAGCAGGAGGCAATTCCCGTCACGGCGACGTAACAATCCGCCGGGTAGCTCGCGGGGTCGGCGATGACCCTCACTCCCACATTCTCAGCCCCATCCGTCGTCGTCCCGTCTCTTATACCGCAGCCGTCATCTATGTAGAAGTACTTCGGATCGGTCGTCTTCCTCTGGGTAACTCTGCCATAGACCGTCGCCGCGGAGCCTATGTTGTGAGGCCCTATCGCCCCAACGACCGCGGGAGCGTACGTGCCGAGAGCGGCCCCGCCGACCGATGCGTTGGTCATCACAACCGAAGGCGGAACGCCCGGACCCGGCGTCGTCAGCGTCACCACGTTGCCGGTGCAGTCTATATATCTTTCAGCTCCGGCGCCTTTCATCAAACCCGCGACGTCAACATAATTCCCCGGCGTCACCGAGGTGGATGAAAGGGCCTTCAAGCCGTAATAGCCGCCCGGCTCCTGGATGTAGAAGTAACCGGGAAAGGCCGCTGAGATCACCTTCCCCCTTATCGCCCTGTTGTCTCCGGCGAGTGACCCGTCCGGGAGTCCTTTTGCCGACAGTATGCCCACGGCGGCGGTCGGCGTCTTTATGCCGTTTGAGTTCGTCGATGCGCTCCACGTCCCATAGCCGTTTCCGCCCTGCGCCGCGAAATAGTAGGTCTTGTTGTTCTCAAGCGAAAGACCGTCTCTTGTTATCTCGGTCACTGCGCCCACGGTCGTCCAGCCGACTATGCTGGTCCCGCCGGGGAACGTGCCTATGGCGTACCTGTACTCAACGGACGACGGTCCGCCCGATGTCCACGAACAGTGCAGCTTGTTCAACGAGCCGGTGTAGGCGCCGTCGTCCGTGACGGAAGCCGGGGCGGCGGGATAGGTCTCTCCTTTAATATTGTCCAGATACAGCCGCTGAACCGTAAGTCCAGGCAGCAGGCTGGAGGAAGGACTTATGCGCGCGATATTGGTCCCTGAGCCTGTTTTCCAACTGAGATTGCTGCCCTTGCTCGCGCCGTTGACGAACACGCTCATCTTTCTCGTGACTACGTCGAAGACGATCTTTATGTTATACCAGGTGTTTTGAACGACAGCGGCGTCGAGAATTGCGGCGTTACCAGAGCCGTATTCGAGCCTCCACTGCCCCGTCGTGCCGCCGAAGCGAGCAGTCTCTGTTGCGGAGTCGTCGCCGTAGAAGTAGAGGCTCCCGAAGATGGTGGTCGAGGTGGTTCCGGCCCAGGTCTGGGCCGCGTCAAATGTTATCCCGTGGACTCCGGAGGTCTTCTTCGTAAACCCGCCGTAGTCGTTTGTCACAGTCCCCCCGGCCGCGATGGGGTCGAGAAGTA
Organism: Armatimonadota bacterium; assembly: GCA_030649165.1. Taxonomy (GTDB): domain Bacteria; phylum Armatimonadota; class UBA5829; order UBA5829; family JAUSEB01; genus JAUSGG01. The sequence continues at coordinate 3,473 of JAUSGG010000206.1, forward strand.
TCGCTTTGCCCGATCCTCCCGAGGCGAACGACGACTCCACCTGGCTCTGGGCGGCGACCGTTGTCCAGTTGCCCTGTCCTCCCAGATTGCCGTTCGTGTACGGGTCGAAAATCTGGTTCATCCAGACGGCCTGGAAGACGGGGACGGCTGATGCTGTTACAGAGGAAGCGTTGTAGTTCGCGGCCGAGTTGTGCGAGAACGCGCGGTAGTAATGGGTGACGCCATTTGTCAGGTTCGTATGGATCCAACTGTCACTGGAGGCGGGGGCGGCGAGCTTGTCCACCACAAGCGTCCCGTCGGTTGGGCTGGTCGGGTATCCGGTGGTCTTGTACCTTATCATCGTGCCGGCGAAGCTGCTGTCGCCGGGATTTGTCCAGGACAGACTGACCTGTAGATCGCCCGTTGTCGCGGTGAAGCCGGTAACCGGGCCGGGCGGGGTATTCGGCACGACCTGAACCTGCTTCGTCAGCGTATCGCCGAACCAGCAGACGAACTCCTGCACCATCCGCCAGTCGGTCGTGTAGGTCCCCGGCGTGGAGGGTGCGGTCATGTTGAAACTGAAGACCTTCTGCTGGTTGTTGCCTATGGAGTCGCTGGGGCCGAGGTCCACTCTGCCTGGTCCAAACGGATCGGAATCACCCACGGCGCCCAGCTTGAACTCGGTGGCCTGGGTCCAAGGGATGTAGCCGGTGTTCTTTACGGTGACTGTCACGGGCAATACCTGGCCGGCCAGCAGAGTCGAAGGGATCGTGTTGGAGACGATCTGCGAGCTGTCCCGGAACACCGTCATGCCGGCAAGAGCCATCGCGTAGGCGGCGCTGTTCGGGAGCCAGCTTTCGTTGGCCTGGGCGCTGACGCTGCCGGTGCCAAAATCAACCCAGGGAAGTCCCGACGCATCGCGGATGTAGCCGTTCATCACCACTCCCGGCTCGATTCCGTTTGTGACGAAGGTGTCGTACCTGGTGTGGTACTTATTTACGTAATGGTCTCCGCCGGCCTCCAGCATGCAAACCATGAAATAATTCGCGCCGAGTATCCAGTTGTACTGGTCCAGCGCGAAGCGCAGGTAGGCCGGATCCCCGAAGATCTTATATGCCTCAGTAGCTCCCCACGCGATCGTCCCGTAGAGCCTGTTCAGGCCAAGGCTGGGGTTGGCTGGGAAATATATCGTCTGCCCGCTCTCAAGCCGTCTGATCAGGCCAACCGGGTCATCGGCCATACTCATGTGGTGGCTCATCAGAGCCTGAACGGCGTTTCGGGCCAGCGTGGCTTGTGGCTCGACTGCCGGGTAATCCTGGGCGAACCGCGCCATAGCCCCCAGGTCGTAGCCGGCGCCCTCGACTGCCTCGTCGTAAGATGCGGGATTGCTGATGGCGCCGTTGGCCATCTCGTCAACCTTCTGCACGGCTCGGTCCCAGCAGTTCTGCTGTCCGAACACCGTGTACAGATCGATCCCCGCCCATACATGATGGGCTCCGGAGCCCAGGTTGTTATGTCCGCCCTCGGATACGGCCAGAGCGACCCGGTGGTCCCAGATGGCGAGGGCCTTCGCCGCGAAGTTCTCCGTGGGCAGACTCTTCGAGGCCAGAACCCGGTGCGTCCTTATCAGGGAAGCGCAGACGATTATCTCCGTCGGCGTGTTGTGATCGCCTATCTCGACCCACCGGTCATCGGACGTGCCGATTATCCGGTCCGTATCGTTTTCCGGTTTCACCCAGGAAGCTCCGGACCTTCGCTTGCTGATCTGTTTCAAAACGTGGCCGCTGCCGTCGACCATCTTAGCCAGCCACCTCGCCTGCCAGACAGCTTCGTCGAGGATGTCGGCAATGCCATTGGTGTCGGCGTCTATGGCGTCGAAGTAGCTTCTGTCGGAGTCGTACAATGTCAACAGATCGAAAACCGCGTGGCCTCCAAAGAACTGGGCGTATTTCTGGTATTCACCCGAGTCGTGCCAGCCGCCGGCTGTATCCAGGTACGGGCCGGATGGTTGTATGTAGCCGTCATCCGGGTGGCATAAATTGTGGCTCCAGGTGACCAGATTGCCGTAGCGGTCAACGTACTGCAGAGAGACGGCCGCCCCGCACCGCTGCGCGGTGAAATACTGGTACGTAAGCTTGCCGGTCTTATCGCGAAGGACGTCGAGGCCGATTGCGAAGTTGTAGGAAGTCCCATTTTCGCCGTTGACGGTCGCATAGACGTTGTAGTCCCCGCCGGTCCTGAACGAGCCGAAGTCGCCCTCCCAATAGTACTTATTCCAGAGGCTGCCCTTGCGGGTCAGCGTTCCGGAGAAAACCGTAACTCCATCGGACACCCTGCGGACGGAAAACGTTCCGTCTCCGGCGTAATCGGCCGTGCGCTGCACCCGAAAGACCTTAGGAGAGTTAGTCTCATACCCGGCCTGGTTTACGAGCACATCCAAGGCAGAGCAGCGCGTGGGCAGCATTATCGCGCACGCGAGCGCGGCAAGAACCAGAGCTTTACTCATAGCGATCTCCTCGAACATCGGCGATAATCGACGCGCGAATCTGAAGGACCTCGGCGCAATTGGTCGGAGGCCAAAACTAGAGAGGCAACAGTTATCATTCCGCAACCGAAAATGCGCTGCGCCGCGTTCGGGAGGGCGTACGCGGTCGTCTGGTTTCAAGTTAACGCATTACGGGGTGAGTGTCAATGATTCGTGCGGCAAACTGGTAATTGTACCAGGAGTCGAATGAGTGGAGTGAGTCGAAGGAGTCGGAGGAGTCGGAGGAGTCGAGAAGTCGAGCGTAACCCCCTCCCCATTCAGGGGAGGGCTGGGGAGGGGTCATCCGCTGCCTAGGAGCCTGTCCGAGTATTCCCATCTTGCTATCAGAAAAAAAGTGTGTTCACTACAAGTGAACATGCATGAATATGGGGTGTTGGTGTCGAAGTAGCATGTATGAGCAAGACATATCGACCCTACAACCCTGACGAGCA
>JAUSGG010000218.1 GCA_030649165.1 Armatimonadota bacterium
CGAAGCGAGAAATCTGCTTTTGAGCACGATCTTGCATTCGGAAAAAGCGGATTCCTCGTCGTTCCTCCTCGGAATGACGGTTTTTGAACACTCCCAATGCGTGTCCCGAAGCATACGAAACCCCCTTTGCCCCTTAGAACCCTATAACCCTATAACCCTTCCCCCGTTACTAACGCGCGCCATTCGGCGTATGATATAATGGTAGAGTTACTCCTAACATCAAACAAAGGAGACAATTATGCGCGGGATCAACTGGAAAGCGGCCCTGGCTTTCGCGGCGGCGATATCGCTTGTAGGCGGCCTTGCATTGGGGGAACTGAAGACAGGCCAGAAAGCCCCGGATTTCACGATCACCACCCTGGACGGGAAGGACTTCAAACTCAAACCGCTGGTCAGCAAAGGTAAGGAGCAGAAAGCCGTCGTGGCTATAGCCTTTTGGGGCACGTGGTGCCCGCCGTGTCGCGCGGAAGCTCCGCACTTGCAGAAGCTTCACGCCAAGTATGGCAAGCAGGGGTTGGCCATGATCGGCATTGCGGTCGCGGACGCGCCGAGGATGGTGCGGCGATTTGCGGATGACAACAAGCTGACCTATACGTTGGCCGTCGATTCCTCGCAAGCGCCGGTCGCGGCCAAGTACGGCGTCCTGGACAAAGACGGTATGCTCCACGTGCCGCAGTTGTTCATAGTGGACGGCAGCGGAACGCTTCGGTACCATCACCTTGGTTATGCAATGGGCTCCGAGAAGACTCTTGAAAGAGAGATAAAGGAACTGCTCGCGGAAAAGCCCAAGCCCTGACCTGGATTTACCAGTCCATATTCCGCTCGTACATTTCGTACATCTGGCTATATGCGCCGTCTGCTTCGAGAAGAGTCTTGTGGTCCCCCGTCTCCACGACCCGACCGCCCTGAAGCGTAATGATGGAATCGGCGTGCTTGACGGTGGAGAGACGGTGGGCGATCACGAAAGTAGTGCGCCCCTGCATCAGGTGGTCCATAGCCTTGTGGATGAGGTATTCGGACTCGGAATCGACTGAGGACGTGGCTTCGTCCAGGATCAGAATCTTGGGATCGGCGAGTATCGCGCGGGCAATAGCGAGCCTTTGACGCTGACCTCCTGAGAGCTTTATCCCCCGTTCGCCGATCTGCGTCTCGTATCCCTCGGTCATGGCCGTGATGAACTCGTGCGCGTTGGCGGCGCGGGCGGCCTCTTCCACCTCGGCGTCCGTGGCGTCCAGTTTCCCGTAGGCTATGTTCTCCTTAACCGTTCCATTGAACAGGAATGTGTCCTGCAGAACCACGGCGATCTGCCCGCGGAGGGACTCCTGTGTCACGGTCCGCACGTCCACGCCGTCTACGAGCACGGCCCCCTCGGTAGGATCGTAGAGCCTGGGGATCAGGTTGATGATACTTGTCTTGCCCGCGCCGCTCGGACCGACCAGCGCTACCATTTCTCCCGGTTTTGCGTGTATGTGTATGTTCGTCAGGACTTGTTCGCCCGTGCCGTACTTGAAGCAGACGTTTCTGAACTCCACCTGGCCGCGAATGGGCGGCATCTCGACGGCGTCCGGGGCGTCCCGGACCTCCTGTTCCGCGTCGAGTATCTCGAATATCCGGTCGGCGGCGGCGAGCGCGCGCTGGATGGTATCGTTCACCCTGGCGATGCTGCTGACCGGCTGGAAGAAACCGATCATGTATTGCAGAAACGCGAGCAGCGTCCCTATGCTGACTCCGCCGGTAGCGAGAAGCCAGGCGCCGTAGACGATCACCGCCGCTCCCGCCGATTGGACCACGAACTCGACCGATGGGAAATACAGGGTCCACATTCGGGTGATGCGCACGCGCATCGTATAGTAATCGGTGGCCTCTCGCGCAAATCTGTCGTATTCGTAGTCCTCGCGCGTGAAGGACTTGATCACCCTGATGCCCGACAGGTTGTCCTGCAGTTTCGCGTTCATCTCGGCAAGTCGCTCGCGAACGGTGCGGTACATCTTGCGCATCGCGCGGCCGAACTTGAAGGCGGCGAAGCCCAACAGAGGGGCGGGAACCAGGGCGACGACGGTCAGTTGAGGACTCAGGTAGATGAGAATGCTGACGCTGACGACCAGCCGGAGCGCATCGGCGATGACCATATCCGCCGCGTGCGTAACGAATTCCTCCACTACTTCGCTGTCGTTGGTTACTCTGGACATCAGCTCGCCGGTCTGCCGGCTCTCGAAGTAGCTCAGCGACAGCATCTGCAGATGGGCGTAAACGCGCTTGCGAAGATCGAGAATGAAGCGCTCTCCGAGCACGTGCATTACGTACGAGCGGGTGAAAGTCAGGACCCATATCGCCGCGTATACGCCGGCCAGCCACGCGCTGACGGAGACCAATCGCGATACCAGGGCCGGGCGCGACATGCTCGCGGCATGGGCGATGATCCGGTCGAATATGTACCGCGTGAAAAGGGGAGGGAGCAGGCTGACGAGCGTCACCGCCACCAGCGCGGCGACGCCAAGAATGACTTGGCGCCAGTGCGGTTTGAGAAACTGTAAGAGCCTTCGAAAAGTGTTCATTGGCCGCGATACGGACTTGGTTACATGCTAGATTTTACAGCGTGGGAATGGCGTTGGCAAACGGGGAAGGAGTCGAAAGAGTCGGAGGAGTCGGACGGGTCCGACGGGTCCGACAACCGTCAACCGACAACAGATCCTGTTGTTTCGGGATTTGAGGGTTGGGCGGCATACGTATGCTATAGCGGACTACTTCGGGTCCCAACCCGGAAATCCCGAAACGGGGCGCTTCATTAGGAGCGTATACCAAAAGAAGCCCCGGAGGACGTCATTCCGAGGAGGAACGACGAGGAATCTGCTTTTTCCGGAACTTACCACAGCAAAAGCAGATTTCTAGACTCCGCCAGCGCTCCGCTCCGAAATGACAATCCCCGGAAGACTGAACTGATACCTGGTAATTGTGCTGGTTGACAAGGGGCCTGGCCCGGAGCATAATTAAGTTGCAACCGCTTTGATTTTACCGAATTTCAAGCCTCCCTCCTAGGCGGGTATTTTGGCGTGTACGGCAGTGACCTCTACTTTTCACCGGTTGCAGCCATACATGTTTTTGGGGGAAACGTGATGAGGGGAAATCGCTCCACGGCCGTATCCATTCCTGTTTCGCCGTACAAACATGCCGGAATTCACGCGCGATATTTGGCGGCGCTGGCCGCCGTCATCCTCACGCTTTGGTCCGCGCCCCCCGTTATGTGCGCGTTCATCAACCCGCCGATACTCCACGACGAGTTGACATACTCCCTTGACGGTGGCTCCAGCTACGCGCACAGAGGCTCCGCCATCTGGAAGAATGTTGCCTACCTCTCAGGATGGCCGACGGACGCCTACGACCCCATCTACTCGATAGACGTCTCCGACCCGGACAACCTGACGTACATAGGGAGAAGCGGCGGACCGGGCTATTACTACAACCAGATGTTTCCTCTTGAGGACAAGCTCTACGTCGCCGGTTGGGGAGAAATGCTCCGCGATTATAGCATCTCCAATCCCGGCTATCCTGTATACCTGGGCCAGTACGACCGACCTTGCGAGCCTGATCCCAATAACCCCGGCGAAAACATTTGCTACTTCGGCTGGGGCGTCAGGGCAGTCGATAACAGGGTCTATCTGACGGAAGCCTCAGAGAAATCAAAGGGGCTGTACATCATCGACGTGTCGAACCCATCGGGACCAACCGAAGTATCCAGGCTTGAGCTCGACGAAAGCCCCGGCGGCATCGCGGCGCGAGGCAGCTACCTGTACTTTGGCTACAACCACTTCGGATCGATTCCGGCAGCCAATTATTTCTCGTTCAAAGTGGCGAACATCTCCGACGAGACCAATCCGTACGTAATAAGCACTATCAACCTCACGAGCATCGGATCGGTCGGTGACATAGTCCTGCGCGGTGACATAGCCTATGTCTCCAACAACGGTATCACGACGATCGACATAAGCGACCCCGCCAATCCCACCGTCATCAGCCATTGGGATTACGTCGGCGGACAACTGCTCCTCCTTGGGGACTATGCCTTCGTGGCGACCGGCGGCAATGGGTGCATATTTGTCAACATCGCCGACCCCGCCAATATGTACGGAGTCTACACGGTATACCACGGATCGCCCAGGGAATATGAGGAGGCTGTTGTAGGAAATGGGCGATACGTTTACGTTGGGACCACGAGCAACAAGCTGGTCCAGGACCCCCCATACAATGTCCTGCACTCTTTCGAGGTCTTCACCTCGGACCCCGACAACGCGGGTCCGGGCAACTGCAAGGAGTTTTCGCCGAGGGAGGCGTCGTGGGAGTCGCAGTATGACGCTGATGTAATGCCCACGGCGGCGGGCTGGACGGTGCACGAGGGCTCGGAGGCGTCGGCGTCGATCTCCAGCGGCGTTCTCAGGATCAACGACACCGGCTCGGGGGACGTGAAGTGGAGGAAAGGCTGGGACGCTACGAACACGAGAGGGAGCACAATTGTCTTTAAGGCCAGATGCGACTCGTACAACCTCAACGGCCAGCCGGAGGCGAATCTCGCCAACGTGTTCATCGAAGACGGCAAATACCAGGAGCAGTTCGCCATACTGACGAACAAGATAAGAGTCTGTAACGCCACTCTCGATGAGGCGGCGGTGACGCCGGGCGTCTGGCACACCTACAGGATCACGACTCAGCAGGGACTGTTCAACCTCTACATAGACGAAAACCCGACTCCCGCCATTTCGAGACCGTTGTATGAGACTACCCCGAGGTCAAGGATAATGTTCGGGGTCGGCTCGGGAGCCGCCAGCCAGGACATCTCGTTCGACTACTTCTACTACTTCTCGAACGGAGTCTTTCCTCCGCCTCAGGTATTGACAACTCCCACCCCGGACGTCGGAGTGAGGATATCCGAGATCGCCGGCAAAGGCTCGTTGAGCGGGATCAACCCGACGACGGCGAGAGTCCATTGGTCAACGGACACGGGGGCGACCTGGAGCACATCGATCCTCGGCGCCTTATGGGACGATCACTACGGGGGGACCACGCTGCCGTCGGCGGCGACCCCAGTCTGGACGGTGGCCGAGGGAAGCGAGAGCTGGGCGACCCTGGAGCCGGGAGTCGCGCACGTGATAGACAACAGCATGGCGTCGGGCTCTAAGATCAAGTGGTCGAGGGCATGGGGAATCACTCCCTCCACCGGAGCCACCGTACTCGCGCGAATCAAATGCGACTCCGTCGGCGGGGACATGACCTATCTGGGCAACATATACGTGGACGACGGCGTGAAGCACGAGAGGTTCAAGGTCACGCCCACGAGCATATCGGCGGCGAACTCCGGATACACATATAACCTCAACGCCACCCAGTGGCACACCTACAGGATAACGATACGGAACTCCCAGTTCAAGGTGTACGTGGACGAGTCTCCCACGGCGGTCTTGTCGGCTTCCATGATCGCAAACACCGAAGGAAACGGAAGCAGGGTGATGTTCGGAAGCGGGGCGTCCGCGGCGACGCAGAGCATCTACTTCGACTACGTGCGCTACACGGTTGACGGCGAGTTCACTCCGGGGTCGGGTCCGAGCGCGGCGACGCTTGCCGTGGCCTGCGACGGCAGGGACGCCGACGACCGGTGCTATATCTCGGCCGGAGGTCTTCCGCTCATCTATTCGAAGACCAGGAACAAGGTCAAGTTTTCCCTGATGGACAAGATGGGCAACATCGGTTACAGCCCCGTCTACAGCCTGAGCATACTGAGCCCCACGGCTCCGGGCCAGGTCACCAACTTCTCTGCCGTGGCGGGCGCGGGTCAGATATCTCTTAGTTGGACCAACCCGGCGGACCCCTGGTTCACCGGGACCATGATCCGTTACAAGACGAGCGGCTACCCCACGGGGCCAACCGATGGTACGCTGCTTTGTGACCGTTCCACCGCCCCAGGAGCGAACGACGGTTATCTGCACACGGGACTCGGCAACAACACCTACTACTACGCCGCATACTCTCACGACGAGACGCCCAACTACTCATCCGGCACAATTGCCTCAGCCACCCCCGGCTGCGTGGCGGTCTGGCTTGACGAAATCTTCGACAACTACAATAACGGCAACCTCGGCGGGCAGGGCGCTTGGACCACCACTGGCGCGGCTAGCGCTCAGGCGCAGTCGGGGTACGCCGAGAGCGGCAAAGCCGCCTTGATGGATACCATAGCCTCGGGCGGAGCGGCCATAGCAAACAGGATAGCCTTCGACGCCAAGAGCGGCGGATACCATTACCTGACCCTGGACGTATCCCAGGACGC
>JAUSGG010000221.1 GCA_030649165.1 Armatimonadota bacterium
CGGCATTCGATGTGAAGCTTGGCGATCAGGCTCATCAGCCTCACACCCACCCGATGCCTGCCCAACACGTCACCCGAAAGGTCCAGCTTCGGTATCTGGACCCTGCCGCAAGCGCCGCAACGTCTGGCGAACACCTGATGCTCGATTATACGCACAGGGGTCCGCGGAATCTCGATGACTTGCCGCACGCGATGAAGCCAGCCGCCCCCAAGACCTCGGCCGCAGTCTGGGCAGACATCTATAGCATGCTCGTGTATCTCAGTCGGAGGCTCACGGCGACGCACAAAAGACTTCTTGCGTTTCTTGCGAAGAGGACGTTGTTGAGCGCCACGCTCTTTCCGGTTCGGCTTCACCCAGTCAGGAGCGCCTTTGCCGCCGCCGAGCTGAGAACGCAGATCATCTACCTCCGACTCCAGAGCCGCCACGCGCTCAGTCAGATGTCTCATCGCCTCTTCCCGCCTGAGGATTGTCTCGTGCTGTCGCAGGACGATGGCTATCAGTTCTTCTCTTGAAAGGCGCTCCAGTCCGCTCACAGATACTACTTCTACACACCCCAAAAATGTACCTGTGAAAACGCATGTATATTACATGGAAACTTTGTTCACGGACGCAGGGGCAGAAGATACTACCAACCCTGAACTGTTACGCCGGTGCCTGCGTCGGGTGGGAAGCGGTTGTCAGCGCGTTCGCTAGTATTCCTACGGCTGAATGCCACGACGGACAAGTTCCTCGCAGGCCATTTGCTTCAATGGGGCGAAGTCCACCGTCCACTCTTCGCCACCGATGAATACGTCAACCTCGTAGGTTTCGCGAGCTGTCTTCCCGGAGAGGGCGTCGGGTAGCGCATGCACCCGGCGAAGGTCCTCGACACTTGCAGTTGTGACTGTCCTATGAAGCAAGCTCTTCAGTGCCTCGAATTCCCTATGGGGCATCTCGATCGCCAGTGCTTGACAAAGAGGGCCAATGGCGCGCGCATCGCCCATCTTGCCCAGTGCTTCCGCCGCGGCTCTACGCACTAGATCGTCACTATCCTCAAGGGCCTGACAGAGCGGCTCAATGGCGCGTGCATCGCCCACCTTGCCCAGTGCTTCCGTCGCAGCTTTGCGTACTCGATCGTCACTATCCCTAAGGGTTCGACAGAGCGGCTCAACGGCGCGCGCATCGCCCACCTTGCCCAGTGCTATCGCTGCAACCCAACGCACATATAAGTCAGTCTCCCCCAGTGCCTGGCAGAGTGGCTCAATGGCGTGCGGACCGCCGATCTTGCCCAGTGCTTCCGCCGCATCTCTGCGCACTTGATTGTCACCATCCGTGAGTGCCCGACAGAGCGGCTCAACGGCTCCCGCGTCGCCGATCTCGCCCAGTGCTTCCGCCGAAGCTACACTCACTCGATCGACAGCATACTTGAGTGCCCGACAGAGCGGCTCAATGGCATGCGTATCGCCGATCTTGCCCAGTGCTTTCGCCGCATCGCGGCCGACGCCTTCCCTGCGGCTCTTCAGTGCTTCACAAAGCGGTTGGACGCAACGGTCTCTTGCTCCCAAGGCTTCCAGAGTAGACCACGCGACCTCGCGCACGCGGTGGTCGCGGTGGCTGAGAAGCCGGCAAAGTGGTTCGACGGCACTCACGTCCCCGATCTTGCGAAGTGCTCCCGCCACCTCCGAGCGCACGCCGTAGTCGCGGTCCTGGAGAGCTCGACAAAGCGGCTTAACGGCGGGAGTGCCGATACGGACAAGTGCTTCCACTGCGGTCAGGCAGGAGCTAGTATTGTATTTCAGAGCCCTCACAAGCCCTCGGACATCCTTCTTCGCCTCCATTCTTCCTATGTCAGGCATGCTGAACCACATACTGCACCCCTCCCCAGAAACACAACGACGCATCTAATGCTCGACCCCGCCACCGGACCCCTTCCGCTTGTCCATCGTTCTCCCGCGCCCGCGACGGCCCGCGACAGCACGGGCAACCTGGTTGTTGCCTCTCTCTGACTCAGGTTTCTCCAACTCTACTCTATTCGCGGTTATTTCGGAAAACCCCTTTCCCGAGACTGCCCAACCTACCTCCGCAGCGCCCCAAGTATGTTGGAGAAGTCATCGGTCCACACGCGGACGCCGGGGCGGCCACTGACCTCTTGCCACCGGCGGTCACGCGGTAAGCCTCCCATATCCGCTTCCCGGCGCGCCATGATGACCCACTTGGAGGCGGCTTTTCCCGATTTTCGCTGATCCTGCGTGATGTTGCTATCGTCCTCAGCGTAGCAAACCAGCCCCGCATCGGAAGCCAGATCGCCGACTACCGGCTTGAGTTCGAGGTACCTATTCGTAATATGGAAGGCGATCACGCCGTGTTCGGATGCTTCGGTAGCAGAGCGCAGAGCCGCTGCCGAAGCAAGAACTGTCCCTACGGTGCTACAACCGATATCTTCCCACAAGCGTGGCGATGGGCGCTCCTATTGGCGGCGGGCTTGATTGTGATCACAACATCCCGGTCCAGCGCCGTCAGGAACTTGAAGAGGCGGTCTGTGGAGAACCCCCGCAACTGCCCCTTGAGCAGTTTGGATACTCCGGGTTGGTCGATCCCTAGAGTCTTGGCCGCCTCCGCTTGAGTCAGCCCTAGTTCCCTGATGGCGCGACCAATGCTGATTGCGATATCGGCCTTGGCGAGTCTGTCTTCCGGGTCCTTGCATTGCAGATCGGCGAACACGTTGCCGCTGGAGTCTTCCACTGTAACCAGTTCATGTACCTCGTTCATTGCTTATCACTCCTACAGACACTCATTCTCCCGCCGGATACCTGGCTGCATAGTCCTCTTCGGCGCACTTCAGCCTCAGTCTGATGACCTCAAGCTCTTTCCGCGGCGTCTCGATACCGTGATGGGACTTCTTCTTGAATGCGTGCAGAACGTATACTGCCTTCGCAAACCGGACGGTGTACACCGCGCGGTACGTATCGCCAGCGAAGTCCTCTATGATCTCACATACCCCAGCGCCGCCGAACCCTTTGAGCGGCTTCGCGTTATCCGGTGTATCGCCTTGCTGCACGACGCGCAGGCCAAAGCCCATGACATCCACCACGTCTTCGGGAAACGCCTTCAGGTCCTTTCTCGACGACCCCACCCAGTGCAGAGGTTTGTCTTCTCGTTCTGAGTCCTTCACCGTATGGCAATATTACCATATTCATTATACCCGGTCAATGGCTGAATGTACGTAACCCATTCTGGGTATCACCCCAATAGTACGTGGCCCCTTGGTTCGACAGGAGGCCAAATCCCCGGCAAAAGGACGGCACACTATGGCAAGAGTAGCGCGACAGATGGTGGAACAGGCGGGCGTGGACGTGAACCAGTTGGTCGATCTTCTGGTCAAGAACGCTTCCGCCGAGATCACGACTTACTACTACTACACGATTTTGCGAGTCAATCTCATCGGGCTGGACGGGGAGGGGATCAAACAGATCGCCGAAACCGCCCGCATCGAGGACCGCAACCATTTCGAGGCGTTGTTCCCGCGTATCTACGAGCTCGGCGGCGCATTGCCGGCGAACATGAAGGACTTCCACGACATTTCAGCCTGCCCGCCCGCCGCGCTCCCATCGGATCCGAGGGACATCAAGGCAATGCTGACGGTGTTGGTGAACGCGGAACGCTGCGCGGTGGCAGGATACACCAACATCTGCAACATCACCGCCGGCAAGGACCACCGCACTTATGACCTGTCGCTGGCGATCCTGAACGAGGAAGTCGAGCACGAATCCTGGTTCTCCGAGTTCCTCGGCGAAGGCCCATCCGGCCACTTCCTCCGCCGCGGCGAGACGTCGCCATTCGTGTCCAAGTTTCTGAGGTAGGAATGTATCACCCTCACCCCATTCGCTTCGCTCAGGGCAGGCTCTAACCCTCTCCCGTCAAGGGAGAGGGGATTGCGCTCGTCGTCTCCCGAAACTGAGCAGAGAAGAGAGTCGTACTCACCAAGTCTGAACTCTTACCTTCACCAACCCGTCGGATTTCACCGGAGTCTAGTTCCCGCGGCGCCCCCGGTTGCGATGCCCCGCGGGAACTGTCTTTGGCTGTATGCGTAAGCTGGGGCTTGAGATGCCGTTCCGCAGGATAGGGAAATGTTCCCGATCCCCACAGCAATCCCCCCTCACCCCAACCCTCTCCCGCCCAAGGGGGAGAGAGGGATTTGGCGCTCGCGCTACATTAACTCAGTAACATTCCCGGAATACTGAACTCACTCCGCTCCGGCCCGCGGACCATCGCCCAACCGTCAACCGACAACCGTCAACCCCCTCCCCCGGCAGGACTTCTGGCACGCATTGTGCAAGGGTGTACCTGGGTCGTGTGCAGGGTACGGGTCGGGTGGCGGCGCGTCCACGCGCGAGCCCAGGTTGTAAAGAAGGTGGCAAGGTAAATGCGTAAGCTCTCCCTCCGGGCGAACGAAGCTCCGCTTTTCGTTGTTCCCGTTGTTTTAGAACGCTCTCCAAGCTGTCTCAAAAGGTCAGCGGAAGACTTATTGTATCACCCTCACCCTAACCCTCTCCCGTCAAGGGAGAGGGGATTACGCTCGTTTCAGGCCCAAGGGCGGACGACAATGCGGAAGCTGGTTTCAAGACAGTCTGGCCCTCGTCCCGAAACGGTAATATCAATCCTGCTCGTGTTGGCGCTTCTCCTGTGCGCGAGTTCCACGTGCATCGCCGAGGCGCTTTGGGTGTCGCCGGACCGCTACCGCGTTGCGCTAACGGTCAACCCGGGCGGCGTTACCAGGAAATACTCACCGGTCTCTTTCGACCTCGATCTACAGCAGTTGCTCGCCGCTAACGGTAGTTCCGGCGAATTCGATGAGTTTACGGTCGAGGTAGTCGGGTATGACGCGCTCGGACAACCCAGGAGCTTCGACGCCTCACGGGCGGGATACGAGAAGTATCTCGTTCCTCACCGGATCAGGAAGTATCTCGGCATAGACCGGATCACGCTCAGCTTCGTGATGACCAACGAGGCGCAGACGACCTATCACGTGTACTTCGATACCGTGGAGTCGGGTCTCGGAAAGCCCGATCGGTATCCCGGCCTGGTGGGCGACGGCGACCATTTCCGCGAGGAGTATAAGCGCAGGGAGATAAACGCCTGCCACCTCGATCATTTTGTGGACTTCGACGGCGACGGCGACCTCGACCTCTTTAAGGCCGGCGTCGAGCCGTGGGTCTACTGCTACGAGAACGTGGGCGGCAATCGGATGGTCGATCGCGGGCGGCTGACTTCGGGCGGCAACCTCTTCACACTTCCCGCCAGCGCGGACAGCCGGAGCTGGATGTCGGTCGCTTTTTACGATTGGGATGGCGACGGCGATCTCGATTTCTTCCCCAGTTTCTCGGACGGCCCCGACGCGGGGAAGATCGTCTTCTACAAGAACACCACGGCTGAGGCCGGCGGCGTGCTCACGTACACCCGCATCGGTCCTCTGATGACGATAACCGGCACACAGGTCGCGGGAGGCCCGCAGGCGGGGGGAATCTTCCCGTCGATATGTTTTGTGGACGACTGGGACGGCAACGGCGACGCGGGGGCCGATATTCTGGTCGGCAGCAACAACCACTGCTACCTGTATCGCAGTCAGGGCCGGGACGCTAACGGCTATCCGCGTCTCGCTGACGCCGTGGCGGTGCAGGCCGGCGGCAGCGACATTGTGCTCACCAACCCGCGGTACGATGTGGCGGATATCGACTCTGACGGCGACCTCGATCTGTTCGCCGGATGCCAGGAGGGGCCGATCTACTGGTTCCGCAATATCGGGACGAGGACCTTGCCCGTCTTTGCCGCGGGCGTTGTTATCGCGTATCCGACGCCGTACTACATTGGCGACGCTCATTCCGGCGTGAAGGTGGCCGACTGGGATGGCAACGGGCTGTTGGACATCGTCGCCGGACGGTATTGGGAGCGCACTCCCGCGTCGGAGGCCGCTCTGCCGCGGTATTACGGCGGACTGCACAAGAACGTCGGAACTCCGACGGCGTCCGTGTTTGAGCGGCGGGATGAATACAACGGTTCCCCATACACCGAGCGGTTCCAGCAATGCGACGCAGTCCGCCAGAACGGCGTGCGGACTGTTGACTGGAACAACGACGGCAGGCCGGACCTCATCGCCGGCGACACCGATGGCTTCGTGTGGTATTTCCGTAACCTCAACAACCGGTTCTTCCCCGTCTTTGCGACTGGACAAAAGCTCTACGCGGGCGGGCAGATCATCAGCCTTATGGCAAGCGGCGGGCACGCCCGGCCGGACATTTGCGACTGGAACAACGACGGCAAAAAGGATCTCGTGGTCGCGGACGGAGATGGATGGATCACCCTGTTCCTCAACACCGGCACGGACGCGAATCCCTCGTTCGGGGCGGGGGCCAGGCTGTACGCCGCGGGCTCGCCGATAGACAGCCCCGGCTCGCGCTCCAGTGTCCTGGTCTGCGACTGGAACAACGACGGTAAGAAGGACGTCGTTCAAGGCGACGACACCGGTTATTACTGGTACAAGAACCTCGGTACCGACGCGAGTCCTTCGCTGAAGGTCGGCCAGATGATCACTCCCGGCGGATCGCCGGTAACATACACGAGGCCGAATGTTGGGTCATACGTGGATTGGAACGGGGACGGGAAGCTGGACTTCATCGGCTGCAACTTCGAGAACAGTATCCGTTACTACGAGAACATCGGCACGGGCGGGGTTAACGTCCAGCCGACCTTCTCCGACCCCGCGGGAGTGCAGATCCTCAGGGACTACAGCATAATGATGATCTCCGGCGCCGACGTGAAGGACTGGAATGGGGACACTGACCTGGACATCCTCACCGGGCAGGGCCACGGCGGCAGCGGGCTGCGGTACTACGAACGCGATTACATCAATGACTACAACAACAGCACGTTCCCGATCGTCTCCGTCGGGGCGTCAGAGCACGGGTTAGAGGTTGCCGAGGCCAGGAGCCTGGGCAACGGAGGAGCGACGATTTTGCTGCCCAACGCCACGGTCACGGCCGCGTTCACCGGTTATTTCTACATTGCCGCCTCGGACGGCCATAGCGGGATCAAGGTCCAGAAGGCTTCTCACGGCCGCTCCGTGGGTGACGCGGTGGATGTCTGGGGCGTTCCGGCGACCGACGCCAACGGCGAGCGTTACATCAACGCAAGCACGGTCCTTGCTGACGGCTTCGGCGGCGTCTCTGAAATCATGATCGGCAATGCGGGACTGGGCGGCGGCGACGCCGGCTTCAATCCGGCCACGGGCGCCGGCCAAAGGGGCGTGGAAGATGGACTCGGCGCGAACAACATAGGACTCCTGGTCCGAACGGTCGGCCGTTGCTCCCTGAACCTGGCAAATCCCAACACCGGCGGCGACTATTACGGCGCTTATTATCTGTTCATTGACGACGGCGCCGGAACGGTAAGCTGGTACAGAGCGAGCGATGGCGTGTGGCGACAGGCCCTTGGCGTCAAGGTCCAGGCGAACGACGCCGGGATTTCCGCCGGCGACTACGTAACCGCCCGCGGCATTTCCTCAATCGAGCTCGTCAACGGGGCATACCAGCGCCGGCTGCTGCCGAGGGCAGGACTTGGGGATGTGGCGAGGGTCCAGTGATGAGCGATGAGGAGTGAGCGGTGAGCAGTAAGCAGAACCTCCCCCTTGCCCCCTCCTGGGAGGAGGGGGATTTGGCCGGCTCCCTCTCCTTCTAGGAGAGGGTTGGGGTGAGGTCTTCTGCTGTCTCATATCTCATACCTACCTCTTCCCCAACCCCAAATAATCAATCGGCTTCCACGCCGGATCATCCTTCGGTGCCTCTCCCTCTACCACGAGCGTCAACTCTCCATCTCCCTTGACACCTGTTATGTAGACGACGCCCGTGTCCTGGCTGTACCTCCACTTGCCATCTTCGAGTTCCTTGCCGTTCCAGAGGACGCGGGTGGGTTTTCGGAAATTCGTGAACACGTCGAAGTCGGCGGTCTTGATCAACGACATGCGCCACTCACTCGTCTTGGCGTCGAAGGAGAGTTTCGTGATCTCGGTCTTGGCGGACCAGTCGAGGCGAAGTGGGGTGATCCCTCCGTATTGGCGGGAAAGCAGGTCCAGAGCGATCAACGTGTAAGCCTGGGTTTCGGCGGGGCCTTCTTCGACCTCGCGGTTCGTGTGGGTCGTGATCTTGTCCGGCGCGTCCCAGTACATCGTTCTAAGGTTATAGCTGAGTTGCTTGTACGCCTTTTCAGCGCACGCCTTTGACTGCAGGGATCCTGAGCCCAGGAATTCGCACGCGGGCACCACGCCGAAATCCCAGACCTCCTTGATCTTGGCCGTGATCCGGTCGGCGGCGTCCCAGCGGCCCGCGCGGCGCAGGCCGATGCCCATAGCGCCGCCGTCCAGCGCGCCGAGCTCATCCTTCTGCTCGGACCGCTGCTCGATCAGGTAGGCGACCTCATCCACGTCCTTTTGCCGACCGAACAGATCGAGGACCCAGAGCAGATAGGCCAGGTCGCGGCAATTGAGCCGCGTCCGGGTCTTCAGGAAGTTCTCGATCATCCTGTCGGCGACCTCTCGCGCTTCCTTGTCCTCCGGGAAACGATGGCAGTAGGTGGCCAGACCGAGCAGCGCGTACGTGGGGACAAAGGACAGGCTGATGTCCGCATCGGCGAAATCCACGCCTTTGTACAGGTCGATGTTCTCGGCATAGCTCGTGGAGCCCGCGTTGATATCGACGAGCTTGCCGGCGGCTTCCGCGCCCGTCGCAAGCTCCGGCGACAGCGGGGCCGAGACCGTCGCGCGCTTGATCTTGCCGCCTTCCTCCTGGGTCTCGACCGCCCGCGCGCCCGGCCCAGCCAGCCGGATGTTGTTGCACTCCTCCAGCGTGGGCTGCTCCGAGTAGATCAGCGTCACGTCGCCCAAACGTCTGATCTTGTTCGGCGCGTGCTTGAAGTAGTTTTCGCAGTTGCGCAGCGCAAATCCCGCCGTGATGTCGCTGACCTTGCCGCCGCCCTTATTCCGCGCGCTTGCCTCGATGGTGACGCGCCCTCGGAAGACATTGATCGTGAATCGGGCGGACACGGCGTCGTCACTCGCTTCCATCGTCAACCGCGCGTTGTCTTTCCTCGGCGTGTCGTAGGCGACGCTTGCGGTCGGCCGCGCAAAGTCGATTGAGCGAGAGCTTCCATCGGCGGACTTGTAAGTGATGTTGAAACCCTCGATGGAGTAAAGCAGTCCGCCGGTTTCGTATATCGCGTGATGCACGTTCAGGTGCGGGTCCCGGGCCAGATTGCCGCTCGCCACGATCAGGCCGGTGTCTATGCGATACTCGCCTCCGGTGAGGAACGGATTTGCCGCGAGCGGTTGGTCGTTGACGCGCCTGACCGGAAATCCGGCCTTGCAGTGTTTGACGATGAAGTCGCGCAGCGGCTTGCCGTACAGCTTCATCATCCTCGGGTAGTTGCCGAAGCTCCAGAGCTGCTCGCCTTCATCTTCCAGCCAGAAGTTGTAGTGTTCGGGATGGGTGGGGTTGCAGGCGCACACGAAACCGCCGATTGTGGGGTTCCAGTGCGGTATGTGCCCACGTTCCAGGGGCGTCGCGCCGGCGAGCGCTTTGCTCGCTTCCACGTGCTCTTTGGCAAATCTGGCCGGCGCGGGGGTCTCCACCGCCCAGCGGAGGATTTCCATCTTACCGGGCTGGTCGGACTTGACGCGGAGGTGCACATCCGCGCCGGTGTACCGGGGGATCGGCGACATCGGGGCCCTGTGCGTTCCACCGCCCTGTCCTTTCAGCAGACTCCTCCACTCGCCTCCCTTGTCCAGGAGCGCCGCCCCAAGCTCCCACTTCACATGTGGCGATACTTCACCGAACTCCAGGACGAACTCGGCTTTCTCGAAATCGCAGAACCGGATGCAGTGTAACAGGCCGTGGACCTGTCCGTCGCCCGGCACGGCGACAGTCGATTTCGAGCCGTCGTATACGACGCCCGCGCGCAGGTCGCCACCGCAGTGGAGCATATCCTTTGTCTGCCAGAAAACGGACGCGGCCGCCTCGCCGCTGACCAGAAACGCGAGCGCGACGAAGAGCAGGGAGATCAATGGAAGGTCCATACGCGAGTTATGTCCGGAGCGCCCGGTGCCGGCGCGGAAAAGCGCGCTCCGAAGTCCTTTCTGAAGGATTTGCATTACGGTGTTCACCTGCGCGGCGAGGGATGGCCGCCAGCCCTTGCGTGATTTCATCCAAAGATTAGCAGTTGGGCGGAGGGGGTGTCAAGGGAGTCGGGAGAGTCGGAGGCCCCGATGCGCTCAGCGCTCGGAACTGGGCCTGCCCGTAAGGGCACAAATGCTGCACGGGGCAGATGGAGCAGAGCGGTTTGGGGGCTTTGCAGATGCTGCGCCCGTGGAAGACCATCAGGTGGTTGAAGTGGGTCCAGTCCTCTTCGGGCACGATCTCGCGGAGGTCGAATTCGATCTTGGTCGGGTCCGTCTCGTTTGTCAGCCCCAGCCGTGCGGCGACGCGCTTGACGTGGGTGTCCACGATAATCCCCGGTTTGCCGAATACGACGCCGAGCAGGAGGTTGGCCGTCTTGCGGCCCACGCCTCGGAGCGTGAGCAGGTCTTCGATCGTGTCCGGAACCCGCCCGCCGTAGACGTTGACA
Organism: Armatimonadota bacterium; assembly: GCA_030649165.1. GTDB lineage: Bacteria > Armatimonadota > UBA5829 > UBA5829 > JAUSEB01 > JAUSGG01. Next base: position 10,648 of record JAUSGG010000221.1, read on the forward strand.
ATGTCCTGCGCGGACTCGATGATGGAGCGCGTCTTCTGGCGGAAAAAGCCGGTCGGTTTGACCATCTGCTCCAGTTCGGTTTGGTCGGCGTTCGCGAAGGCTTCCACGGTCGGGTATCCGGCGAACAAGGCAGGCGTGACCTCGTTCACCTTCTCGTCCGTGCATTGGGCAGCCAGTATTGCCGCGACGAGAAGCTGGTGCGGCGTCTCGAAGTCCAGCGTGCACCGCGCGTCCGGGTAAGTTTCCCGGAGGATGCGGATTATCTCTTTAACGCGCTGTTGTAGTTGCTGCTTTGTCTCAGGCACGGCAACACCCCACCTCGGAATGGGATTCTATCACGAAAGCACGAAATAACGAAAACACGAAATTCTGCTAACCGCGGATGAACACAGAACACAGATGGGATCGCTTTTAGCTTTCAGCCATCAGCCCGGAGACGCCGGCACAAGGCGTTACCCTGAGCTTGCGAAGGGTCTGCTTTTCGACCACGCTTCCCGGAAAAAGCAGATTCCTCGTCCCTCCTAAGAAAGCGCCCCGTTTCGGGATTTCCGGGTTGGGACCCGAAGCTGTCCGCTATAGCATGCGTATGACGCCCAACCCTCAAATCCCGAAACAACGGGGCTCCACATAGGCCGCTTTCTTTCCGAAATAACCCCGCCTGCGGGGTCGGTTGCT
>JAUSGG010000227.1 GCA_030649165.1 Armatimonadota bacterium
CGCAACAGCGCGGACCGCAAAAGGAACAGCTCGGCGAGCCGGAAACGGATCCAGGATCGGCGCAACTAGGATAGCTTGACAGACATTAAGGGGACATTTTCCCTCTGCAATAGAGGGGACATAATCGCTCGGCAATAACAGACTTTTGTCGGAAAAAGATCAACGAGGAAAACTCGAAAGGGGGGAAAGGGAGTTTTCTTTATCACGAAAGCGCGAAATGGACTTGGCGGTGCGGGAACTGACTTCTCCGAACGCGAAAGGTGTGACTATGGAGGCCGTTCCCGCAAGATAGAACAGGCAAAGACGTTCAAAGACACCTGGGAGTAACGCATCCTACAGCCAACGAGCTATTGAAAACGTTCACGAATCGTGGTGTGCTGTCCGAAATCGAACTGCCGGTGCGAAGCAGGGTATTTGGCTTCATGCAATACTTGGAGTTGTTCAAGTCATGAATTCCAACCGGACGGTTACGTTGAGGGATACTTGGGCGAAGATTGAGAAGAAGATGGAGAGTGAGGGGCAGGGTTCGGGGAAGCGATCGGAAACGGCAAGAGAGATGTTGTGCTATAATGCGGTACCGATTGCTGCGCGGAGGACACATTGCTGCCAAGAGGCGTGAAGGCGGACGCGGTCATAAGAGCATTTGAGAAGAGTGGCGGCGTTCGGCGCCCCGGCAGAGGCAGCCACGTTACCTCAAAATGCCGAATGGGCAGATTGTGACAATACCACGCCACGGCGAGGTGAAGGTCGGCCTGCTGCACGCGGCCATCAGGAAGGCCGGACTCACGGTCGACGAGTTCCTGGGATTACTTGGGGGATAGAATATGGATTACACAGTGTTGGTTCATACCGCTGAAGAAGGCGGTTATTGGACTGAGGTTCCATCTCTTCCGGGCTGCTTCTCACAAGGCGAGACTGTCGAGGAAGCCTTGGCCAACACCAAGGAAGCGATTGAGTCTCACATCGAAGCGCTTCGCGAGGATGGGCAGCAAGTCGCAGGAGATGAAGGACTGCTCATAGGACGAGTGAAGATCGCGGCTTAGGACCGTGTCTTCGGCGATTGCATCCACCCCGACTCCATCACTCCCCACTTAAGCTCGTCTTCAACCGGACGGTGACGTTGAGGGATACGTGGGCGAAGATAGAGAAGGCGGTCAGCTATCAGCAGTCAGCCGTCAACAAACAGAGAGGTGGACGCATGAACGACGCTATCCTGCATAAAGCGCGATTAGAGGCTCTCTTGAAAGCGTTTAAGGAACAGCACGCCGATCAATACCACTTGCTTGCTCTAGGCTACTTCGGCTCCTACGCCCGCGAGGAAGCAAATGAGGACAGTGATGTCGATATTGTCTTCGATACCGACGCGCCAAACTTGTTCAAGGCCGTGGCGATGAAACAAGACCTGGAGGAACTGCTGGGACGTCGCGTGGACGTTGTGCAGTTGCGGGGACTCACCAATCCCAGGCTGAAAGCGCGCGTTGAGAAAGAGGCCGTGTATGTCTGACACGCAATTGCTGGCCGAACGGCTGTCAAGCGTGCTGCAGGCGCTGGAACGCATACCGCGCAGGTTCGCGGAGATCAAGAGCCCCTCCGATTTCACGGATACCGATGCAGGAATTGACCGTATGGACGCCATCTGCATGATCCTGATTGCGGTAGGTGAGGAATTGAAGGCGATAGACCGCAAGACGGAAGGCATCTTGCTCAGCCGATATTCCGACATAAACTGGCGCGGGATCATAGGCGTACGGGACTTTCTCGCCCACGGCTATTTCCAGGTAAACGCCGAGCAGCTCTTTGGCATCTGCAAAGATGATATTCCTGCGCTTATCAGCACGATTCGTGAGATGATTGGGGAGTTGAGCTGACGGCTCGTCTTCAACCGCACGGTGACGTTGAGGGACACGTGGGCGAAGATTGAGAAGAAGATGAAGAGCGGCGGGTAGGGTTAGGTGCTTCTGCAACCGCGTTTCGCTCTGATACCGAAGATTCGGAAACGGAGAGGCAGTATGTTCTGGCCATTTCGAACGAAGGAGCCATCTCGCTTATCTGAGATTGTGGAGGGAGCTCTTGGCGCGCTCCTGAGGGAGACGAACCACCGCTTCATTCACGTGTACTGGCCAATGCTAGGGGATGATCTCGGCGAGCTGTTCAGCAGAAACTACAAATCCTTCGTATTGACGCTAGCCCGACATGCCCTGATGGATCAGGTCAACACCAGTCGCTTCAGTGGAGTGAGGCTCCTGCCAGACCAAGTCGAGCAAGGATGGAGACAAGGAATGGAGGAAACACTGCAACGCCGAAGCAAGACTCACGAAGCATACCAGAGGACTCTGGAAGACTACGAGCTAGCCCTGTCCGAATACGATCAGGCAATTGCCGATGCAGCGAGCAAGGGCTTCCCGGCGTCGGACTACTTCCTGATCACCGCACGGTTCGCAGACAGGGTTGTTGACTTGGGTGCGCCGGAGCGCAGGACGGTAATGGAGATCGCCGTGTCCATCACCGACTTGGTGGTGGGCGTGTGGAAGAGGGCGCCAAAGCAGTACCATCTCACCGGGCCTTAACGGCTCGTTCCAGAATCTTTGGTAGCAGAGTGTTTTCCCTGCGTGACAGAGTCTTAGCAAGAGTTGACCCCTCAACTTTTACTAAGGCACTCTGTTAGTAAAATACTTTCACTACGGAGGGAGCGAATGGTGGGGTTCAGAGGAAACACAGATGAACACAGACCAGGCGGGGGAGAAGTAAGGGTAATTCTCTCTCCGGGAAGGTGAACCAACAATGAACGTAGAGAAGGTGCTCTCAGTCGTTGCTCTCGTGATTGCTGCACTCGTTGGCCTGGCCGAGGTGAACTACTACATGATGCACCGGTACAGGCCCGGTGTATCGCCGCACCTCGTGGCATTGAGTGCTTCATTGGTCCTGGTGGCGGTCGCAGTACTGATCAGATCGCGGAAGCGCTAATAGGTGAGAGGCAGGGGTCCGAATCGATTCGGTCGTGGCTTTTCGTTGCGACCTCGCGCACATCCGGAGGAACCTAAACATGGGCGAGATACTGCGGGTCCTCACACCCGAGGCCCGCGAGTTGGAGAAGAAGAAAGAATACCTGGCTGCTCTGGAGGCCGAGCTTGCCGAGAAGGAGCTCGAGATTCTCACGCTCCAGGCTGACCTGCGGGCATTTGAGCAGCGTTACCTGAGGGTCGTCGGGGTAGTGTACGCCGAGCTTGACGATGTGAAGGCCCAGATTGCGGAGGATGAGGCACGACGCGACCCGCAGGCAGCAGACACTCAAAGGCGCGCTGCGGAGGCGAGGGCAAGAGCCCAGTCGAGTGCAGATGAAACCGGAGAAGTAGCAGTGCCTACTCGGTGCAGGATTGAGGCGTCAGAGGAGTTGAAGCACCTGTACCGGGAGGCCGCGAAGAAGATTCACCCCGATCTGGCAAATGACGATGACGAGCGGGAGTGGCGCGCCAAGCTGATGGTGGAGGCGAATCTGGCATACGAGGCTGGAGACGAGGACCGGTTGCGCGGAATACTCGCCGAATGGGAGACCAGGCCAGAATCGGTCAAGGGCGACGGGCCAGGAGCCGAGTTGGTGCGCGTCATAAGGAAGATTGCGCAGATCGAGGGCAGGCTAAGCGAGATTGAAGCCGAGACTACGGAAGCCATAGAGTCCCAACTGTACGGTCTGATGGAATCTGCAAGAGAGACCGAGGAAATTGGGCGCGACCTGCTTGCCGATATGGCTGAGGATGTGAGACGGCAGATCAGAGAAGCGCAGGCGCGTCTTGCGAAGATAGAGGCCGGGGGCACTGCAGATGGATGAGATGAAGTCTGGACAGGAACGCGGCATTCGCCCAACGGGCGACGGATCCCTCGCCAGGCTGTCTCGTGAGCTCGTGGCTCGTGGATCGCAAGAGCTTAGCAAGGCTCTGGAGGACGTAGTTGGCCACGACGAGAACGGCGACACTCCGTTGCACCGGGCCGCGGAGGAGGGCAATCTCGCCGCCGCCACGCTCTTGATAGCCCGAGGCGCGGACGTCAACGCGAGAGGCAGTTTGGGCATGACGCCGTTGCATCACGCCGCCTATAATGGTCGTCCTGCTCTGGCAGAGCTTCTGTTGGAGAACGGCGCCGACGTCCACGCGAGAAGCGATTTAGGCCGGACGCCACTGCACAAGGCTGCCCAAAGCGGTGACGAGGCTGTCGCGAAGCTGCTGATGGAGAATGGCGCTGATGTCGGCCCGACGGACGAAGATGGCTTTACGCCGCTGCGCTGGGCCGCCGCAAATGGCCACACGTCCGTGGCGGGACAGTTGATCCACAAGGGGGCCAACGTCAACGCGCGAGACAGTTTGAGCATGACGCCGCTTCACTGGGCTGCCAGAAATGGTCATTCGGCTGTGGCAGACCTGCTGATGGAGAATGACGCTGATATCGCCCCGACGGACGGAAATGGCTTTGCTCCACTGCACTACGCTGCCGGAAAAGGTCATCCGGCTCTGGCAGAGCTGCTGATAGTGAACGGTGCTGATGTCAACGCAAGAAATAGTTGGGGCCGGACTCCACTGGACACGGCTGCCCAGAATGGTCACGCGGGCGCAGCACTTCTGCTGATAGAGATGGGTGCAGAGGTCGACGCGAGAACCGATGACGGCGGGACACCGCTGTACGACGCTGCCACGCAGGGACACACAGATGTAGCCAAGGTGCTGATAGAAAACGGCGCCGACGTCAATGCGAGAACCGAGGGGGGCTTTACGCCGCTCCACAACGCAGCCTTCAATGGGTACACGGCTCTGGCAGAGCTGTTGGTAGGGAACGGCGCGGACGTCAACGCGAAGATCAATGACAGTTCTTCCATCTGGGCTGGCTTTACACCGCTTCACCTGGCTGCTGAGGAGGGTCACGAGGCCGTGGCACAAGTTCTCATTGAGAACGGCGCGGAAGTAGGTTTGGTCATGGGGCCTCTTCACTGGGCTGCGTGGTTAGGGGACAGTCTGGCTGCGGCGGAGCTAAGGAGGCGGGGTTCCGACGTCAATGCCAGAGACAAGGTGTGGAGCGATACGCCGTTGCACTGGGCTGCCAGGAAGGATCACGATGCCGTGGCAAAGTTGCTCATAGAGATGGGAGCTGTCGTCAACGCGAAGAACGGCGCGGGCGATACGCCGCTTCACAAGGCCGCCCAGGAGGGTCACGAGGCTGTAGCAGAGCTACTGGCAGAGCAGGGTGCCGACCTAAACGCGAGAGAGAACACGTGGGGCGGGACGCCGCTGCACACCGCTGCCAGGAATGGTCACACAGCTATGGCAGCGTTACTGATACAGAAGGGCACCGACGTCAACGCGGTAGACAACGAAGGCTGGACGCCTCTTCACTGGGCTGCCGACCACGGTCACGAGGCCGTGGTAGCGTTGCTGATACAGAAGGGCGCCGACGTGGACGCGGGAGACAACACGCGAGGCGGGACGCCGCTGCACGGGGCTGCCGGGAGCGGTCACACAGCCGTGGCGACGTTGCTGATACAGAAGGGGGCCAACGTCAACGCGAAGAACAATGGTAGTTCCATTATGTGGGCCGGCTGGACGCCGCTTCACAGGGCTGCCGACGGAGGTCACGAGGCGATGGCAGCGTTGCTGATAGAGAAAGGTGCTGATGTCAACGCCAGAGATGAAGATGGCGACACAGTGCTGCACACCGCAACTGCGCAGGGTCACACAGATTTGGCAGAACTGCTGATAGAGAACGGGGCCTCCTGACGGGGCGCGATCTGCTTAGCAGTTGCATTGTGGTATAATCCTAATATCCTAATTTCGTAATTTCGGAGATTCGTATGCTGCTGAAGCTAAGAAGAAATGCCCAGATCACGCTGCCGGCCGGAATCCGCAAGGCCGCTCACGTGGAGGATGGCGATCTGCTGGATTGTGAGGTTCGCGACGGCCTGATCGTGCTCACGCCCAAGAAGCTCGTGGATAAGCGCGACGCCTGGTTCTGGTCTTCCGAGTGGCAGAAGGCAGAAGCCGAAGCGCAAAAGGACGTCGATAGCGGCAACGTGATCGAGTTCGAATCAGTTGGCGACATGCTCGCGCGCCTCAAGGGAGAGTAGCCTTTGAGGTTCATAGTCACCCGCAGGTTCGAGCAAGCCTACCGGGGTTTGCCGGAACCGCTTCGGCGCAAGACCGACAAAGCCCTGCTCCTTCTTGCCGAGAACCCAAGGCATCCGTCGCTGCGGCTGAAGAAGATACAGGGCGCGCCCGGAATATGGGAAGCGGGTGTGGACAGAGGTTGTCGGCTGACGCTTGAGATCCGCTCCGACGCCTTTCTTCTCAGAAACGTCGGCAAGTATGATCCGACTCTGGACAATCCGTAGACCCCGTGGTATTGGTATACTGTGGGAACGGTGTCTCTTCGCCGGCGCAGCAACAAGGGGACAGAGGGATTACTGCAGAAGGCCGCGCAGCGAAGAATCGGGGACTCTGCACTGAGCCACAATCGAGCCCTACGTCCCGAGCTCAGGGCAGCGCCTCTGGATTCCCGCTCCCCAGGTCCCGGATCCACACACTATGGTCCTTGGACTTCGCGTAGGCGACCTTCTTGCCGTCCGGGCTTATCGACACGGCATCCACAATTCCTCCATCCTCCCACAACACCGGGGAAGTCGCAACGACCTTAGGCCCCAATGTACATACGTACGCCACGTACCCTTCGACCCATACTAACGTGCCGAGCGTGCCTCCAGCGATGTCGACTTTGTGCTCCAGCACACCCAGGAATTGCTGCAGCTTCGGCACAACAGTTCCCTTGTGACCGGGCACAGGCACATCCCACGTCCATAGGCACCCCTGCTTGACCCAATCCGCCACCGCGCAGACTGTACGCCCATCTGCCTTGAATTTCAACGTGTATAGCTTGCCAGCCCCACCGGCGAGCGTACCGATCTGTTTGCCCGTGCCTACGCTCCACAGACTGACTCCATCACCGCCGAACCAGTCTTTTCTGCCACAGGCCAGGATTCGCCCGTCCGGACTGAATGCCAACACATCTGCCACAACCGGCAAGTGTTTGAGCAGCTTGCCAGTCGCTGCTTCTCTGATGGCTATTTCGCGGGCACGCGTGCTCCCCGCTTCGACCGCGACAAAGCGTCCATCCGGGCTGAGGGCACACGCAGTGCCCCACTCCACTTTTTCGACGAAATGACACATCATCGCTCCAGATGCGAGGTCTACAACGGTACCCTCCAGACTTCGCCCATCCTCGGACTGGGTATCCGCCAAGAGACGGCGGCAATCTGCAGAGATCTGATAGCGACCAGATGGTTGGGCGAGTCGTGTCTCGCGAACGCATGCAAAACCGCCTGTAGCCTCGTCCCGAGCATTGACGTCCCATACCTTGAGCAACCCACCTTCGTATACCACGTAGAGATGCTTGCTCGACCTGTCGAATTGGAGCGCAAAAGCAAAAGGACGTTGCACGACCGGTTTAGGAATCCCCTCCGGTGTGCCGCGTGCCACACCGATACACAGCACCAGTGCCAGGGCTAGCAAAAACGGTCTCGCAATTCTGCACATTGCCATCCACCATCCAATCGGCTCGTAGTCTGTCGCAGCAGATCAAGTCTTCTGGATCACTGCCAGCTCGCGTTTCCGGCCCCATTATGGCGCACGGAAGATGCCTTGTCAACTTGATAGATAATGGATAGGATAGGGAGGAGGGATGCTTGGAAGGGTGGCATAAAGGCGCGGGCTAAGACAGAATCCGTTTCCCTTCCCGATCCTTCGGTAGCGCGGCGCAGCCCCGTTGCCGAAGTGGCCGGGCGATACCCCGCATTTCCACATGAGCATCCTTGTGGTATAATACGAATGTGCTAGTTTCGTAATTTCGGAGTTTATCATGCTTCTGAAACTAAGAAGAAACGCCCAAATCACCCTTCCGGCCGGAATCCGCAAGGCCGCGCGTCTGGAGGACGGGGACGTGCTCGACTGCGAGGTTCGCGACGGCCTGATCGTGCTCACCCCCAAGAGACTCGTGGACAAGCGCGACGCCTGGTTCTGGTCTCCCGAATGGCAGAAGGCGGAAGCGGGGGCGCAGAAGGACATCGAAAGCGGGAAGGTGATCGAGTTCGAGTCCGTCGACGACCTCCTCGCACACCTCAAGGGAGAGTAGCCGTTGAGGTTCATCGTCACGCGGAGATTTGAGGACGCCTATCGGTCGCTGCCGGAGGCGCTTCGGCGCAAGACCGATAAGGCTCTGCGACTTCTTGCCGAGAACCCAAAGCATCCGTCGCTGTCCCTGAAGAGGACTCTGTGCTTCGGGACGAAAAGCGAGTCCCGAAGCATATCCACGGTGGGAATATGGGAAGTGCGTGTTGACGGAGGCTGCCGGATGACGCTTGAAATCCGGTCAGATGCGTTTCTGCTGAGAAACGTGGGGAAGCACGATTCGACTCTCGGCAATCCGTAGAACTCTTCTGCTAAGAGGAGTATCATACACCTATGAAGCTCACGTTAACCATCCTCATCGCCACCCTCGCCATCATCTCCCCCGCCGTGTCCCTTACCAAAATGGGAGAGTTGAGCGAGTATTGGCTCGACTACGCCGACGTGAAGCAGGGCGCGACCATTTCGTCACCGTGCACGGCGAACCCGGAAGTACCCAAACTGGAGAATATCATCACTCCCTCACGCGGCGGTTTCTTTATCTTCGCCGACGGCGTCGAGCAGCGCGAAGAGTTTACCATCGACCTCGGGCAGGAGCGGAAGGTCGGCATGTTCATCTTCGAGATGACGAACACCATCGTCTACGAGGGCGAAGTCAGGCGCAAGCCGAACAGCCTGACCGTGGGAATTTCGACCCAGAGCAAAGACGGTCCGTGGACCCGGGTGTACAGCCAGGACCCGGCGGACGTGGTTATGTCATTTGCGCTGGAGAACGTGCCGGCGCGGTGGGTCCGGTTCGACCTCGGCGTCAACAAGGACGGCATCGGCTCGCGGGTCCGAAAGGCGAAGATTTACCCGAGATACCTGTTGCTGCCCGGGCCTGAGTTGATGAAGGAGTTCCACACGCAGTTCAAACGCGACGCCGCGGGTCTTGGCGAGTTCTGGCAAGCCGTTGACGCCGGCACATGGGAAGAAGCCTGCGACTTGATGATCGAGCATTTCGCCAAGTGGCCGGATGAGCCAAAGGGCGAGGCGAGTCCCAGAGTCTCGGCCTGGATGAACAACGAGGTCGAAGCCAGCGGATGTATATACAAGTACGACAGCGCCGACTGGGACTGGTACAGGCTTAGAGCCGAGTGTCCCCGTCAGTCGCAGGGCGCGCCTCCGGGAGCGTCCACGATCCTCCATTTGCTGAAGACCGCCTACGCCGCGACCGGCGACGAAGCCTACGCAAAGCAGCTTGCGGCGCTCCTCCGAGACTGGCTTCGGGACATCCCGTGCCCCGGCGTCCATCGCGGACAGGACGGCCACGTCATCATACCGTGGTCGGGCATAATCGCAAGCCAGCGCACGTGGAGCTTCGGCGAGATGGTCCACGCCATGTTCAAGGAGAACAAATACTGGGACCGCGACCTCAAGATCAACCTGCTCTACTCGCTTTGGCAGCACATCAACTTCATGCGCGCCATCTCCCCGGAACTCGGCGGCAACTGGCTGACCAACGCCAACTCGTGCATGTTCGACGGAGCTGTCAACTATCCGGAGTTTACGCAGTACAAGGAATGGCTGGAGAGCTCCAAGTCGTTCTTCGAGATGAGCCTTTTGAGGGATTTTCTTCCTTGCGGCAGGCCGAGCGAAGATTCCACTATGTACGTGCCGATCGCGGCCAACCAGGTTACCGGGCAATACGCCGCGATGAAAAAGGCGGGTGTGACGATTTCGCCCGAAGCGCGGAAGAAGATGAACACGCTGTGGGACTGCTACGCTCGAGTCTCCTATCCCGACTTGTCGCTTCCGGCCATCGGAGACGCTCACAGAGAATCTCCTCTGATGAAGAACGGCCAGGCGGTCTCCGGCGCCTATCTGGAGCTTTTCGACCGCCCGGACCTGGCGTACATCAATAGCCAGGGCGCAAAAGGCAAGATGCCGGAGCAGGCATCGCGCCGGTGCTCCGACTGCGGATGGTACGTGATGAGGTCGGCCTGGGAAACAACGCCGTACACTGACGCCAGGCAGATGTTCCTCAAAGCGTCCAAGAGCCAGGGACACGGGCATCGAGAGCAGATGTCTTTCACAATGTACGCCTACGGCAGGGAAATCCTGACCGACCCCGGCAACCCGAACTATGGGCTGCCGATCGAGCCCAAAGTGAGGCCGACCGCGGTCCACAACACCATTTGCGTGGACGAGAAAGACCAGGGCGGAACGCCGGGCATAGAGCATATCTGGTCCGCGACCAAAGGCGTTGATTTCATAGACGCCGAGTGCGCCCCTTACAAGGGCTTGACGCACCGAAGGCAGATTGTCTTCCTGAAGTCCGGCAGCGGCGCTCCCGACTATTGGCTCATCCGAGACACCGTGAGTGGCGAAGGAGAGCACACCTTCGACCTGAACTTCCACTTCAGCGAAGGCGCAAAACCCCAAGTGGTGAATGGTTCAGTCTGCTCGACCTACGCCGAGGGCGGAAACGCGCTTCTGCGCTGCCTCGACCAGTCGGCAACGCCCGATATTGTGGACGCGAACATATCCCTATTGCGCGAACTCGTTCCATCCAAAATCTGCCGGTTCAGAAAAAACCAATCTGCTCCGGCCACGTTCGAAACGCTCGTAATGCCGTTCAAGGGCCCCAAGTCTCCAACCATCAAGGCAGGGTACTTACCCCCTGACCCCGAATGCGCCAACGCCGACGCTGTGTGCATAAGAGTAGACAACGGATTCGGCCGCGACTTCATCATAATCGCCGGCAACCCCGGAACCGCGCTTTTCTTCGACAACGGCGCAATCAAGACCGACGCCGCAATAACAGTCATACGAGCCAACAAAAAGGGCAAGGTCATCTACGCATTTGCCGACAGCGGCGCCGCGACATATAGGGGCAAGGCGATAAGATAGCTCGGTTGAGAGTTGAGGGTTGAGGGTTGAGCGAACCCGAGCGCTCTGACGGCCGCCGGCAATTACTCCCCCATCCGTGTCCATCTGTGGTTTCAATCTGCTCTCAGCGCCCTTGAAATTTCCCGCGCGGGGTGGTAATCTAAATTGACGCTGCCGGATAGCTCAGTTGGCAGAGCGACTGACTCTGGATCAGTAGGTCCTAGGTTCGAACCCTAGTCCGGCAGCCAGCTCTTCGGTCGATGATCGCTTCGAGACTTCCACATACAAGACCGCAAACTCATCTCAGTCTCCAGTGTCTCGTCATGCCCCACTCACCCTGGTAATAATACCTGTTTTTCCTATTTCTGATGGATCACTGGAAAATTCGGGGGGGTGATATAATGGGGCTGGCAGGCTGCCGCATAGAGCAACCGCCAATACAACACATCACGAAGGAGAAGGAAAGATGAAGAAGGTTCTTGCAGTATCTTTTTGTGTCATGCTGTGTTTTCAATGTATGCAGGCTAGTGCCGGAACTATAACTGGTCCCGTCATTAATCTTGCCAACGGACATGCTTACTATTTGCTAGACACCAACGGCTATAAGTGGTGGCTGCAGGCGGAGAGCGAAGCCATTTCAATGGGTGGCCACTTCAGCCTTGACTTCCAGGCTGAATCGGGTATAATAGTTGTAGAAGTTACAACTGTTAGCTCTGGAGGCCCGGATGACAACTATCACCGCAAAAACAGCGCGCACGGACTTCAGCGAAGTGCTCGCAAAGGCTGCTTACTCAAAAGATCGCTTCGTGATCACTCGCAACGGGAAGCGGGCCGCTGCCCTTATTCCGATTGAGGAGTTTGATCTTCTGGAGCAGTTCATGGAATATCTGGAAGATCAGATGGACTTGAGAGACGCAAGAGAGGCATTGGCGGAGGTCGAAGCTGCGGGTGGTATCGAGGCTTGCTGCCTTCCTATGCAGGAGTTCTTCGAGAAGCTTGAGGCAAGTGAGTAATGGCCCTACAAGTCTACATCTGTCCCAGGGCCGGTCGGCAGATCGAAGCGTTGCCGAAAGTAGCCAGGGATAGGATACGGGTCAAGCTGCTTGAGCTTGCCGACAACCCCAGGCCGTCCGGGTGCAGAGTGTTGGAGGCTTCCTCCGATATCTACCGGGTCCGGGTCGGGGACTACCGAGCGACATACTGCATACGCGACGATAAACTGATGATCCTGGTTCTGAGAGTGGCCAATCGCCGGGAAATCTACGACCGCAAAGAGCTCAAGGGAATGGTCAAAGATGCTGGGGAATGGCTTGCTGCCCGTAGTCAGGACTCCCGCAACAAGTAGCGTTGTGTATCCTTGTCTGTAGCGTTAAGACTGTGCAAGTGAATTTGCAGCCCAACCGAACAAATGACCGTTTCGATGGCGTTATCGAGGATATGACGACTGCGGAAGTCAAGGAGATGCTTACGTTCCTGGCGGATGCCGGCGTCTCAAATATCTCGTTCACGGGTGGTGAGCCGCTGCTGCGGGAGGATATTTGTGAGATAGTCGCTTTTGCCGCCGGACTAGAAGCGGTCAACGCGTTTGAAGACACGGACGGCGTTTCCCTGCGTCGATCCAGGCCAAGCCTCTATATGAACACGAATGGCGCGTTGTCAACAAGCGAGTTTCTGAAAGTGTGCCTGGAATGCGGGCTGCGATTGACAGTTTCTTTGCCTGGCCTGAGAACCTACCAAGAACTGACGGCGGGAGGGGACGCTCGCAAAGCATTGGGAGCCATGGAGGCTGCCAGCGCTATGGGCGTGCAAGTCACTGCGGCGATAACCATCACCCGAATCAACGAACACGAACTGGTCGAAACCATTGCGGCGGCTCTCCTTGCCGGAGCGGACTCCATCTTGCTCAACCGGTTTCTTGCTGGGGGAAGAGGTTTGGGGAAGATCTCAGAGCTATCTTTGGACGTGGATCAGGTCAAGCGGATGCTTCTGATCGCCGACGAGGTACTGCACACCGCTGGAAGGTACGGCAGGATGGGCACAGAAGTCCCCGCTTGCCTGATAGCTGGGTTGCAGTTTCGTAACCTGACTGTGGGCACGCGCTGCAGCGCAGCCCTACACTTCGTGGCAATAGACCCATCGGGCTATGTGAGGGTGTGCAACCACTCCCCAGTTAGATTGTGCCACTACACCGACATAGACAGCGTGTGGCAGCATCCGCTGTGGCAAGCGTACACACGGCGAAGCCTGCTACCCACGTCCTGCTCAGGGTGCCACTCACGACCTGACTGCGACGCCGGATGCAGAGAAGCGGCTCGGCTCGTGTCGGGCGATCCTATGGTGGACGACCCGTGTTTGTTGTTCGACGCCCAGCTTGCTGATATGAACCAAGGTAATAGGAGGTCAATATGATTCGTCGATACACCAAGGTTGGTCCGGTCATTCTGTTCATTCTTCTGACTGCGGCCGACTGCTCATCCATTGGCACCGCTGCTGTCACGAAGAAGCCCGATCTTAGCCGCTTCGTGCCCAACGGCTATCAGTTGGTCAGATCTGCGGAAGGTGACCTGAACGGCGACGGACAGAAAGATGTCGCCCTGGCTGTGCAGGCACGTGACATCAACTACGGATCCGAGAGCAGGTTGGCCAAGATCATAGTCCTTTTCCGCCAAGGCAATAACCTCAGGAAAGCTTGGCAGCATTGGGATCGCTATAGTTACTTGATTGGAGAAGGCGAAGGGCCTGTCGTTAACAAGCACACGATTGAGATCGGTGACTTCAACGGAGATGGAACCAAGGAAATCGCTTTCCGTATGACGAATATGGGTGCTTCGGACGGGACAATATCTATAAGGGTGTTCTCGTGGGGCAAAGGGAGATTCCTGAAACTGCTGGAACTCCAGCATCCTCTTGAGGGTGGTGTCAAATACCAGGCCGGAAACACGTTTGCGCCGGGAAAAGCCGTGATGGTCTACCAGATGATCTGGGCTGACAAGGAGAGCCACGCCGATCCCCACCGCTATGAGGGCGAATACTATCGGTGGAATCCCAAGGCACGAAAGTACGAGTGCTACAAGAAGGTGGAGACTAAGGCTAAGGGAGAGCGAGGACTGCGGGAGCTTCATTCGATCACGAAGAAGCTCTGGAGCTAGAGTTGTGGGTGGAGAGACCCCCGCAAACTGCAGGCGGAAGGGATTTGGACGCTGCGCTGACTGGCCATTGTGTGCACATTTCTGTTCTTGTCAGTTCTGTACGGAACTGGTTCATATCATTGGACACGATTACTCGTGTAAGGAGTTGAACAGCATGAAAAGATTGTTACTCGTACTTGTGCCATTTCTCGCGATCTTCGTTCTTCCCGCAAGGGCAATACCTCTGTCCCAACAGAAGAAAGACGTTCCGCTACCCAACGGACTGAAGGCATCAATAACGTGTCCGAAAGGCTGGGAACACTCCACATGGCGCGCGGACGATAACTCTAGCGCGGTACTGGGGATCAGAGTCTCCCACACGATATCATCCGCGAACCAAGAGGCGGACATCATGATGTCGCCAAACATGGAGATCGCCTTCGGCGGCATCTCGGTCCATGGCAGCATGGAGGAGGCGCAGGCAAAGGCCAAGAGGCTTGTCCAGGACTGGAAACACACTGCCCAAGCTTCGATGGAGGATTGGAACGAGAGCCGTTTCGCAACCAAGCAAAGGTCTATCAAGACTTACGGCAGTGGTAGGTACAAAGCAATCGTGGTCTATCACGACTACAGAGGGGCCGATTCCTCGTACCGCGACGGGATCATAGTTGCTGTGGGCGGCAAACACAAGGACAAACTCGGGAAAGATTACACGATGATATACCGCGTGCTGATAACCGGTGGTCAGTACTGCTGGAAGACAATGCCAAGAGACATCGAGTCCGTTCTCGCAAGCATAAGAGTGCCATAGTGGGTGTTACTGTGCTAGCTGATAGGAACGTGTAGGACGCTCGGGCGACTATCACACTGATATTCTGTTGTCAGGGAGTAAACATGAGACGTAGACTGATTCCTTTCTCTGCAGTAGTGCTGTTGTGTCTGTTCGCCAACCCGTCAATGGCGGCCAAGAACAGCACCGTTGACACTCTGATCAACGCCGCCATACTGCTGGGCAGCGGGCCGAAACTCGAAAAGGCTTTAGGTGATATGGGCAGCCAGTCGCTGGAGCAACACGAATCGGTAAGCACAGACGCTGCACTTAACGCCAGGGCAGGCAACGTAGTAAACAGGTTGCTGTCCCGGTCGGCTCGAACGGACCTGAAGTACCAGGTCAAGGTGCTGAACAAGAGTGAGGTGAACGCCTACGCGCTTCCCGGCGGTCACTTGTATGTAAACGCAGGGCTGTTGCGACTGCACGGGGTATCTGACGACGAGTTGGCTTATGTGCTTGGGCACGAACTCGCGCACACAAACAAGGGCCACGGCCTCAAGCAGATGAAGAACTCGATCCTGACGGGAACCTTCCTCAAGGCCGTTGCGAAGGACGCCAAAGTCAAGCTTTATGGAGAAATGACGCAGCAGCTCTTCCTGTCCGGCCGGTCACGTAAGGATGAACTGGAGGCCGACGCCGCAGGCTTCGACTACGCCGTAAGCGCAGGCTATGACCCTGCGGGCGGGCTTGCGTTCATGCGCAGGCTGGAGACGCTTTCCACCGGTCGCAAGGACCTGTTCCAGCAGTTCTTCTCCACGCATCCTCCCTCGCACGACAGAGCCGAGATTCTCAAGAGCAAGATGCTCGCTCAGGAATACGGAGCCGACTTCAAGACGCCGGCCAACATGGCTACCTTGACCGAGTTCTCTCGCTACTCCGGTCCGCCGCGAAACAAGATCGGACTTCTGACAGACAAGATCGTCTACCTGGGGGATGACCGGTCCGGTGAGAAAACGGTCTGGTCGAACACCTTCTACCTGACGAGTGAGGAAGTCAGCAGGTGCACATCCGCCAAGATCAAGTTCCAGATCAAGGCGATTCCCCGCAAAGACCCCATTGTCTGTATCAACCGAACTGAGATCGGCCGCGCGGTGGCGAAGAGCGACAAGTGGGAGACCTGGGAATTCCCGGTCGATCCGAAACTACTGCGTGGCAACCAAGCAAACCTGCTGGACATGGAGACGTTCATCCCGGATATGTGGCGGTCGTACGATGACTGTGAGGTCAAGCAGGTGTGGCTGGTTCTGACATATCGAGACCGGGACGTGGTAGAGCAGCCTCCCGATCTACATCCTAATGGTTACGACGGTTTTCAGTATCCAGTTACATTCAAATCGAATCCTCCGAAGTACTACCCTGGAGAGTACACGCAGTTCTTTGGCGATGAGAATACACTGAGCACTCCACACTACTACGGTCACCTGGGTGCAGATTTGGCCACATCTGACAGACGAATTCGTTCTGCATCCGCGGGTTGGGTAGCGCGAAAGCAGAAGGACGCGGGCGATGGCTGGGGCAATTACGTGGTGATTGGCCATGAGCTCCCAGGAGAAGGCGTTGTCTATTCATTGTACGGCCATCTTGCTGCCAAGTTCGACCCTAACTTGCCTAACCCCAGCACTACTCCCAACGAACAGAGCCGCGTGCAGCGTGGCCAACTCATCGGGACTGAAGGGAATACCGGTTTCTCGTCCGGCGGCAGCGGCAAAGGAATCCATCTGCACTTTGCGATAATGTCATCACTGCCCAAGGTGCCGGGTGGATACACTGGGGCGAATTTCGGCAGTCTCAAGAACCAGGAGAGAAGCATTAAGCATAAGGGCACCATCTACTACAACCCCATCGTTTTCGTGCAAGAGCACTCGGCACCTGAACTCCCGTGGTGAGCGACCAGCCAGGGCAGGACGCACTGAGCTACCTGGGGCTGACAGATGACGCCTGGGTGAGTTTCGTGCGAGGACGCAAGGCCGAAGACTATCTGGGGTTGTGGCACCGCCGCTACACACGGAGAACAGGAGGACTATGCACATTATGCTCTTGGCCAGATTGAGTTTGCCTCCTGCTGTGCGCGGGTCTCCAGACCCCGCACGCCCGCGGACCGCAGGTCTCCCTCTGCCTCCCCCATTCTCATCTGCGTTCTCCTGAACCCCTGTCACTTGGCCGCAGCATCTCCGCGTTGATCGACCAGTAGATGGCGTCTCCGATGACACCGCTGGGCGGGAGTATCTTTACATCGTATCCGGGCACGGTTACAAGCGAATCGCCCATCGCCCAGTGTTGATTGATGTACATCTCGCCCGGCAAGAGTGACTTTACCGCATCGGGCCTGTAGTCCGTGAAGCTCCAGGCTATCTTGGCGCCCGTCGGACAAATCGTTTCGGCGACGTTCTTCCAGAACTTTCCGGTGAGGATGCTGTCGTATCCCATGCCAATGACGAAATCCACCGGTTTGATATCCGCGTTCGCCACAGGCTTGAACAGGCCGGGGTCGTGCGCGCATCCCATCTCGTGCATCAGGGAGTGTCCCGTCAGCGCCGCATAAATGCCGCCTCCGTTGGCGCGGGTCTGCAGCGCCGTCGAAGCGACGGTTCGGATTGTCGCTCCCTCTTTAGAGAAGACCTCGTCCACGTTCTTTGTGACTCCGTCCAGGTAAGCGCGAGCTGCCTTGCCCGGCGGGAAGGGAGGCGGGCATTTCTCCAGGAACAGACGCCCTCTTGGCGTGGCCTGATCCATGTCGGCAATGTACTTGTTGTTTCTTTCTGTGGCGCCGGGTACCATCATCGACTGCCATACTTGGGGAGCTTTTCCAAGGCGCGTGCAGGCGGCGATGAACTCGCCTGTCCAGGTCCAGAGCGCCGCGATGTTCGCCGGCTGATCGGTTGGAACCAGCCACTTGTCGCCCAAGGGGATCAGTCCTCCGTGTTCAGCCGCGTGAGTATCGATCAAGGACAGAGTGGCCGAAGGCTCCAAATCCTTGGTCACCGTTTTCCGAGCGAAGATGACCACCATGTTGCCCTGTTTCTGGAACTCAGATGCTTGTCGCAGGTCATCGGAGAGACGATCATCCCGTAGCGTCATAAGCACAACTGACTTCGTGGCGTTCTCTTTCACCCACCAGCTAATGGGCAGAATCCCGCCGGAGCGTCCCCTGAACTCCTCGACGAAACCTGGATCGCCCCACGCTCCGACCTTATATTCGTCCTCAACGTAAAGCCGAGCGGCGGACTCCGCCGATTTGGTTATCAGCGGGACGTCGCGCCTGATGTCTTTCATGCAACCTTTGAGCCACGTGTGGTACATCCTGCTTCCGCCGGTGGTTTTCGCCTGTATCTGTGGCGAAGCCATAGCGGTCAAACAGGTCATTACGAAAATGAGGAATGGGAGTCTAAGCTTCATTGGGGGAAATCCTCGGACATTGAGACTTCAGCTTACATACTGGTGTTCGCTACACTGATGGCGGGTTTCCTGCATGGGCCGACTGCGGGGGACTGCGCGCACCTGCCCATCTTCCTCCACCAGCATCCTGCAATGAGCCATCGCGTCGCCCGGATTACATCACCGATGTGTTATATTGTAATCATGGAGGCGCTCCAATGGTAAGAACACAGATACAGTTGACCGATGAGCAAGCGGAGAAGGCGAGACAGGCTGCAAGGAGAATGGGCATATCCATGGCCGAGCTGATCAGGAGAGCATTGGACGAATCTCTGGCATCAGCCGGCAGTCAGGTATCAGCAAAAAAACGCTCTTTAAGAGCGATTGGGTGCGTCGCGTCAGGAACCGGAGACCTGTCAGAGAATCACGACAAGTATCTGCGGGAAGCATATAACAAATGAACGTCTTTGTGGACACCTCGGCTGTCCGGGACCGCAACACCGGAACCCCCCGCGATCCCCGCAATCACTCAGACCCACCCTGATCCGAACCCGACTCCGCGCCCTGCCCTTCGAGATAAGCCAGTAGTTCGCGTTTGTTTATCCGGGCTCCAAGCACGTACGCGTCGGCGCCGCCGTAGACGAGAATGATGTCACCCTTATACTCGAAGCTTCCCGCGGGAAAGATGCAGTTCAGCTTGGTCGGTTGAGGCCATGGGGAGTTGACTTCATAGGGCGTCTCAGGTTCGAGAAGGCCGTCGCATCGGGCTTCCACTATGTCCTCTGGGCTGTCCATACTGAACCTGTTGAAGTTCAGGATAGCGTAACCCGCGCAGTAGTCCCTTTCTCCCGCGGCGGAGTAATTGCCCTTATGGTAATCCGCAAGGTACCGGTTGTTCCCGAGCGGAAGGGGAGCGGAGCCGGCTCCTAACCAGGAGATCATATACCTTGGGTCCTGCTCTGCTCGCATGATGGGGCCGATATCCCGCCACTCACCAGTAGGCGAGTCGCTCACTGCAAGCGAAATAGTGAAATCACCTTGAGCGCCAACCATCGGCCTGTGCAGCATCATGTATTTGCCCTGGATTGGCCCGGGCATAATGACCGCGTCCTTGTTCGGATAGTCATTCACATCGCCGCGGGCAGGGCCAAGCTTCGTCCAGTTCAGCAGGTCTGTAGACTCGGCCAGGCAAATGTTGACTCTCTCAGGCATGCTCAGACTGGCGTTGAAGCCGCAATAGACCATGTAAAAAGTGTCGTCGATCCGGGTGATCCTTTGGTCTTCGACTCCATTGTAGTCGTAGCCCGCTGGGTCATCCGTCGGCGCCACAAGCGGATGGGCAAAACGTTTCAGCAACTCCAACTGGGGCGTAAATACCGCGAGTCCCACCGCGGACCTGAGCGGCGGGCAGCCTGGCACATCCCTGGGCAGCCCCCTGTAGTATACCGCCACGACACCTTCGCTGAGCTTGGGGTCATCCAACGAATGATCGCCGAGTATGCCTCGAATGAGTTGGTCGTTCCGCGACGACCTCTCCAGGCGGACAATTGTTGGGTTGAGGGTGAACGCATTGTCCCAGCTATCAGGGGCTGCTGAGATGAGCGGTTGCCCCTGGTTGAGACGTTCGATGTTGAGTCTTCCACTTACTGCCAAATGTATTGCCCTTGCTGGAACACGGGCTGTCTCCCGACGCTGAGCAGAGATTCCCGTTTGTTGCTTATTCCTCAGCTAACTTGTTTATAGCATACAATATTTCCGTCGCGTTGAACACTGCAACCTTACCCCCTCGCTGCACGAGGGTCTCCTGACCCCGCGCCAAAGGGACCTGCCTCGGAAAATCATCGGTAAAACCCGGCCATTTTCCGGTTTAACTTCAGCCGCTCAAGGATATAATCGTGTCACCTGATATGCTGAGTTCGCTGTGCGGGGGCCTCCCTTGTGCAGGGCTGTCCTGACCCCCCACTGCGCACTTCTTTTGGACTGCGAGGGAACGTTCATTGTCTGTGGAAACCGCTTCGGAAAACGTGGCTCCAGCCGGTCAAGCATACAAAGCGCGCGTCGGCCTCGGAAAGATTGGTAATGCCGGCGTTCTACTGCTCTCGCTTGGCATAGTCCTGGCTGTCTGCTATCCGGCTTTCTTCCCGAAGCTAGTCCGTTTGCTTCAGACCTACGCCAGCGCCGATCACAGCATCACCGAAGAGGGCCGGCGGCAGCTCACCGACGCCGTTTACTTCTTCGCGGTCCTGCTTATGGTCGTGGGCTCCGCGCTGGTTCTGGCGCGCAACAGCGACCGGCGTCTCCGTCTGACTCAAGTGTTCGTGGGCGAGTCCGCGCGTCCCTCCCCACGATTCGTTCTCCTCGCCTCATCCACCGTGGGCCTGCTCATGGTGATTCACATCCGCCTTTACGATCCCTCGTCACCCGCATTTCGCATTCTCTATAAGGAAGATGGCGTCTTCGAATTGCTCACGCCCCTCCTGATGGTCGCCTCCGCCATCCTTATAGGCCGCGCTGTCCTGCGATTGAGGAAACACGCAACGAGCGCTCTCAGCGGACATGTGACCGCGGCTTACCTGGTCTTGATGCTCTTCTTCGTTCTCTACGCAGGCGAGGAGGTTACCTGGGGACAAAGGGTTTTCGGATGGAGTACGCCCGGCTTCCTGGGAGGCAATTCTCAGAACGAGACCAACATCCACAACTACTTCAACGGCTGCTTCCCGTCGGTATACAGGCTGCCCATCATTCTCCCGTTCCTCGTCCTGTTCTCAGCGTGGCTGGAGTTCAAGAAGCCCAAACGCGCATTTACCGCGCAAGCCGCGGCCGAATCCGGCAGCTCGCTTCCCTATGCTTCGGGACACGCTTTTCGTCCCGAAGCCGGCGTCGCGGCATTTGCCCGAGCGTCGCTGCCTCATCCCAGCACGATCGGCCTGGCCTGCATCATCGCCTTTGTCTCACTCGTATGGAATCAGGAACAGGAATTGCTGGAAGAACTCGTGGCTCTCTTCAGCCTCTTCTACAGCCTGGGAATCTACGGCCGTCTGCGCGAACCTGCCAACCTATAACTCCATAACCCTACAACCCTACAACCCTACAACCCTATAAACCTATAAACCTACAACCCTACTCCGCCGCCTCATTCCCCACAATCGCAGCCTTCTCACCGATCTCATTCACGATCCGCACGCCCTTCTCGCCGTTGTTGCCCATAATCACCGCGTGTTTCAAGCCCGGCTTCAGCGCCACGCTCGGCTGGCCGGTCCCGAACGTGCATCCGATCACCTGCAGCTTGCCGTTGTCGGCGAGTATTAGCGGCGTCGGGTTGTCGCTCTTGCGCCAACTGCTGAGGTAGCAGTTCGACAGCGACACGTAACCGGAGCCGTGCGAGATCACGTTGTAGATAGGCTCCCCCCAAAACATGCAATTCTCGAACCGGACCGACCCGCTGTTCGTCTCGTTGATCACAACCTGGGTCGGGTCCACCGAATCTTGCGCCAAAGACGCAAACATCCCGTTGGTGATGACGATTCCAATCGAAAGTACAGCGTCCACGACTATGCACTTCTGCGCCCAGTCCGCGCTTATCCCAGAGAACTGGCCGTAGCAAACACCCTTCTCAGTCGCGATGAAGTGGTAGCCGATCTTCGCCGGGAAGACGAACGTGTTGGTGACGAACTCCGAGTCGGTCTTTCCGAAGATGAACGCCTCCAGGTTCTGGAGCATATACTTGTTGACGATCAGCGAGTTGCCTTTCGCGTCGGGCATCCACCACCAGTTTCCGTGGAACTGAATATCCTCGATGCGTCCGACGTCAACACACCCGTCGACGAATATCCCCCTGCGCAGGACACAGCCGTAGACGCCGCGGATGCGATGCCTGACGTTGCCTTCCGGCCCGGTCCGAATCCCGTTGTAGCTGTTGATCAGCGTGACCTTCTCAACGGTATTGTCAGCGCCGATAAGCTTGAACGTCCACGGATAGGGCCTTATGTCCTCGACCTTCTGCTCCGGGTAATAGATCGTGAGGCCGATTACGGACGTTGACTCCTGAAGAGTGAAAAGCGGCTCGCTCTCTTCCTTGTCCCGCCCAGCGGTCGCCAGCACGATCGTTCCCTTCAACGGCTCACAGTAGATGGGAGAGTTTGCGACTCCCTCGATGCTCACCCCCGGCGGGACCTTAAACGTGCCGCGCGTCATGTACCTGCCCGCGGGCAGAAACACCTTCCCGCCCAACTTCCCCGCGGCGTCGATCGCGGCTTGAAACGCGGCGGTGTCGTCCGTGTTCCCGTCCGCCTTTGCCCCAAACGACTTCACATTGAACACCGAATCACCCGCCTTCGCGCCCTTTGCCCCCAAAACCGGCGCCGCCGCCATCACAAACACAATCACCGCCCCAATAACCCACGGCTTACACATCACCCTACTCCCCTTCCATCCTCAACCCACCAAATCCCCCCTCCCTTTGGGAGGGGGTCATGGGGAGGTTTCTCTCAACGCTCAACCCTCAACTTCCCCAATCCCTACTTCCCATACTCCCCCGGCTTCTCCGCCGAATACTTCAGCTCCTCGATCGGCTTGCCCCCTGGGTCCGTGAACCTCGCCATCGTTCCCCAGCCGCCGGTTCCCTGTCCGATCTTCATCATCAGCAGGTTCCAGCCGCATCGCAGGACCACATTGTGGATCACGTCCTGGTCCGGACCCAGAGGCCGCATCGCCGGATTGCTCCAGACCTCTTTTCCATTCAGCCACACCTTGATCCCATCGTCGCTGCCGACCCGCAAATCCGCCTTGAAAACGTCCGGCGAATCCAACAGCGCGCCGCAATTCTTAGGCGACCACACGTAAACCGCCGCGTAAGCCGCCGCTTCGTTCTGGTCCGGGAAGAGATCGGCCGCGTGGAAATCGATGCCCGCCTCAACGACATTAGCGTGTTTCTTCCACTTGTCGCCCGCCTGCGGCGCTGCCGTCAGCTCGTCACCGAGCCAGTCGTGCGCCAGGTCGTTGCCGTTGCGTTCGGGCGAAGAATGCGGACCGGAAATCAGCCACGTTCGGATGAAGCCCTCGTCATCCGCTCCCGAAACGAACCCCGCCGGCCTCTCCCGGGTCATCGGGACGCCGAGGTTCTCCAGCAGAGATCCCGCCACGCGTTTGATCTTCTCGCTCGTCGGACGCGCTGTAATCTGGCAGAGGATGATCTCGCCCTTTTCGTAGGGCAGGCGCACCAGCGCGTTGGCCGTCGGAGCGGGATTTGCCTGCGACTTGATCACCGCGCTCGTCTTTATGTTCTCGCCGTTGTCCGTCCATCCGTGCCAGTTGATGCCTGGGCTCTTGATCAGGACCTGCCCGTCGGCCACCTCCACGGATTGCTCGATCACATTGCGGCCTGCGTGCGGCTCCAGCCAATACAGGTCGGCGTTGTTGATGCCTACCAGCAGCGGATCCGCCCGCCCGTTGCCGTTCACGGACTCCACCGTAACAAGCGAAAAATACTGTTCCCCGCGCGCCGGAGGTCTCGCCCAACCCGCGACCGTGTCGCCTGTCTTCAGCCCGAATGCCGCAATCGCTTCCTTCGAAACATTCACGTCGGAAGGCGACGGATGAAGGACGTCCTGCCGGATATAGCTCGATTTGTTCGGTCTCGCTTCCAAAATGCCTTCCACGAACGTCAGCCCGTTCGGCGTCGTTGTTTCGGGAAACCCCTTTCCCGAAACCGGCAGGCCCCTGTCGCACTTCACCAGAACGTCGCGCGGACTCTCAGTCAGCGATATAGAAAGCCCAAGCGCCCGGTTTATGCTGTCGGTCGCGGCGAGCTTCAGCCCCCAGATCAGAATCTTGCCTCCGTCCTCCGCGACCTTGCGCAGCGCCCCCGGCTTAACCGTGTCCGGAAGCGGCTCACTGCCGTCGATAATGACCATCTTCGAGCCGGCCGCCGCCGCGTCCTCCGAGCGTTCCACGCCCAGCGCGTTCAGCGTCTTGGCAAGCATGGAATCGGCCGCCCCAATGTACGATGTCGGCGCGTTCGCCGCTGAAGCGTCCGGCGCGGTGGCGGCGTAGTTCGCCAGGTTCGCCAGCAGCATCCTTGCCGCCGGCTCCGCGCTCGCCTTGCCCATATCGATGCCGCAGCCGATGATGCGGCCCTTGCCCACCCGCTGCTCGTAAATCGCAATCTGCCCGTTGCCGCAGAAGAGCAGCGCCCGGGCATTCGGCGGCGGAATCGACTGATATACCCAGCCCACCACGCTGGGACCATCACCCGCCCAAAGCGCCAGGTCCGTGTTCCGCATACCCTGGAAGATCGGATGGTTCGGATCGGCCGGGAACGCATAGTCCGCCGACTCCGCTTTCTCCTTCCAGCTCAGCTCGTTCCACGGAACCGCGCCGAAGAAGACCACCCGCAGCCCCTCGTTGACCTTCGCCATCAGCGCCGCCTTCTCGTCGTCGCTCATGGCCCTGTTCACCGAGATCAGCAGCGGCCTGTCTGCGGCCGCCTCTCTCGAACTCTTCACCGGAGTCGCGTCTATTCCGGCGGCCGCAAGCACAGAGGAAATGTTGGTCTTCGCAGACTCCAGAATACTCACCCGCGGGGCCGTGACCCTCCCCGGGAAGACCGAACACTTCTGCGCCTGCTCGAACAGCCGGCGGTCCTTTTCGGAAATGCAGACGAATACGTCCATCTCCGTCCGCTGCTTGACCTGCGGAGCGCCGAAGCTGAAGCTGATCGTCTCCATCCCCGCCGCCGGCATCTTCAGTGTAGTCGATTTAGAATACACGTCAGCCCCGCCGCACGTCACCGAGATGTCCAGCCTCATGTCAACCGCCCGCATTACGTCGTTGTGTACCGTTACACTGCGCTTGACCGACTGGCCCGCGTAGAACCCGGCGTTGCGTTCGTTGAAGAAAAACCGCTGCGGCAGGAACGAGTCCCGCATATAAGGGTAGAAAGCGTTGGGCTGGTACAAAGGCTTGTTTGGATCGAAACCCGCGTTCAACGTGGAAGTGTACGGCCCGATCCGGTCCGGCTTCATGCCCGGACCATCAAGATCGGAATAGCTCCACGTCTGTCCTGCAAACGGAAGCGGGTCCAGCGCATACCAGACCAGGTTGAACGGCGCGGTGTATTCGGCCCACTCGCGCTCCTTCTGCGTGACCCAGTTCATCTCGATCCCGATACCCTTGAGCCGGTTGCCGAAGCTCTCGTAGACCACGTCACCGATGAATCGCGCCGGCTGGTCGGGACCGCAGTAGTACATCGGGCCGACTTCTCCGATCGTTACGGGCTTGCCGCGGTACTTCGCCTCCGGCGGGTCCGCGCCTGGATAGTGCATACAGCAGATCGGCAGAGCGCCCTCATGATCGTTGTCGCCGTCCGCGCTGATCGGTCTCGATTTGTCGTATTTCCGGATCGCCGGCACGAGCTGGGTATCGACTTGCTGAATCAGCCATTCCATGCTCGGCGCGCCATCGTTGGGGTTCGCCATGTGCGCCCCGAAGATTTCGTTGTCCACGCTCCAGATGACTATGCTCGGGTGGTTGCGGTCTCGCTTCACCCAATCTTCGGCGTGCCGGGCCGCTCTCGTCCAAAAGCCGGGGGTGTACTGATAGTTGCAGTGCGAGGCCCACGTCGCGTTCTCATCGATTATCAGCATTCCTACCTCGTCCGCCACATCGAGGTAGAACCGTGGGTACACCTGCGCGTGCGGCCTTACTATGCCGACATTCGCCTCCTTGGCCGCCTGATACCACGCGCGGGCGTACTCCTCCGTCATCTGCGGGACGCCCATAAAGTGCCACGCGTCCCCGTTCGTCCGCACCGCGTTGCCGTTCAGTATCAGATGCGTCCCGGCAATCCAGAACTCGCGGAACCCGAACCTGACCGCCGTCTCGTCCAGCGGCTTGTCGCTCGACAGCGAAACCGTCATGTAATAAAGGAAAGGAGATTCCGGCGACCATAGCTTAGGCGACTCCCACAGAGCGCTGGCCGGCGCGACCTTCGTCTCGCCGGGCTCCAGAGTCACCTGCTGCACGGGGATTTTGGGGATTGACCCGCCCGCGCCTATTGCCGGTTGTACGGAGAAACTGACGGCGAACGCCCTGCGCTCTCGCGAGCTGTTGGTGACGGTTACCTCCGCGTTCAGCTTCTTCTCGCGGACCGAGGTCGTCACGTAGATGTCGGTGATATACGTATCCGGCAGCAGCCGCAGATATACGTCCTGCCAGATGCCCCTGACGTGCTCCCCCCAGAAAGATCCCGTCGGATGCGTCGCCCGCCCGTTCTCCCGTATATGGTCCGCGTTCCGAACGCCCACCATTACCTCGTTCGCGCCGGGGATCACAAGGTCCGTAACGTCGAACTCGAACGGCAGGAAACCGTCCCCGTGCCTGCCCGCAAGCCGGCCGTTTACGTACACCTCGGCTTCGTACATCACCGCTTCGAAGTGAAGGATAACCCGCTTCTCCGCGAGCTGACCGTTAGTCAGCGTAAACTGCCTCTTATGCCAGCCGTACGGCGCGCTCTCCCACTCCCTCGGATACGCCGAAAACGTGACGAAATCGCCGCCCGGACCGTTGCCGCCCGAGAACGAGTTCACGTTCCACGGCGATGGTATCCGTATCTTGACCGACGACCACTCTCCAACCTTCGGCGCCGCGTACTCGGACTGCGGAGCGAAATCCCACTCGCCGTTCAGCCAGACCAGGCTGCGCATCGACCCGCCGTCCGCCAACGGCGTCCGGTTCGTAACGTACGGTGACTCAGCGCTAACCGCCATCAACCCGCCCCCCAGCATCAAGACAATCGACAAAAGAACCGAAACTACCCTTTTCACATCTTAATCCCTTAACACCTTGGAACCCTATGACCCTATAACCCTAAAACCCTAAAACCCTACTTCCGTAATCGTATTCGCCTTCACCGTAACCTTCTTCTCCCCGCCTCCCGGCGCGACAATCGTCTTCTTCACGTCAAACTCATTCGTATTCAGGAACAGGACCTTATTGCCTTTAAGCAGCGTCGCGTACACCCCGTCGGGCTCGCAGTCCGGGTTCACGACTCCCGACGCTTTCAGCGCGCCGGAGAGCGTCGCCAGGAAATCCTTGGGGGCGGCGCTCCGGGGGACCAGCACGGTCTTCCCCTTGTCCAGCGCCCGCGCGCCGCCTTCTTTCGGGAAAAGCCGCTCGTACGGCCCCGAATCGCCCTCCACGGTCTTGATCACGCCGAAATCCCCCGCCAGGACCGTCCCGCCTTTGCGGACCCACCGCTCGATGATCTCCATGTCCGACCGCTCCATTACGTCACCGTATATGATGACCAGGACTTTATACCGTTCCAGCGCCCCGTCCCTGAGCATATCCTCATCCAGATAATCGTAGTCAGTCAGGTCCCGAAAAGCCGCCGCCCGCCGCAGATAATCGCCCTCTTTCAACGTCAGTGCGACGTTCGGGTACCACAGAGCTGTCTCCACCACCGGCTCGGATTTCCTGAGGAACTTGATGTGCTTCTGCTGGACATCCTGCCTGGTTTGCGAATTGACCACGTTGTTCTGATAGTCGTGAAGCTGGCGCGCCCCCGACGCCGTCGCGTTGTAGATGCGCGCGACTATGCCCTTCTCGTCCTCGCCTCCCGCCGGCTCGAAGCCGTAAAACGCGCCGTAGAACTTGCCCGCGGCGGCGACCCACCGGGTAATTGCAAAGTTGTTGGCGTAATTGGACGCCTCGTTTGTGATCCGCACTCCCTGGCCGTGCTTTGCCGCCACCTTGCACTGCGCCGCGAAGTTCGCCCCATGCTCCGGCGGCGCATGACCGCCCGTGCAGAGGTAGATAGGCGTCTTGGGAAAATGCTTCTTCGTCGTCGCGATCCACCAGTCGGAGAAGCGCGTCATCTCGCCCCTGTACCACTCCACGAAGTCCAGCCACCGCCGCTTCGTCGTTGTCGGGGCCTCTGAAACCGACTGCCGCAGCTTCTTGATCGCCTCCTCGCCTCGCGCCGGAAAGTCGATCGAGTCCGCCGATTTCCAGTCCGTCCCCCACGCCTCGTTCACCTTCTCCAGGCTCCCGTACTTTGAGATCGCCCAGGACCGGAACGACTTCAGCGCGTATTCGTCGCCGCACCAGAACCCGGCGTGGTTGTGATACTCTCCCGGCACCTTGAACGTCCAGCCGCCGCCGAATACCGAGTAGATCGCCTCGCCGAAGTCCCCCTGAATCCCCAGCAGGACCGACTCGATCACGCCCGTGTCGCCGTACCTCTTGGCGAACTCGCCTAAGAACCGGTCGATATACGCCGGCAAATGCGGGTTCCACAGCGACTCGATCTTGCTCGTGATGTTGTGCTCCAGGCAGACACACCCGTAATGGTCCTCGGAACCCCTGAACCAGTCCGGAGTCGAATACGCCGGGCCGAGGATGACGAAAGGCACCCACTTCAGGCCGTTGCGCTTGAGGATCTCAACCTGATCGTCCCACTCGCTCCAGTCCCACTCGCCTTTGCCCTTGCGCTCGCACGTCTCCCACGTGACGTACGTCTCGATGCTCGTCACTCCGAGTGACCTGTACAGCACGGCGCTGTCGTCGGACGCGCCGTTGCCGAACGTATACTCCATACCTGATGGTCTCCTTCCCTTATTGTCTTTGGCGGCGCTGTCCAGCCGCTCCAACGCGCTCGGCCACGAGCCGACCTCCTTCGGCGTCCACGACGCCTCGATCCGGTTCAATGTCAGCCCCGACGGCGCCATTATCCGGAAATCGGCCCCGCCGTTCTGCCCGTGCGACAACTTCGCGTTCTCAACCCTGTACGTGCTTTTCACCCACGCCCCGGTCCCCAGGGTGATTCCCTGCGGACCTCGAACGTACGGATCGACACCGTTGTACTCAAGGGTAAACACCTGTCGAGGCGAGTCGCGGTAATCGATGGTTACATACAGGTCCCTACTCCCTCCCCCTTCGGGGGAGGGTTGGGGAGGGGTTTCCCGATCACTACTCCCTCCCCCTGTGGGGGAGGGCTGGGGAGGGGTCTTCCGCATGAAACCCTCCGCGACCTGGAAGTAAATGTAAAGCGAGGCCTGGTCTTCGCCGATCATGTTCACAAGGGCTTTCCGCCCGCCGGCTTCAATCTCTTTGAAGTGGCCGTCGAAGTTATCGACCACAACAATTCCCGCGGCCTTTCCGCCGACCTCGAACGACACCGAATCCGCCGCCCAGGCCGTACACGCCCCAAAAACGGCCAGGACCGCAATCGCGAGGGGAATATAACAGGTGATTCGTATCTTAACCAAAAGCCGGTTCCGGTTCAAGGAATATGGGTGTCCGTGTCTCGGACACCCTACGGAGTTATCCTTAGGCGGTATCCACCCTTACTCCTTCCTCCGCCCCGGAACCCTACAACCCTCATAACCCTTATAACCCTATAATTCTATAGCCCTTCCCCACAACTATCGCCTCAATCCAAGTAAAAATCATGGAAGATAGCCTTAGGTGGGAAGTGATACCAACGGATCAAGGAGAACCGGATGCAACTGTTGGATCTGGACCAGATAGTCGCCACTGAAGGACAGCCCCGCAAGACGTTCTATAAGGACAGCCTCGAAGAGCTTGCCCGATCAATAAAGGAACGCGGCGTGCTCGAACCCATAGTAGTCCGTCCCAGAAACGGAAAGTACGAGATAGTAATGGGCGAGCGCCGCTATAGGGCCAGCGTTATGGCCGGGCTGACGCAGATTCCCGCGATCATAAGAGACCTCAGCGATCAGGATGCCAAGTCCGATGCCCTCCTGGAGAATTTCCAGCGAGAGGACCTGAACCCGATCGAAAAGGCCAGGGCCATCCGCGAACTGCTTACGTTCATGAATTGGGATAAATGCTGCCGGACCCTTGGCGTGAGCGAAAGCACCGTCCGGCGTTTCCTCGAACTGCTGGAGCTGCCGGAGAGCGTTCAGAAGGAGCTCATCGCCAAAGACGGCGGCTCAGGTGATACCGCGTTCACCGAGGGCCACGCGCGCCTTCTTCGCGCCCTCAACGGCGACCTCGGCACGCAGATACGGATAGTCAAGAAGATAAAGGCCGAGAAGCTCTCGATAGATGAGACCCAGAAACTGCTGGAGGCCATTGCCGACGTCCCCGACAAGAAGGAAGCGTTCCTGCGCGTGCCGCTGAACGTTACCGAGGAAATACTCCGCCACACTCGACGCCAGGCGGAGAAGAAGAAACCATTCAAACCGAAAACTGCCGACCTTCATATTAAGTCGCTCGAGCGCACGGCTTCGCTGATGGTCGATCTTCTCGACGAGCGTCTCGTGGACTTTCTCAACGCCGTGCAGATGAATCAGTTGCTCAGCACGATGAGCGATCTCTACACTAACGTGGACAAGTACGCCCAGATGGTGCGCGTCGCCCTTCAGAAGAACGACCACGGCTTCAAGGAAGTCTACGTCCACTGCCCGCTGTGCGGGCGCATCGAGCTCATCGGCAGCCTCAAGTGCGGCGTCTGTTGGAGCATCCTGCGCAGGTGTCTGGACTGCGGCAGGTACGACCAGATGTACCAGCGCTGCGGCATGTCGGAGCAGTACGTCTATCTTTCAGACGCCGAAAACCCAAAGGAGACTTCCCCCTCCTACAAGTGTCCCGACTACAGGCCCAAATACGAGGCCCGCAAAGCCGCGTAACCGGCCGAATCCAAATCAGCCAACCCCCGGGGCGGCCCCAGCGCCGCCCCTTCATCCGTCCCATAAGTCCCATAGGTCCAATTCGTCCCACCAACCACCAATCGCATACCAGGAGCATCGTTTGTGGAAGGCTCACCCTGTTTGAACCCCACCCCCACCCTCCCCTGAAAGGAGAGGGGGCAAATCCCCCCTCCCCGTGGGAGGGGGTTATAAGATCCCCCCTCCCCGTGGGAGGGGGTTAGGGGGAGGTCCATCTGTGGCTAATGACTACAAACGATGCTCCTGAACCGCATACTGCTGAGCTTGACGCAGACTGCCCCACCGCGTACCATAGGGGGTAATTCTAAGCGTAAGCGGCGCGGCCGCTCCCTCTCCCTGGAAGGGAGAGGGCTGGGGTGAGGGTTGAAGCGAAATCCAACTTCCAACCTCTAACCTCTAAGTCGGGGGTTGAGCTTATCAAAGGCGCTATAGGTTCCGGCGCGCAGGCTGATACTCAGGACTATGACTGCAAAGAAGACTGACATCGCAAACGAGAGCATCGGACAAACTGTGAGAAGCGAGGCTGAGTGGCTTCGCGCCGAAGCGGAGCGCACCGGGCGAATCCTCGACTCCGTCACTTCGCATACGGACGCGCATCTCGCGTACCTCGACCGGGACTTCAACTTCATCTGGGTGAACTCCACTTACGCCGACAGGTGCGGTCACTCGAAGGAAGAGCTGACAGGGAGAAATCATTTTCAGTTCTTCCCAAATCCTGAAAACCAGGCCATTTTCGAACAGGTCCGCGATACCGGCACAGCCTGTGAGGCAAAGGAGAAGCCGTTCGAGTATCCGAAACACCCCGAATGGGGCGTGTCGTACTGGGACTGGACCCTGACGCCGATCAACGACCGCGACGGACGGGTCGAAGGCTTTGCCTTTTCTCTGCGGGAAGTGACGGAGACGGTGCGCGCTCGACAGCAGATCGAGGCGCTGCGCGCCGAAGCCGAACGCAACGCCAACGAGCTTGACGCCGTGTTCGCCTCCCTCACCGACGCCCTTCTTGTTTTCGACGAGGCCGGCGATATTGCGAGGGCCAACGAGACGACTCTGCGGCTGTACGGGTTCGACCCCGTCGGCAGGCATCGCGATGAGCTGCTCAGGAGCTTGCGAATCTGCTACCCGGACGGAAATCCGGTGCGCTTCGAACAACTGCCGTCCAGCCGGGCGCTGCGCGGAGAGACCGTAGTCAGCGAGCGGTTCAGCTTCACGAATCTATACGGGAAGCGCGTAACCGCCCTTACCTCGGCAGCGCCCCTTCGTTCGGAGTCGGGAATATCGGGAGCCGTCACGATACTGCACGATATAACGGAATTGGAACAGGCGGAGCAGGAGTTGGAGGCGGCCTACCGGCACGAGCAGCGCATCGCCACGGTATTGCAGAACGCGCTCATCTCCGAGGTCAGCCTCGACGTGCCCGGCTACGAGATGGGCGGAAGCTATCAGCCGGCTCTGGCCGAGGCGAAAATCGGCGGCGATTTCTACGATGCGTTCCGGCTTTCCGACGGCCGCGTTGCGCTCATTCTTGGGGATGTCGCCGGGAAGGGAATAGAAGCCGCGGTCTACATCGCTATGTGCAAGAACATCCTGCGAGGATTTGCCCTGGAAATGCCCTCCCCCGCCATCACCCTCGAACGTCTCGACAACGCCCTTCGAGAAACCCTGCCATCGACCGAGTTCATCACTCTTGCCTACGCCCTTCTCGATCCGGCGACCGGCGGTGTCAGGTACGCCAGCGGAGGCCACGAGCCCGCCATACTGTATCGCCTGGAAACCGACTCCGCGTGCGATGTCGCCGCTCCCGGACACGCCCTCGGCAGCGGCGCGCCTTCAGAATTTCGCGAGATCACATTCACGCTCGACCAGGGCGATGTGCTCGTGATGTACACCGACGGCATAAGCGACGCGGGCCGGCCCCGCAATCGCTACGGACCGTTGGGCATCGGCCTGGAAATCGTGCAGCACAGCCGCGAGACCGTAAAAGACCTCATCGCCCACATAATGACCGAAGCCGCCAAGCGCGACCGCGCCGACCGCAGCGACGACAAAGCGCTGCTCGTCGTCAGAAGGGGCGGGAGTTCTGAGTCCTCGTGAGCGCTGGATATCACACTTTGGGCTTTCGGTAATGCCTGCCGATCTTACCTGCGGTCTGCTTGGTGGCGCAGTAGAATTGTTCTCGGCTAAGCCCAGACTGGCCGACCATAGACTTAATCAGATCGTCGTCAAACTGGACATAATGCGTGTCTACGGTTACATCCCTCCATCTACCCCGGATCACCGCTGAGTAAGTGGTATGGCTTCCGGCTGTCTTGCCGCGGTCAAATCCCCATGCGCGTAGAATTCGGATAACCTGGCCAGGCGTTAGAGGGGGCCATTTCTTGGGCAGAGGTTGTCTCCTTACAACGCAAAGCCGAGACGCCGAGTGCAAGGCGGCATTTTGCGCTTAGGAGGATTGAGGAGGCGCGTAACGGATGATTTCAATCTGAGCCAGTGGTATTCGGTTTTCACGCTTAACGGAGCCGGGCGATGGCGAAAGCCTTCAATGCCCTCTCGCGCAAGTACCGTGTTCAGATAGCTGCGGGATGCGTCTCGAAGACGATTCATGGCTACTTCTACAGTCTCGCCTTCGGCAGCCAAATTCAGGTCGATGCAACACGCGAAATAGTGGTCTGCATGTCGGCGCACAAATGAACGCACGGTCAACGTCCGGTTAAACGGACCTTCAACTTCGGGCGTAGATACCTTACGCTGAGGGCGTGGCATATCTCATGTCTCCTTCGCAGTCCGAACTCAACCCCATTAAATCATTACCCCTCGGTGCGGGCTTTCAAAAGCCTCTATTCTACCTAGATGTTCAATATAATAGGCATGTTCACGGGCCACATGTCTATTATGCCATCTAATAACCGAGGTCTTTAGGGGCGAGCAATTGCAGTCTACAGTAGCCAAGAAGCGGCTGTCAAGCACGGGAGCACAAAATCAGGTAATTTGTGCGAGTTTCGGGGATTTGAAATCCCAATCAATCACCTTGCCGAGTCTTTCAGATTCTCATTAAGCCCGATCGCAAATCCCGCCGCAAGCAGCCCGTTCAGGACGAGCAGCCCTATCTCCGCCGGCGAGCGGGCGCCGGTGGCCAGGCCGGCGCTCGGGGTTATCAGCTCGGCTATAAGAAGAGCGGTGAGGTGGTTCGCCTTGCCCTCGATCTCGAATACGGCCCTAAGCGGCGCCACGATGTAACGCGTGGCCGCTCCGGCCCCGGCCAGCGTCAACAGCCCTTCCAAGATGAAAACCCGTCCACCTATAACTCCTCCACGTACTTGACCATAGCCAGCAACTCGCGCCGGACTCCCTCGATATCCATCCGGTCCAGCATGCCCAGCAGGAGATGCAGCTTCTGAAGCGCCTTCTCCTTAGCGCGCTTGCCCAGCGTCTTGCGCAGCGCGTCGAGGGCGACCTTCCGCCCGTCGTCTTTCCACCATTTGCTCAACCAGCTCATCTGTCTACCTCCCGAATATGTGTCCGATAAACGCTCCGACGATGGCGACGGCAAACACCCCCGCGGTCCACTGCAAGCCCCGCAGGCCGCGCTCCATCGCCACCATCCGTTCCGTGTGCTCGACGATCTTCTCAGGGACCAGGCCGCGTATGGCCTTCAGCTCCGAGAGGACCGTCTCCAGCTTGTTCTCAATGACCGCCAGGCGAGGCAGCACGTCCGCCTCCCGCGCGGTCTCAGTCCGTCTCATGGTCTACCTCCTCCACTCGCTTCATCCCAGTATCGCGATCTTGGCGACAGTCGTGTTGGCTATCCGCTGCGCCGACGTCTTCAGCACCGTGTAAGTCCGCCCGTCTCGCGCTATCGTATTGCCTACCGAAATCGCGGCGTCCGCGGTAGTTACGAGAAAAAGCCCCGGACGAGTCAGCATGGCTACCTCGGTGTCATCGAGGTAGATGTGCATGCGCCCGGTGTCGAGTTGCTGGAAAAAACCCTTGAGAGCCGTCGTGCCGTTCAGAAGGTAATCCTCGCCAAAGGCCGCCAGCTTTTCGTCCATCCGTTTTTTGAACAACGTCATGCCGCCCTCCTCACCATATCGGCTCGCCCGAAAGCTCCCTTTCGGAATCGAGAGTCGTGCTTGTCACCTCAACGTCCGCCGAGGCAGCCCGCGCCTTCAAGTACGGAGCAAGCCGGTCCGTTCCCTGTTGCAGCAGCGCCGCTCCCCGCTCTTTGCGGTCACCGAGCGTCATCCCGGCTATCGTGAATTCCTCCGACGCGCCGACCTCCCGGAGTACCTGCTCCAGAAACTCGCCGCAGACGATTTCCAGAAGACCCAGCTTCAACGTCGCTTGCAGCCCTGAGTTGCCCGTGTCGGCCAGATACGAAGGCTCGACGCTGTACTCTACGGCCGGCTGCATTTCGGCGATCAGGCTGTCTATCGCGGAGTCGTAGGAGGTGTCTCCCGTCGCTATCATCAGCTTTCGCTTCACATCTGTCTTTGTAATCGATATCGCCATAGCCCCTCCTTCTAACCTCTAACAAAATCGGGCGCGAACCTCACCGCGCCCGAAATCCGATCGTCCGGGATCCCGCAAACCTCACAAACCTCGCCCCGCCAATCCCCTCCCCGCATCGGGGAGGGTTAGGGAGGGGTTCCCCGTTCACCGCTCACCGCTCGCTGCTCACTCCCAGCGCCTGTCATTCCGAGGAACGAGGAATCTGCTTTTTCCCGTTCACCGTTCCCCGCTCACCGCTCACTCCCAGCGCCTGTCATTCCCAGGAACGACGAATCTGCTTTTTCCCGTCCGGTATTCTAACTCCTAACTCCTAACTCCTAACTCCTAACTCCTAACTCCTAACTCCCCCCTCAAAACTTCCCTACCATCCCCTTCAAATCCACCACGAACGTGCTGCACCGCTTTCCGGGGACAAGATCGATGCTGTTGGACGCCGCCACGCGCTCAGCTATCCGGTAGAACACCATGTCGTAGATCGCGTTCCCGTAAAGCACGCCGTCCACTTCCTTCCTGGAGATGATGAAAACCCAGTCGTCTACCGCCGGCGTGAAATCCCAACCGGCCACGTCGCTCGCCCTAAGCGTCAAGCTCTTGCCCAAACCCGCCTCGCTTGAAGCGGAGTTCGTCTCGCTCTCGATAAGCGCAAGCTGACCCTGGCCGTTCCCGGAACCGACCCACACGACCTTCCCCTCGAACCTGGTCTCGCCCCATCCCCCGGAATAAGCCGTCGCCGTCTTGATCACAAGCGTCTCGCCGGCAATAGAGTCCACCTGCGCCTTCGCCAGAACCCCGGCGCCAAGCGTCCCCATATCGATCTTGTCGATGTGAGCGCCGTCCGAGGCGTCGTTCAGAATCTCAACGTCGAAATAAGCCCCCTTGCCGCGCCCCTCCGTCGTGTTCGCGAACCGCCAGGCCCCCACGCAGCTTGTCCGCCCCTGGGAGTCCGCCCCGTCCTGGCCGAAGTTACGGACCACCGCCACGTCGGCGATGCTCGGAGTCGCATAGTTCCAGTCATACTCCGTGTTACCGGCCCCAAGCGGGCCAACACTCCCGTCCGGCAGCGCCGAACCGTAGCCGATCTCCATCTCTGTCGCCGGCGCGGCCCCCTGCGCCGGCAGAGTAACCCGGTCGGGCATCGCGTGCTCTATCGAGGAATCGCGCATCATTATCTTGCGAACGTCCCAATAGTCCGCCTTCGTCCAGGCGTTGATCCCCTTCATCATCATCAGGTTCCTGGCCGGAGCTATCGGACCCCCGTACTGCCCAAACGGGTTCCACGTCCCGTCAGGCATCAGCGGGTTCTTCACCTCCCAGCGGACCTTGTCGGTGTCACGGTAGATCGTCACGAGCTGCTCGACGCACCGCTGGTAGTTCGAGCCGCCGAAGTCCAGAAGCTTTGCCGTCCACGCCAGGAACTTGTGATTGCTATCCGTCGTCCTGATCCCCCGGTCATACACGCCCAGGCTGACCTGAGAGCTTACGGACCCGGCCCCCTTCAGGACCAGCATGTTCGTTCCGGGGTTGAACCGCGACGCGGACATCTTGAAATACGTCCACTGATGGTTCACGTCCGCGAAGCTCACCCCGCCCTGCGGAGAAAGCGGGAAAGACGCGCTCGGCCTGGTGTCGAATCCCCCCCTGGTAGCCACCGTGTGGCCGACGCCGCCGAATGAATATGTCCCGCCCATCGCAAAGCGCGGCAATACGTAAGCGTTAAGCGTCGGAGACCCCTTCGCCGCCGCCACGTACACCCATATCCGGACCTCGTCAACGTCCGGGTCCACGCTCACATCGTTGAACTCGAGCTCGCAGCCGACCATCGAGTCCGTTCCCGTATGCAAAGACCGGCAGCTTGTCACAAGATAGGCCCGCTCCGGCGCGCCCCAGTCCGCGTCGGTGATGCCGGAGGCCAGCCGGACGCTGTAGGTTCCGCCGCTTGACGCCGCAACCTGCGCGATCTGGCTTATCTGATCTACCGTCGTCGTCGCCGGGTTCGTCGCTCCGATCTCAAGAGTGCAGCCCACCATATCGTTCGCGAAGGCCGTCCCCGTCCCGATCACCTTGTCGTCGTTCGCGCCCTTGCGGATAGTCCCCGCGTTCCAATGGCTCATGCCGACCGGCGTGGTCTCGTTTCCGGCGTCGCCGTCGTGAGAACGCCAGATAATCGCGTCCTCCGGCCATATCTGCCAGGCGTCGCTCGTCAATGGAGTAACCGAAAACGGCTCATCCATCGTCAAAACCAGGTCAGCGCCGCTAATAGCAACCTGAGCGATCTTGCGGAGCTGCCCCCGCCCGTCGCCGGCGTAGAACCACAGCCACTTGCCCTTGAAGTAGAAAAAGTCCGTGCTTCCCAATGAATCAAGTGTGATCGTCGTCGCGCTCGTGGCGAGGGTCGGGTTGCCGTCCCTTACGGTGTCGTAGATGTCGACGTCCCTGGTCACCATCAGCCCAAGGACCTTGTCCGTCTCCACCATGAACTGAGGCAGAAGCCAGCCCCCTATCCGAAACCGCCTGGTCGTGGTCACCGGAAGCGCGCCGTCCAGCCACATCGTCGCCTTGTCTTCCACCCTGTCGATGATCGCGCCCCCGCTCCAGTGGGCCGGGTTCTCGGTGTCGGGAGCGTCGTTCAAGGCCACCTGCATCTGAGCGCCCTCGAAGTCTTTTGAGAAAAACGCCGTCCCCGCCGTCACCTTATGGCCGCTTGCGTCCACGCTCACTGTCCCCGTCGGCCAGTTCGTCAGGCTCGCCCCCGTGTAATGCGTCCCGCGCCCAAGCCATCTGATGAACCGGATAGTAAGCTGCTCCAGGTCCTCGTTCGTCTCAGCCGGGTCGATCGGGTTGCCGCCCGCGTCCAAAAAGTCCATATACACAATCGGAGCCCAGCCGTGCTCGCCTATCCAGCCGGGATACTGCGTGTCGAAGGCGACAGTCGCCTTCCTTGAGGCCGAACGCACGTAAGCGAACGGACCCATCATCTGAGAGATCGGGACCGTCTTGGACGAAGCGCTGTAGAAGCTCTTATGCAGAGGCAGATAGTCCTCTATCCCCATCGCCATCAGATGGCTGCCGTTGACGGTCAACCCCTGATTGTGAGGGACCCAGCTTGAGTTATAACCCACGTCCGGGTGAAAGCCGATGACCCCGTTCGTAATGTGAAGCACTTCCCTGCGCACCCCCCACGAATCGAACGCCTCCCGCTTCTCCACCCGTATCCGCCGAACTCCGTCAGCCACAAGCAGGCTGCCGGCTGCGTCCATCTGGACCTCGCCGAACGTTCCGTCCGGCTTCTGTGCTCTCAATACGCTCATGATCTGCTCCTCTGAACCGTCAAAAGCTCTCCCGATTCCGTCTGTCGCAGTTCCGTGCACGGGAGGTTGGATTGGCCGTTCGAACCGGCCCTCCTCACTTTAAGCCGGCCGCGTTCGTCAATATGAATTTCGCCGAACGTCCCGTCGGGCCGGCGCGCGCGCCGCAATCGCATCTTCAGTCCTCCATTCATCACAAAACGGCCGGGCGCCCCGATGATCTCGGAACGCCCGGCAATGATAGTTCCCCCTCCTCTTAGGAGGGGGCCAGGGGGAGGTTCCCAACTGTTCACTGCTCACTGTTCACCGTTCACTCCGGGTTAGCTCCCCTGACTCCCGTACGCCATCTGCCACAGACCGTAGCCGACGTTGTAGCGCGCGCGGACGCCGTAGAGGTATTCGTCCCGCATAAACCCGGTCTCGCTGTTGCCTTCGAGCGCGCTGAACTCCACCGGCACCCGCGACTGGAAGACAACCGGCTTGACCGGTCCCGTGGTACAGAGCAGGAACCAGTCGTTGCCGTCCGTCAGATACGGCGATACGACCAGGTCCAGCCTCCCCTTCAGCACGTTCGTCGCCAGCTTCTGCGTTCCGCCGGTCCCGCCGGTCTGGCTGACCAGGTCCGGATAGTAGGCGGAGTTCAGCAGTTCCATCGCCGTCCACTGGAGGTCCGGAGGAACCACCAGCACGTCAGGGATAACCCCGAGCGGTTTTCCCCGGTCGTCCTTGAACTTCACCATCGCGGAGATCGCCGACTGCAGCGATGTGGCGGACAACGCCGACGTGCCCTTGTTGGACTGAGTTCCGCTCTCCCCTTCCGAATGGTCGGTGTCGAAGAAGTACTGGCCGTCGTAGCAGGCGGAGCCGAAACCGTTCTTCAGCAGCGAGAATACCAGCTCGTCCTGGTGGCGCCTCGCCTCACGGCCAAGTCCCTGGATTCGGACCTTTATCTG
Source organism: Armatimonadota bacterium (assembly GCA_030649165.1). Taxonomy (GTDB): domain Bacteria; phylum Armatimonadota; class UBA5829; order UBA5829; family JAUSEB01; genus JAUSGG01. Next base: position 39,822 of record JAUSGG010000227.1, read on the forward strand.
TCCGTAACGCTCGTCCTCCAGGGCGGCGCGCTCGACAGCGATCGACGCTTCCCACGTCCTGTTCTTGATCGAATAGCTTTGTTCCAGCAGGCCGGCGGGTACCCGCTCGTCCTTGAACTCTCTCATGGCGGGCGCGCTGCCGAGCCAGGCGTAGTCCTCCGTGTCCGCGGTGGACGGGACTACCGTGGCGATTCGGCCCCAATCGGACGGGGCTCTGTCGTATTCCTCGAAGAAAACTGCCTTCAATCCTGCCTCAAGCAGGTTCGGGATGTCTGTTTTTACAAGCGGCACTTTCGTATGCTCCTTTCAAGTCGGTTCATGGTTCATGGTTCATGGTTGACGGTTTACCGCTCACCTGCCCCCTCCCCGCTTCGGGGAGGGCTGGGGAGGGGTTCCGTTCACCACTCACTGCTCACTCAGCTTGCAAATCGGTCGATGCGAATCCGCGTCGTGTTCGCGTCTATCGACTCAACGCAGACGCCCGCCTTCAGATTGTTGGTGGTCGCGGCGTCGGTCACGGTCTGGTTGTCCACGATGTTGAACTGCGCGCCCACGTCGGTGATCGCCCCGTTGCCGCCGCCGTCGACGAATACGAACGATCCGGTCGTCAGAATCCGAATCTCCGTGTCGCCCGCCAATCCGCCGCTATTATCCACGGTCTCGTACGCGACCCCGGCGAAGGTCTCGCCGGAGGCGTCGGACGCATTCGTGGCGTACCCGGCGGCGTTGATGTTGACCAGCGCGCCCTTCGGTATGAGCACGTTGTTCATCTTGCAGGAGATCAGCTCTCCATCTTTCCGTTTGGCCTCTCTGGCCGTTGTAGTTGCCGTCATTTTTGCTCCTTGGTTGTTGGTTGTTGGTTGGCGGTTGACGGTTCACTGTTCACTTTTCAGGTCCGACACTAATCACGAACCACGAACCACGAACCACTCCGCCCACTGTTCACTGTTCACCGTTCACGGTTGTCAGTTGACGGTTGCGGACCACACCCCACCAAATCCCCCCTCCTCTTAGGAGGGGGTTAGGGGGAGGTTTCTCAGCACTCGTCACTCATCACTCATCACTCAGCACTGATACCTCGCCACCGTCTCCCCCGTCACGCCCAGCTTCTCGAACAGCTTCTCGTCTTCGGCGGAAAAGCCGGGCTTCTCCTCCCGCAACCCCGGCGTCAGCTCCGCGAATTCGATCACCTTCGGCTGCGCGCCCAGAAAAGCCTCGAACGTCTTTGCCACGCTCTCTTTCGATTCCGCGCCCGTCGCGGGGTCGGCGAACGTGACCACCTGGTCGTCAGCCGCCATCAGCAGCGACCGCGCAAATGCCTCGGCCGCCGGGGCCAGCTTGCCCTGACGCTTGAGGTCCTCGACCCTGGCGTCCACGTCTTTCGCCCTCAACTCGCGCTCCAGCGCCGCCACTCGCCCGGCGAAATCAACCGATTCGTCGGTTTCCGGCAGCGTCTCCTGCCTTGTCTGCATGTGCTCACCTCCTTCCGATATTGTCTCCCCGGGGGCGGATGCGGCGGCCGCCAGGTCCTCGCCGGCGAAATACTCCGCCTCCCGGCTGAACACCGCCGCGTCCGCTATCCTCGGGGACCGGACCAGGCTAACCTCCCGCAGGCCGGTCTTGTCCCTACGGACCGCCACCGAGAGCTTCGTGGCGCCGCACTCGCGCGCCAGAGCCCATGCCAGTGGGTTGAATGCCAGCCTGCCGAACAGCTCGCGCCCTGTCCTCCAAATCCTGACCAGCGCCCCGAAACGCAAAGGCGTGTCCGTGTGCTCCACCTTTATAGGCGCGGGCGCGAAGTTCTCCACAATCCGGTCCAGGTCTTCCTCAGTCACCTCGATGTCCTTGTCGGGATAGTATCCCGCCCGAAACAGCAGAGCGTCCCGCTCCACCACGCCCTCTATCCCTCCAGGTACCCCTTCTATCCCTCCAGGTACCCCTGCCTGGAGGTCCTCCGCGTTCTCAAGAATGTCGGTATCGCTCATGGTTGCCTCCTTTGTTTGGTTGACGGTTGACAGTTGACTGTTATGAACCTCACCCCAGCCCTCTCGTAAAAGGAGAAGGAGTGCAAATCCCCCCTCCTCTCAGGAGGGGGTTAAGGGGGAGGTCACTCAGCGCTCATCACTGTTCACTCCCCTGGTACTCCCAGATACTCCCGTATCCACGGCTCGTCCGGCGCGATAACCTTGCCGTCGATCAGCTTCCCGATCAGGTCCGCGAGCGCGGAAAGGTCCTTGTCCTCCAGCGGACCCAGGCTGAACCTCGGATACCCTCCGACTCCTCCCCCCGCGAAGTTATAGTCCACGAGACGGCGGATGATCTGCTCGCCCACCACGGACTCCTCCACGTCGCGCTTCAGCTTCTCAAGGTAGAAACGCATCACCTCGAAGTGGACCCTGGCCTGGGCGTAGGACCCGCTTCTCGCGCCTTCATCCACGGCGAGCGTTTGGCCGAGTATGGCTCTGGCGATCTGCCGGTCGTGGTACTCCAGCGCCCGCAAATACCCCGCTTCCCCGCCTCGCTGGGCCTCGATAAGCTCCACGGTCACATCCTCCGGGAGCACGATCGCCGTCTCCTGCTGGATTTTGTCCAGCACGCGAAGCAGATCTTCCTGCTGCTGCCTGGTCGTCCCCTTGCGGTAACTGCCCTTCGCCGTCGGCGACCCGTATTTCTCCAGATACGTGTTGTAGAAGCGCAGGATAGCGTCTTTGCTCCACCAATGCTTGTAGGCGGCGCGCAGGTCCGACTGGCCGTGCGGGTCCTCGTACCTGGGCATATAGGTGTAGATGACGAACTTGTCCGGCGGCAGACCCCCTCTTCCGTCCATTCCCCCTCTCCTTTCAGGGGAGGGATGGGGAGGGGTTCCGGCAGCGGTCCACGTCCCGGTAACGCCCGTCAGGTTCAGGAACTCGTCCATCTGGAATCCAACGCAGGACGGGTCCTTCGACTTGATCGACGCAAGCCCAATCCGTCCCCGGTGCGGCCCGGACTCGATGAGCTTGTAGTTCAGCTCGCAGACCGAGAAGCCTTTGGCGACCGCGTCCAGCGCCTTATACAGCGCGTCCAGGATCGAGCCTCGCATGTCCTGCAGGCAGAACCGGATGAAATCCGCCGTCTCCCTGTCCTCCGGCGCGTCCGAGATCGGATGGACCTCCCACCCACGCGACAGCACGGCGAGCTTCTTGATGTTGAGGCACGCCGCCACCTGCGCGTCTGTCTGCATTTGGTCGTAGACGGCATAACCCTTCCGCGTGACAAGCTCATCCGGGTTATACGCGCTGAGCCCGGACAGTGACGTCAGAGCCGAACCCCGCGCCGCAAGCGTCTCGCGCAGCTCCGGCGTCTTGCGATTCGCGGCGAACGTAACCGCCCGCCGCAGTTTCTCGAGAATCATTAGCAGCCTCCTTTACAGAAATCGTTGGTTTTGGCCGGGAAAGCGCGAAAACCAGGAAAGCATGAAAGGCAAAACAAAACGGCCGGGAACAGTCCCGACCGTTTTTCCGATCTTTTTCACGTGTTTTTCATTTGGGCGCGGGTGGATCCGACGGATCGGACTGATCCGACCGATCAGACAGCCGTCACCAGCGACCTCCCGTCCGGCTCCTTCCGCTGCTGAGGAACCGCGCCCCGGCAAGTGGCGCCGAGCGCGCCGCCATTACCGCCAGGCCCAGCGCCACCACAAGATCGTCCGTGTAACCCGACTTGGCGTTCATCCGCACGTTGCCCGAATCCGTCAGCTCGTATTCGTAATACTGCATCTCGCGGAGTAGCCGCTCGTCGTTCGGGATCGTCAAATCCCTGTGCGCCAAACGGACGACCAGGTTGTCGATCATCTCCCGCTTGCCCGTGTTCGTGAACGTCATTCCCTGCACGTCCACGTTTGCGCCGCGGTCTTGCCAAAGGGTGTCCCTCAACCGTTCGAGCAGCGGATCGCCTATCGACGTCTGGTCCGTCAGCGCGACGTTCACGCAATGTCTCTGCAGGAAATCCGCCACCCGCTCGATCTGCGTCTGCCAGTTCATATTGTTGAACCGGTCAATCGCCACCACCGTGTTCGGCGCGGCGCCAGCTTCGACGACGACCGCCGCCGTGTAGTCCGCGTACCTGGCCCAGTCGACTCCGGCCGTTCGCCAGCTTTCGCCTTCGGAAAGCTGGGCCGGCAGAGGGCCGATCGCCGCCTGGATGTCCGACCACGGAAAAACGCTGTTCTGGTCGTCAAGGAACTCCGCCTCATACTCGACGCTGAACTGCCTCGCGCTCAGGGCCTCCCGCTGCCGCTCCACGTATTCGCGGCTGATGTGCGGGTTCTCCCACGACGGAAACCGAAACGACGCGCACCGCTTGCCGCCCTCCTGCCCCTGCAGAAACGCCCGGTAGAAGTGGTTCTTGCCGAACGGCGTCGAGATCATGATGAGCTGCCCGTCCCGGTCGGCCAGCATCGGGCCGATCACCTCTTCGATCACCCGGTCCTTGACGTAAGCGGCCTCGTCAACCATCACCCTGTCGGCGGAGTGGCCGCGCAGATTGCGCCCGTCCTCGTCCGCCGTCCTGGCCATTATCAGGCTTCCGCGGAAGAGAATACGCGGGTACGGCGACCGCGTCACCTTCACCATACGGCGGGTCTGCGGTGAGCTGAGCAAGACGCGCTCCACGGAGTCGAATATAAGCCTCGACTGGTCATAGGTCGGCGAGACGATCATCTGGCGGCTTCGCGGGCGGAGCATCGCGAATGTCGCCGCGTCGATGGCCTGCGACTCGGTCTTGCCCCATCTCCGCCCGCAGGACGCGACTTTGACCCTGCCTTCGTTGAGGAGCCACAGCCGCTGCGTAGGGTGAGGACGCCAGTGGAAATACGCTTCCGCCGCGTCGATTCTTGTTTTAGCTCCCGGAGGGATCATACGTCTCTCCGTTTCTCGCCGCCACCTGCGAAAGGGACGCATCAAAGCCGGGGTTGTCGTTTCCCGCGTCGGATGTGTCTTTAAGAATGCCTCCTCCTTTTAGAATGTCCACGAGCGTTTTCACATCGAGTTTCGCCGACGCCCCGGTCTCTCCGGCGACCACCTCGTGCAGCTTGGCCGCGGCGTGAGCGTAACCCTGAGAGCATATACGCGCCGCTGAATCGCGACCCTCACGAATCTGCGCCGCCAGGGCTTCGGCGAATTCCCGGTTCCCCATCCATCGCCTCAGAGTTTTGACGAGGACCCCGACCTCCGCCGCGACCCTCTCCTCGGGCACCTGGCAGAGAAGCCGCACCGCCTTCTTCTGTTTGTGATGAAGCATAAACCCCTCCTGACCAGCGTACAGCAAAACGGACGGGTCTCCCCGCCCGTCCTGCAGCGCCCGAAAATTTTGCCCCCATGTATATAGCCCAGCCAGAGGGCAAATCCGCATCAGTACCTTTGGTATATTTTCAGGGTATTTGTGCGAACGTTTGTTCGTATTTTCCCAGCCACGCTCAAAACCGGCCAAATGGCGGGGGCGGCAACAGTTCGGAAACCCTTGACATTTGCACCCAAAACGGGTACGATTGCTCCCAATATGGGTGCAACAACAAATGACGCCGGCGCTGCCGGAGCGCTGTTTGGGAAGACGCGAAGGCTCATCCTCGCCCTTCTGTTTCTGCACAGCGACGAGTCCTGCTACTTCCGGCAGATAACCACTCTGACCGGGGTTGGGCAGGGCGCGGCTGAACGCGAACTGAGCAACCTGGTGAATGCTGGGCTGGTGACCTGTGCGCGAACCGCCAACCAGGTCTACTATCAGGCAAACCGGCAATCCCCGATATTCGCGGACCTTCGCGCTCTTCTCATTAAAACCGTAGGGCTCGCCGACGTGATCCGCCAGGCGTTGCTTCCCTTCTCGGACCGCATCATCGCCGCGTTTGTCTACACGCCCGCGGCCGGCGGCGAGGAGCGACCTGACAATGCTTTGGGCGTCCTGGTGGTGGGCAGCGTCGATGCCCGCGATGTAACCGCCGCGCTTCGTCCCGCCCGGGAGCAATTGGGCCGGCAAATCGAGCCGTCTGTATTCTCGTGGACCGAGTTCACCACTCGAAAGACCCGTCGCGACCGTTCCCTCGACTCGGTCTTGAGCGGACCGAAAGCCTTTGTGATCGGGGACGAGGGGGAGTTGGGGATAGGCGGGAATATCTGACACCGATCCTTCGGTAGCAGAGCGGCAGCGACGCTGCCGAAGGACGCGCACCACCAAGTCCATTTCGCGCTGTTGCCTATCTTGCGGGAACAGACAGACGTATCGGTTTCACAACAGTCAGTTCCCGCGGTCGGTCAGGCAGCGAGGCCCTGCGGGAATTGCGTAGGGCGTAGTCCCGTCACCTCGCAGCGCAATACCATTCCGCAGGATAAAAAAGATGATCGTTGGGCGTCTCTAGACGTCAACCGCGCCTGGTGTCCCTGTCGGGCGCGCCGTCGCGTCTACCCTTGCCCGGCGCGTTTGAATGTTTTGGATATTGCGCCGAGCACGATGCATACTATGACTGCCCCGATGACCATCCACACCGTACCGAGCAACACGTTCCACACCGACGGCATCAAAAACATAACGTACAGTCCTGCCGCGCACGCCAGCTCAGCCGTGGCATTTGCTCCTGACGGATTCCCGGCGCGTCGCTGAGAAGATATGAAAGGGCGGTACAGGTTGGGCAAGACCAGACCGAAGGCAACAATGGCAAAGCCGAGCCATATAGGGTGGACGAGGCCCAGCGTGCTCGTAGGGTTAGCCTTTATCCAACCCCCGAGATTCCTTCCGCTCACAATTGCCCCCAGCATAGCCAGGATAATATACAGTGGACGCACAGTCACGTTGTGTGGCCTCCTTTCCGCGGCCGGATCCATGCAAACCTTTGGTTCGTTGGACAGCTTCTCGATGGCCTCCTCGAAGTAGGCTGTCTCACCGCCCGGGGTTGCCGCGGGCAAACGCTCCTGAAGAGCCGGCAGCGCGGCGGCGTCTCCGATGATCCCAAGCGCCTCGGCCGCCATCGATCTGACAAACGGGTCTCCGTCCTCAAGGGCCAACACAAGACGCGCAACAGCGTCGGGGCCGCCAATCTGACCGAGGGCCGTTGCCGCGAACACTCTCAGGATACTGTCCTCGCTGTTCATCGCCTGAAGCAGATGGCCAAGGGCCTTTGAGGAACTAAATCTTGTTCTACGGTAGACAACGGGAAGGAAAACAGCGTCCAACACAAGGCAGGCTCCGACTATTCCGGCTACAACCGACCACAGCCAGTTGTGCGTTCGGTTGAAAGTGATCACCAGTATTGGGACCGAGCAGACCGGCCAGGCTACGCTGCCCAGAAACCTGGTCCACTGTGAGACCGGTTCAAGCAACCGGTCGACAAAGTGCTTGCGGAACCCACCGATTGTCCACGCGTAGAACGCAACAGGGTACGCGGCCAGGGCGACGGAGTGCGTCGCCCACCAGGCAAGAACTCCAGCCAGAGCCATCACAAGGAACAGCACGCAGGTCAAGGTGTGCATCCAAGGATAGCGTTTGTGGGCAAGACAGTAAAAGTATCTTACTTAGGCATTCCGTTAGTAAAAGTTAGCCCATCAACTTTTACTATCGTGCTCATAATCAGGCCGGTTGTCAAGCGCTTGCCGGCCCTACCCCTCGGTCTTCATCTGGTTCTCAATCTTCGCCCAAGTATCCCGCAATGTCGATGATCGAGACAAGTATCGACATTCTGCGCTGATATGTCGATGGCATCGACACGTCTATCCGACGTGTCGATTTTAACTGATATAATCGACACGTTATGGCGATATGTCGATTGCATCGACATATCAGCGCGAGAGCAACTCGTACAACCTGACATTGAGGAAGATGTTTTCTCTACCTGCTTTGAATGCCTGCAGAACGCCGATTCTCTGCAGTTCCCTGAGATAAGCAGCCGCGGTCTGCCGCTTGGCTAAACCCTCATTGACCAGGAACTGGACCTTCGTGTAAGGATGTCTGAACAGCGATTCAACGAGCTCTTTCGTATAGATTCCGGCCAGCCGCTCCCTCACAATCTCAACGGTGTTTCCCAGCAATTCTCTGATCTCAAGAATGCGTCTGCGGGTAAACACGGCGGTTTCCTCCACCGCTTCAAGCATATAGAGTGCCCACGGCTCCCAGTCCTGATCTTGGGTGACCATGCGGAGCCGGCGGTAGTATTCGGATTTGTTCTCGATTATATACCTACTCAGGTACAACACGGGCAGATCCAGCAAGCCCTGCTGAACAAGATACAAGATGTTTAGGATTCGCCCGGTTCGCCCGTTGCCGTCGGAAAAGGGGTGAATCGCTTCAAACTGGTAGTGGATTATCGCCATTTTGATCAAAGGATCGGGCCCGTCGGGCGAGTGGATATATTCTTCGAGGTTCCGCAGTTTGCGCCGGATCAGATCCTCGCCTTCCGGTGGGCTATATATGATCTCTCTCGTTGTGGGATTGTGGAGCACGGTCCCAGGAAGATTCCTGACCCCCGCCTGGCTCTTTCTGATCGTACTGACCACACCTGCGAACACATTCGTTGTCAAGAGCGAATGTTTCGATAGATCCGTAAAGCCGGTCCAGAGGGCTTCCCGATATCGGAGTACCTCCTTCGTTGTCGGTTCCACGCTGGACGACGAGGGAACGGCCATCGCCCTGAACAGCGCGTCGTTTGTGGTCACGATATTCTCGATCTCTGAACTGGCCTTCGCCTCCTGCAGGACTATGGAGTTGATCATGATGCCCTGATCTGGAATGGTGTTTCCCAACCCCTTCAGTTCCGCCAGCGCTCGACCGGCAGTAAGCGCTCTCTTCAGAACAGGTACGGTTTCGATGTCGCGGGCCGGCGGCAGGTCCGGCAGATCATTGTATGGCACAGCAGGGTCAAAGGTCATGTTGTTGTTCCCCTTCCAAGGTTCTTGCTTCGGCAGCGTCTGGAGTACCCGTCGTTCTCACTAATCGCGTCATCAGCCGGACGAGATACTGTAAGAGCACCACAAGTGAAAAGCAAAAGGCAATGAGGACTCTCCAGCGAAGCTCCGGGTAAAGGCCGAATTCTTCCCACGCTAGTGAGCACAGTGGCAGTACCACACCTACTACCAGGATCAACGCGGTACATGCGAGCCCCCATTTGGCTTCTGATAACGGTAGAGGCTGCTTTAACCGCTCCCGGACGATCTCGGCTTTAAGTTTGGCATTACGCGCGGCGTCAAGCGCGTCAGCCTTTTGCCGCTTCTTTTCGTCAATATGACCCTCATACTGTTTCACTACTTGGCGTACATCGTCGGGTAGGTAGTCGCGGTTCTCGGAGGATATTCCCTTGCCCTCTTCGTCCACCCATTCCTTCAACTGGTGAGTATTCTTCGCAGAAGACCCATCATTTGCCGTCATTCTCTTTAGGCTGATCTGCTTAATGTACTCCAAGTCACTTGCCCACGGCTGACCGATACCTAAACCGGAATCGTGATCAGGGAGTTCGGCAGAGTCCAACAAACGCTTGGTCAGCTCGTCTAGCTGCTTCCGCCTTTCGTTGTGAAGATAATCTATCTCGTTGTCCAGCCAGTCGAGGTCTTCAGGGTACAGGTTCCCACCACCGAGGCTATCTATATTATAACGATAAGCCGTCTGTAATTCTTGAATCGTCGGACCGACGCGGTTGCCGATCTTCTTCTTTCCCTCTAGGAGAATGTCCTTCCGAATCTGAACGAGATACATGTGCCGGTAGAACGACTTAACGTACCATTTGGCGTTATCGTGCTGGTCGAGGAAGGCTTTGTTCTCCTCACGAAGAGATATGAGTTCGTTCTCCAAGCGCCGCTTTTCCTGAGAATGAGAGAGGAGATAAGTTGTGATGAACCCTCCGACTATCGCAGCTATAGCAGCAGCGCATTGTGCCAAGGTGCTTAGAAACCAACTTACTTCATAAGGGCTCTGCATTTACCTTTCCTTCCAGCTCAATTACCAGCGGGCAATCCAAATCAGCAATGTTAGTATTACCCCCCGCTCCCCATCTTCTTCCCAATCTTCGCCCACGTATCCCTCAGCGTGACCGTGCGGCTTGCATGAACGTGGACTCGGATTTCAATGTGGTAATGAATCCGTAAATGTGGTAATACTAGCCAGTAATTACCACATTTACAGTGGTATTCCTATATTCTCCTCCACCTTGCGGAACGACCACGCCCCAGGCACTCGACCGCGCCTTCCGTCCTCATCTGCTCCAAGACCGAACGAACGGTATCCCTGCTTACGCTCGGACACGATCTCATCAGCTCCGTAAGACTGAAGTCTCCCACTTGCCTTTCGGCCATCCGCCTGACAAGCTCCGACTTGGCGCCCCAGGTGTTCTCAACCATTCCCACACGCGTCTCAAAATCCCGGCAGGCGGCGATAAGCACTCCCAAGAAATACTCCCACCACGGTAACAAAGTGTGTTCGCCTTCACGCCAGCCCTCGGAGGACTTCGCCAGCGACTCGTAGTATGATTCCCTGCTGTTCTCTATGACTCGTTCCAGGCTGATGTAGCGGCCAACCTCGTAACCGCCTTGATAGAGGAGAAGCAAGGTCAACAGTCTTGCCATTCTACCGTTTCCGTCTCTGAACGGATGGATACATAGGAAGTCGAAGCCGAACGTAGCCGCAAGCAATAGATGAGGCGTCGTCTCTGAGTCGGAATACTGCTTGTACGACGCGCACAGCTCGTCCATCGCTTGCGGAGTAGCGACAGCGGGAACGGTTCTGAATCTGACGATGTGGGAGCCGTTCGGCAGAACATCGTCTATTGTGTTATCCACGTGCTTCCAGCGACCACCCTCAGACGGGATATACTTGAACAGGTCCCGGTGTAGTTGCAGTATTGTGTTTGGCGTGATCCCTATGTGCGAATTGGAGGCGTGAATGAGCGAAAGCACATCTCGGTAGCCTGCAACCTCGCCTTCAGGCCGGTCTTGCGGAGCGACTTTGTCTTGCATGATCAGCTTCAGTTTCCGTTCCGACACCTCAATGCCTTCGATCCGGTTCGATGACTCCGTACTCTGCACCATAGCCACTTGTTGCAGCGCCTTGAGAACCTGCGGCGATTGTTCAGCGTAAAGCTGCTGCCGCCCCTTGAACTCGTTGACCTCCGCAACCAGATTCACAATGGACATCGGAACCGGCTCTGACAGCTTGCCGGCTCGAAATGACATCATAGCGGTCGCTCCTCAGTATCCCTGACTGCTGACCGCTTCTCGATCTTCGCCCACGTATCCCTCAGCGTGACCGTGCGGTTGAAGACGAGCTTGTCCGGCGTGGAGTCGGGATCGACACAGAAGTATCCCTGCCTCTCGAACTGATAACGAGTACCGGGTTTGGCGCCGAGGACGGACGGCTCGACCATGCACTCGGTGACTTGCAGCGAGTTGGGGTTGAGGTTGTCGAACCAGGTTTGGTCTTCTTCGACGTCGTCCGGGTCGGGTTTCAGGAAGAGGTGGTCGTAGAGCCGTGCCTCGGCGTAAATCGCATGCTTGGCCGAAACCCAGTGCAGCGTGGCTTTCACTTTGCGGCCGTCGGGGGCGTCGCCGCCGCGGGTGGCGGGGTCGTAAGTGCAGCGCAGTTCGACTATCTCGCCGTTTTCATCCTTCACCACTTCCTCGCACTTGATGAAGTAGGCGTAGCGCAGCCGGACCTCGCGGCCCGGGGCGAGGCGGAAGAACTTGGGCGGCGGATCCTCGCGGAAGTCTTCGCGCTCGATGTAAAGCTCGCGCGAGAACGGGACCTTGCGCGTACCGGCATCCGGGTCTTCCGGGTTGTTGATCGCGTCCAGCTCCTCGTAACCCCCCCGTGCCCCCCCCTGCAAGGAGGGGGGAGAAGTTGCCCCCCCCTGCAAAGAGGGGGAGGTGGTGGGGTAGTTGGTAAGAATGACCTTCAGCGGGTTCATCACCGCCATCACGCGCTGCGAGCGTTTGTTCAGGTAGTCACGTATGCAGTCCTCAAGCACGGCGAATTCGACCAGATTGTACATCTTGGCCACGCCAATTCTTCGGCAGAACTCGCGAATAGCCTCGGGTGTATAGCCGCGGCGGCGCAGGCCGGCCAGCGTCACCAGTCGCGGGTCGTCATAGCCCTTCACATAGCCGCCGTTGACGAGTTCGATGAACCGGCGTTTGCTCATAACCGTGTAGGTCATGTTCAGCCGGGCGAACTCGATCTGCCGCGGATGGTATATGCCGAGTTGATCCAGGAACCAGTCGTACAGCGGGCGGTGATTCTCGTATTCCAGCGAACACAGCGAATGCGTGACGCCCTCGATGGAGTCCTCCAGGCCGTGCGCCCAGTCGTACATAGGATAGAGACACCACTTGTCGCCCTGGCGGTGATGCTCTTGGTGCAGTATGCGATACATCACCGGATCGCGCATGTTGAAGTTCCCCGAAGCCATGTCGATCTTGGCCCGCAGCGTGCGCGCCCCGTCGGGGAACTCGCCCGCCCGCATTCGTCCGAACAAATCCAAATTCTCTTCGACGCTCCGGTTGCGATATGGACTCTCAACGCCCGGCTCGGTCAGGGTGCCGCGCGTCTTGCTCACCTCTTCAGCCGACAGGTTGCAAACATAAGCCTTGTCCTTCTTTATGAGGTCGATGGCCCACTCGTACATCCGGTCGAAATAGTCGGAGGCGAAGAACAGCCGGTCGTCCCAGTCAGCGCCGACCCAGCGCACGTCCTCGATGATGGCGTCGACGAACTCCTGTTCTTCTTTGGCGGGATTGGTGTCGTCAAACCGAAGGTTCATGAGGCCGCCGAAGTCCTGAGCGATGCCGTAGTTGACCCAGATGGCCTTGGCGTGGCCGATGTGCAGGTAGGCGTTCGGCTCCGGTGGAAAGCGCGTGTGTACGTGATCGAACCGGCCTTCGGCCAGGTCCTGCTTCACGGCCTCGCGGATAAAGTCGGTCGATTCGGCCGCGCCCGGCTCGCGCGTTTCGTTCAGTGGCTCGTTCATGTAGAGTTCCTCTCTTAGTGATCGTGTGTCATTTTGGCATATTGGTGGGGGAAGGTCAAGGGAAGTAACAGTTCAGGAATAGGAAGTACGTGGCGCTGAATGTCATTTCGGAGCGCCAGCGTAGTCGAGAAATCTGCTTCTGTAAAGTGGCCGGAAAAAGCAGATTCCTCGTTCCTCGGAATGACGTTGCCCGGCAGGTACTCACCATTCCTGAACTGTTACCAAGGGAAGAGTCGGAGGAGTCGAGCGAGTCGAGGGAAGCGGAAGGGGCCCGGCGGTTGAAACCTGCGCCCCGTTGATGTACACGCGCCGTTCTCGGCGCTCGTAGCGCAGGCCGGCCTCAGCGCCCGTTCCTGCACGGCCGTCGCCTTGCCCTTCGAGCTTCGCCGCCGGCGTGTCGAGTTCCGGCGAGCGCAGGAGATGCAGTTCGGTCAGCCGGCGGCGCAAGTGGGCCCCCGACCACGTTCGCGTCAACCCGGCTTCATCTCGCATATTGGCGGAGGTTGAGGATATGGCGGAGGTGTTGGGGAGGGCGTTGAGAAGGGCGGGGATGCGGATGGCGTGAGTCAGATGTGGTATGATTGGCAGGGAGACAAAGCACGTCACGGCACATCTGCTGTTCGTAGATGAAAGTGGACAGGATCATCGTGAATCACCGTACGAGACGCTGGTCGGGATAGTAGTGGAGGACCGCGACCTATGGAATATGGTCCGAGCTATCCAATACGCCGAACTGAGCCATTTCGGAACGCCTTACAGTGCAGGCAGGAGGGAACTCAAGGGCAAGAAGCTTCTGAATCGGAAAGTCTTCCGCCTGGCGTCTCAACTCCCCGATTTTGGCGAGGAGGAACGCCGCTCACTAGCCCTGAGATGCCTGCGGAACGGCGAAACCGCTGGAAGGCGGGAGATGACTGCACTGGCTCAGGCGAAACTGGCGTACGTTCGGAATGTGCTGGATATCTGCGCGCAGCATCGCTGCAAGGCAATCGGGAGTATCGTGTTGAACCCCGCAACATGGGGCCTGCCCGAAGAGATGCTTCGCAGAGATTACTGCTATCTGTTTGAGAGGTTCTTCTATTTCCTTGAGGATGTCGGACCTGAAAATATGGGAATCGTGGTCTTCGACGAACTGGAGAAAAGCCGCAGCCACCTTCTGTTGGGTCAGATGGATCGCTATTTCAAGCTCAGCGCTAAGGGACGACAGCGGGCGGGGCAGGTGATCCCAGAACCCTTCTTCGTGCATAGTGATCTAACCACAGGCGTGCAACTCGCCGACCTCGCAGCTTACATCCTGTCGTGGGGTTACCGCGATACGAGGAAAATGAGGAAACCAGCCCGTTCAGAGTTGGCCCCTTTTGTTAGTCAGGTATGTGGGATGCGATTTAGGGTATCGCGCGCGGTCGGTTCAGAGCAGAAAAGCAAGCCTGTTTGGAGCTTTGTTCTCATCCCCGCTCTTACCGCGGACAACACCTGCCCGGCCGGTACATAGAAAAGGCAATGCAGTGATTGCTCACCGCAAAGCCTCCACAAATATTATACCCCTTGTTGATTAGATAATCAACTATCATTTTGGCGTTGCATTTTGGCGTTGCCGCTTTTGGTGTCGTATTCCCCGCAACCCCGGGCCTGGTCGGAGCGAGATTGAGGCGGACGGGATGAAGACCACGGCAAACTCCTCTACCGGACCAACGCGGATTGCGCCCTGGTAATAATACCGGTTTTCCCGCAGCCTCACGCTTGGTTGACAAAAGGTGTCATTGACAAATCCGTGCAGAGTTCCATAATGATTGTGAAACTCGAAAGGCTCCGAAGAGAGCCATAGGAGGAGAAGGATGAAGAGGATGTTTGTGGCAGTGGCGGCGGTTGCGTTGCTGTGTTTGTGTGTTGCGGCTCAGGGGGTGAGCATCGAGACTGTCACGGTCGGCGATCCGGGGAACGCCGCTGATACGCGCTACGCAAGCCCCGGCTATGGAGCAGTAAGCTACACCTACAACATCGGCAAGTATGAAGTCACCGCCGCGCAGTATGTGGAGTTCCTGAACGCAAAGGCAAAGACCGACCCGTACGGGCTGTACGATACATCAATGGGCGACACGACGGCCTATCAGGGCTGCAATATCCAGCGTAGTGGTTCCTCGGGCGGTTACAGCTACAGTGTGGCAAGCGGGTGGGCGAACAGACCAGTCAACTACGTAAGCTTCTGGGATGCCTGCCGATTCGCCAACTGGCTGAATAACGGCCAGGGCGACGGCGACACGGAGAGCGGTGCTTACACTCTCACCCCCGCCGGGATTAGCAACAACACCATCACGCGAAACACCGGATGTAGGTGGGCGGTCACCAGCGAGGACGAATGGTACAAGGCGGCCTATTACAAAGGCGGCGGGACCAGCGCGGGCTATTGGGACTACGCTACTCAGAGTAATGCGGCTCCGGCCAGCCAAGTGTTGCCTACAGACCCCGGAAACAGCGTCAACTACTATACGTATACTAGCGGTTACAGCGTCGGCAGCCCATATTGGCGCACGAACGTAGGCGAATTCGAGAACTCCGTAAGCGCTTATGGCACGTTTGACCAAAGCGGCAACGTCTACGAGTTGAACGAGGCCATAATAAGTGAGGCATATCGCGGATTGCGTGGTGGTTCATTCTGGGACAACGACTACCACTCCCTCCAGGCTTCGAATCGCCTTATCTTCCCAACGCCCGGGTTCTCAGATCTCGGCTTCCGCGTTGCCGAAGCAGTTCCCGAACCCTCCTCTCTCCTCGCCCTATCCGCCGGCGGCCTTGGCCTGCTCCTGGCCTGGAGGCGGCGCAGGGGCAGTTGAACCACAGATTAGGAGACTCCAGAGATTTCACAGATGGCGCTGCCGCCCCCATTCGCGGCCTTCGCGCTCCTTCGCGGCCTTCGCGTTTCAATAGAAGGAAGGCATAGCCTATCACCACCTCTCGATCCCCGGAGGAAGCGAAGGCGGGCTTTGTTGCGGCATCGAAGCAATCGGCAAGTCAGGATATGGTATAATCGGCTGTAGGACATACACCGGAGAGAAACATGAAAGAATACCGATTCAGTGTGGTCGTCGAGAAGAACAAAGATGGATACTACGCCTTCTGTCCTGAACTCCAGGGCTGCTATACCCAGGGCGATAGCTACGAGGAAGCTCTTGCCAACATCGACGACGCGATAAGACTTCACGTCGCGGATCGCCTGGCGTCGGGAGAGGACATCCCGGAGATCGAGCAAATCAGCCTTACGAGTCTTGCGGTCGCGGTATGAGCGAGCGATTGCCCCGGATAACTTCCGCCCAGGCGGCTCGCGTTCTCGCTGAAGCCGGGTTTGTATTGGTTCGCCAAAGCGGGAGTCATATATGATATACAGAGGCGCAGAGTCGCCCATGGCGCGCGTGTCACGCTGCCTTTCCACCCCGGCAAGATACTCCATCCAAAGCTTCTGCAGTCGATTTTGAAGGACGCAAACCTCTCGGTGGACGACCTGGGACGTCTGTTGAGATAACCACGGAGCAAGACGAGATGGCGGCCGCAGTAGCTAAACCACAGATTAGGCACATTCAAGAGATTCCGCGGATGGCACGCCGCCGCACCCATTCGCGTGTTTCGCGCTCCTTCGCGTTTCAGCGCCAAGAGGCACAGCCTATCTCGCGGGAACGGCATCGAACGGCCAACCTCTCGGGTCAGCGCCAAAGTCAGTTCCCGCGCGGCGTCGGCCTGATCGCAGCCCGAACCGGGGATTGAAAAACGCTCGGTGTTTGGTTGGTATTTCGGGAATCTTGTTCCCGAAACCGGACGCCTTCCAGGAAGTGTAAAGTGGGGACACCGATCATTATCAGTGTGAAGCGCCGGGCGATGGATTGCGAGTTCGAACTCGTGCTCCGCGGCACGGACCGGCAGTATCTTCTCGACGCCGGCGAGGAGGCCTTCGAGGAGCTTGCGCGCCTCGAGGAGCAGATGAGCGTCTTCATCCCGACGAGCGAGATATCGGATATCAACGCGAATGCCTCGAACCGGCCTGTGCGAGTCGACGCCCGGCTGTTCGACCTGCTTCTGATGGCGAAGAGGGTGAGCGCCGAGACCAGCGGCGCGTTCGATATCTCGGTGGGACCGCTGGCGCGCAGGTGGACGGCGGGGGACGAGGACTTCTCTGTCCCGACTTCGGAGGAGATCAGACAACTGACCTCGAAGGTTGGAATGAGGCATGTGCGCCTCGACGAGCGCGACTACACCGTGGAGTTCGACCGGCCGGGAGTGATGCTCGATCTCGGCGCGATCGGGAAGGGGTATGCCGTCAGGCAGATGGCCTCCCTCCTGCGCGACAGGGGTATCGATGCCGGGCTGGTCAGCGGCGGCGCGAGCACGGTCTATGCAATCGGTCATCCGCCGGATGACGACGCCTGGACCGTGGGCATCCGCAATCCGGTCGAGCGCGAGAAACGGCTCACCACGGTGAAGCTCGGAGACCAGGCGCTCTCTACATCAGGCGGGCACGAGCGGTTTGCCGAGTTGGACGGCATCCGGTACAGTCACGTGATCGATCCGCGGACCGGCCGGCCGGCAGACAACCTGCTCATCGCCGGCGCGGTGACGCCCGACCCGGCGGAGAGTGACGCGCTCTCCACGGCGTTCCTGGCGCTTGGAGTCGAGGAAACGAGGCGGTTTTGCAGTACCCACGCCAATGTGGGCGCTGTTCTGGTCCCGAGGCCCGCGCCCGGCGCGGAGTTGGAGATCATACGAATCGGGACCTGAGGCTAACCCGGGAGTGTTTGTTTCGTGAGTCTTGATGATGGTGGTTTGAGTCGGAGGGAGTTCATCAAGGGTTCGGCAGCCGTTGCCGTCACCCTCGGCCTCGCGTCCGGCGTGTCCGCGCAACAGCCGGATGCCAGGAAGATCAGATGCGGCGTCATCGGGGTCGGCGTGGAGGGGTCGAGGCTCCTCAGCAAGCTTGTCCGGATCCCCGGCGTGAGAGTCCCCGCTATCTGCGACATCTATGAGCCGAACCTGAAGGACGGCTTGAAGATCGCCGGGCTCGCCCGTGGGTATGAGGACTACCGCTGGATGCTCGATCGGGACGACCTCGACGCGATATTCATCGCCACTCCACTGAACCTGCATGGCTCGATGGCGATCGATGCCATGAAGTCCGGCAAGCACGTGTTCTGCGAGAAGATGATGGCCTACTCGATAGACGAGGCCAAGGAGATGCTGCGCACCTCAACAGAGACCGGCAAGCGCCTTCAGATCGGATATCAGCAGCGCTACAACGCGATCTACAATCATGCCTACGAGCTGATCAAGCAGGGAGTCCTCGGCAAGATCACACATGTCCGCTGTATGTGGAACCGCAATGGAAGCTGGCGTCGCGCCGTGCCCGATCAGAAGTACGAGCGCCTGTTCAACTGGCGCATGTATAAGGAGTACTCGCAGGGACTCATGGCCGAGCTTGGCAGCCACCAGACGCATGTCGTCAACTGGTTCCTCGAGAGCGTTCCTGTATCTGTTATGGGCTCAGGCGGAATCGACTATTGGAAGGACGGACGCGAGACCTATGACAACGTCAACGTCATCTTCGAGTATCCCGAAGGGGTCAGGCTCTACTTCCAATCGCTGACGACAAATCAGTATGACGACCATTACGAACAGTTCATGGGCGACAAGGGCACGCTGATTATCACTCCAGTCGGAGCGCGGCTCTTCCGGGAGCCGCAAGCCGAGCAGTTGACGTGGGGGGACGCCGCCCACAAGGAGAAAGCCGGCGGTAAGGAAGCCATTGTGCTCGATGCGGATGTCACCGCCAAGCTGAAGGCTCAGACGGGCGCAGGTGAGCAGATCGCCGCCGGAGAAAAGAACAAAGACGACTATATGTGCGAAATCGAGAGCTTTATTGCCTGCGTACTGGAGAACAAGCAGCCGGACTGCGACGGTCAGGAGGGCCTCGAGTCCGCGGTGACGTGCCTGCTGGCCAACCAAGCCATGGCTCAGGGCAAGAAGCTCTTCTACAAGCCTGAGATGTTCAAGGTATAGGATATACGCCTTAAAGACACTTAAGTCGAGTATGCGTCGAAACGTAACAGTTCAGGAATAGGAAGTACGTGGCACTGAATGTCATTCCGAGCGGAGCGCCAGCGTAGTCGAGAAATCTGCTTCTGTAAAATGGCCGGAAAAAGCAGATTCCTCGTTCCTCGGAATGACGTTGCCCGGCAGGTACTCACCATTCGTGAACTGTTACGTCGAAACAAGCGCCTGATACTGACAATCATGCTTCTTGCCATCTGTTCAACCATCTGCCACGGCTCCGACCTCGAGGTCAAGGTGCGACTCCTGCCGGAGCATTCGGGCGCGGTCGTGCCTGTCTCCGTGAAGCTCGATGCCCCGGTCCCCGATCCGGGCCTGTACTGCCTGCGGGATGCCTCGCGCGGCAAGCGCCTTCCCTTTCAGTACGATCGGTCCGTGGAGACAATCGAGTTCATGGTCGATGTTCCCGAAATCACCAAACCGGTGACGAGAGTCTTCCGCCTGACACCGGGCGCTCCGGCGCCAGGCGACGGCGTCCGAGTCCGGAACACAGCCGACAAGTCCCTCGTAGTTGAGGAGGGGGACAAGCGGGTACTGGTCTACAACTACGGGTCGCTCCTGCCTCAGGGACTCCACCGGAATTACCGCAGATCCTGCTATATCCATCCGGTCTTCGGACCGCGGGGTGAGTCGCTGACCGATGATTTTCCCGCGGACCACTACCACCACAGAGGCATCGCCGTGATGTGGACGCACGTCATCGTCGGTGGCAGGGATTACGATCTGTGGGGGCTTAGCGGCATCAAGCCCCGGTTCAGCAAAGTCCTCGCGATGGAGGACGGCCCGGTATACTCCCTGCTCCGAGTCAACGACGGGTGGTATACAGACGAGGGTAACAGGGTGGTCGATGAGACGTGGACGGTGAAGACATACAGGTCGGGAGAGCATGGCCGGATCGTGGATTTCGACATCCTCCTGAAGGCGGTCGGCGAGCCCGTCACATTACGGTCGTCGGACAGAGGTTACGGCGGGTTCAACGTCAGATTCGCGCCGAGAGAAGACACCGTTGTGTTCTCCGAAAAGGGGGAGGTTCCGGCCGACGCCGACAAGGAATCATACCTGTGGAACGATCTCTCCGCGAAGTTCAAAGGCGCCGACGCGATATCCGGCCTGGCGGTCTTCGATAACCCCGGGAACGTGCGACATCCGCAGCCGTGGACTAATCGGCGCTACGGTTTGCTGAACCCGGCTCCGGCGGCAATCGAGCGTTTGACGATCACGGCCGATCAGCCCCTGCGTCTCCGGTATCGGGTCTGGATCCACAAGGGCGATGTGAATGCGGGAAAAGTGGCGCAGGCGTATCGGGCGTATGTGAATCCGCCTGTTGTGGAAACGAAGGGGGACAAGTGAGCGGGAGAAGCGCTGAGTTCTGAGTGCTGAGTCGGAGGTTCTATCGTGCGGGAACGGGATAAAATGGTCAACCCGTCGCATTTCCACGAGGTCAGTTCCCGCAGCGCCCCGGTTTCGCCTGTCGGCTCTGGAGATAGCCTGCCGATTCGTCACGGCGGAAGCAGGCCCTTCGCTGATCATGTGCCTGCGGGGAGGCGTCATTCTGAACGGAGTGGCGGGGCCAGTGTCTCGTTTGATGATCCACAACCGCTTCGTTTAAGGCGACGTCCTTGGCGAGCGTCCTTCCAAACGAAGTGAAGAATCTGCTTTTCCTCGGCGAAGCGGAAGCGAAGGCGGGCTTTGTTGTTGATTGCGGTGTGTGGTTGAACCACAGACTGGGAGATTCCCAAGATTCCACAGATTGCATTGCCGGCGCGTGCCTTTCGCGGATTTCGCGCTCCTTCGCGTCTTTCGCGTTTCAACGCGCGATAGGACTCTCAACCCTCAACACCCAACTCCGCGCGTACCTCGCCCCTCGACGCATACCACGTAAGTATGCTATCCTTCCGTACAATACTTCCGAGGTGACGTATGAAACGGTTTAGCTGGCATATCTTGCTCGCAGGCTTACTGATTGCGGTATCGGCGGCGATCTACGCTTTCCAGATCATATCTTTCCGGCGATCGGACGACACGTTATTCTACATGCTGCAGGACTTCGCTTTCGTGCCGATCCAGGTGTTGCTGGTGACTATTATCGTCAACGCGCTCCTTGGATCGAGAGAAAGAGCCGCGCTTCGCAAGAAGCTGAACATGGTCATCGGCGCTTTCTACAGTGAGGTTGGGACGCACCTGCTGAAGGACTTGTCCAAGTTCGATACCAACGTGGCCGACATTCACCCGATGGTCACCTTCGGGGTTCGCTGGTCGCGAAGGGATTTTACGCGAGCGAGGGGCTTCCTTCGCGAGCGCGAGTACGCCATCGACTGCGGAGGCGGTGACCTGAAGGAGTTGAAGGTATTCCTTGCGAACAGGAGAGGGTTCCTGCTGCGCCTGTTGGAGAACCCGAACCTTCTGGAGCACGAGTCGTTCACCGAGCTGTTGTGGGCGGTAACTCATCTGAGCGAGGAGTTGAGTCTCAGATCGGATGTCAGCGCCCTTCCAAGCTCGGACTACGCTCACCTCGCGGGAGACATCAAACGCGCTTACGGGCAGTTGCTGGCGCAGTGGCTCGCCTACGTCGAGCATCTCAAGGCCGAGTACCCCTACCTGTTCTCCGTCGTGGTCCGCACGAATCCGTTCGATCCCGAGGCGTCGCCGATAGTCAGTTAGACGCCGGGAACCGGTAACTCTGGTGAGTGTACAAGCTATTGGAGGCAGCCATGCGTCATCGCGGCATATTGAGTTTGATCGCAATAGCCTGCTGGTTATGTGGAGGCTCACCGGCGTGTGCCATCTCGGCCATCAGCGGAAGTAGCAGGTTGGCTGGCCGGACTTCGCTGGACGCTGCCGGCAAGCCCGTTAGCGACATCCTCAAGGACTTCTCCGGGCGGTTCAGCATCACGCTTTCGGCCGACCCGATACTGGCGGACATCCCCGTCTCCGCCTACGTCACCGGCAAATCCGCCGCCGAAATTATGGATTTGCTGGCCGATTTGCTGCTGGCCGAGTGGATCAGGGACGGCGGCGGTTATAGGCTGGTTCAATCGCGGCTTGGGAAGACGATCGAAGCGGAGATTCGCGAAAAGCAGGATTGGACACTGGAAGAGCGCGTCTCGCGTATTCAGGAAGGCCTGAAGATTCCGCGGCAGACGTGGGAGAATGCGCTTCCCTCCCTGCCGCGCGGGATGACTTCCGTCCACCTTCCGGCAGATTTCCACTACCCCAACGACATGCAGTTGGCGACTTCGCTCAAGTCGGAATATCGCCGGGCGGTTTTCACGATGCTGCTGTCGCTTCCGGCCAACGCGTGGCAGGAGGCGAAGGAGCCAAGCGGGGCGGAGGTTCCGTTGGATGCGTTTTCGGAAGCCGCGCGCAAGGCAGTTGCTCAGGAGATTGCCGGTGAAGCGCCTCCGCATCCCGCCTTCCCGGACAGCAAGGAATCGAGCTGGCCGAGCCCTGAAGACAGGGAAAAGGCAAGTGAGGCCCTATGGTCCGGCAAGGGTTCTTTGATTCTTCACCTGCACAACGATCGCCTCGGCAGATGGACAGCTTTATCCGCCCAGATACGGGCACCGCAGGTCTCGACCCAGATAGCCGGCTGGATCCCAATCGGTAGAGGCGATGGAGTCCATCGGTTCAATCACCTCATAATGGTCCCGCGTAGCGGCAGGGTTTCGTTGCCGAACTATGAACATGTCGTCCCAAGCAGCGACACCGCCGACTGGGCTGCCTCAGACCCCTGGTTTGCCGAGAAAATGGGTAAATTTGCGTGGCCTCCTACGCCGGAGAAGACGGAAGGAGGCGCGTGGCGTTATACGTTCGATCAGGTACTGGAGAAAACAAGGGAGAAGGTTGGCATTGAATATCTCGCGACACGCATGGGCGAGGGATTGGGATACTCCACGGCGGATTTCGACCACGAACGGGGCCGGGTCATCTCCGGGACTGCCGGCGCGCTCGACTCCAAGTGGGAGCGTGTCAGAGGCGTATATCTATTCCGGGAGAACTACTGGCCGCTGAAATGCGACGTAAGAATACCCGCTTCGTTTTTCGCCCGCTGGACGGCGAAGTTGTCGCCGGACCATTACCTTTCGCTCGACGATCTCGCCGCGGCGGCCGCGGAATTGACACCGGAACAGAAACACTGGTGGTGGGACCACCATGAGTCTCTGCCGCTCAAGCCGTATTCCAGACTCCTTACAAGCGACCACGAGCGCGCTTTTCCACTCTGGCGGATGTTCACGCCCGAGCAAAAGCGACGGATGAAGGTCGAACATGACCCGTCCGGCAGTTCCTTCCCCCTGGAAGGCGGGAAGGGCATTTCGATTCGGGAGCTTTCCAAACCGGCTCAGGAGTACATCGAGGCCTGGCTCGCTGCACGACGTCCTGACGCCGTGTCCAACGCGGCCGACGTGCGAATCGGTTATATGCATTACCGAGTCTCCGATGGGTATGAACGGGAGAGAGTCCCCATTGAGTTCTTAGACGAGAAAGGCCGGCCGCGATCCGCTACATGCATGTTTGAATTCTTTCACCCGAAGTCGAGCGATTGGATCGAGCCGCCGAAATAGCCCATCTTTGATCGGACCACTCCTCTTTCTGCTCACTGGAGAGCGCATTTTACCGTCCCATCGGGAGGAGGGTTCGTCGGGGGATATGAAGGAGTTCTTAATGTGCTTAGAAGACTCCGAACTCATTTGCTTCCCATCGCGGCGCTGGCTGCCGGCGCCCTTCCCTTTGAGAGGCCGTTGCGATAGACGGTATACCGGGATCGGCACTGCCATATGTAGTAGGGAATCAGGCTGGACCATACTACATATCGTATGCCTGGCTGCTATCTGAGGTAGATTTGCTTCTATCGCAACAACCTCTTTGAGGACATACTTGACGTGGCGATGGAGGGCCGGGGCGTAGTCCCGGCCCGGTTGTATTCTATTGCCCATTCCGCGGCGTTCCTGTAACGTTTTCATTGAAACTCCCCACTTATCTATTGACAACGCGTTCTTCCGCGCAGCCGGCGCGCATAGGATATTCGTGTATAGTTCAGCCGATCTGACATTCGACTCTCTGGCGCAGCAGTACCGCCAACCATTGACGCGGGCGGCGTACCACCTGTGCGGCAATCTCGACGATGCCTGCGATGTCGTTCAGGAGACACTGCTTGCCGCCTATAGAGGTTTTGCGGGTCTGCGCGAGACCGAGAAGGCCGGCGCATGGTTCTACTCCATCCTGCGGCGGAAGGCAGTGGAACGTCGTCGGGCCCATAAACCGGAGGCGCAACTGCTGGTGGAACCCACGACTGCCGGCCCGGAAGACACCGAGTCTCTCGTGCGAGGCATTATTCTGGAACAGATGACGAAGCTCTCGCGGGAAGACCGGGAAATCCTCGCGGGGAAGTATCTCCTCGGCCTGTCGTACCGGGAGTTGGCGGAGTCCATTGGTATCAAAGAAGCTTCCGTGCGGGTGCGCAGCCTGCGGGCAAAGGAGAGGCTGAGGGGAATCCTTCGGGGTGTTGGAGTCGAGGTCCCGGAGAGCCGGCGAAAGGGCTGAGGAAACGAGTGGTTAGCTACCCCAGCAGGTGATGACGATGGCATGTGACCAGCAGACATTATTACTGATATCGACTTACGCTGACGGCGAGGCTTCTGCTGAGGAATCGCAGGAAGCCAGAACGCATCTGGAAGGGTGCGCCGAGTGCCGCAAGCTGTTGGAGGACTGGCGCGGGCAGCGGACGATGTTCGAATGGGCGTACAGCCTGAGGCTGCCTGAAGAGGTCTCGGTTCAGGCGGAGGAGAGTGCAATGAGCAATACTGAACGGACACGCAGATTCCCTTTCCGGTTGGGCATTCGTTGGTCCTGGGCAGGAGTAGCAGCATTATCAGCCGCGGCTGTCGCCGCCGTTCTGGTAATCCATCACCTCGCCGGCCCGCCACCTATGCTCGGCAGCAGGCTGGCCACAAGCCTGAAACCTCAGGCTGTGCGGATGGAAAGCGGTATTGAATTGAACGTCGGACCGGACACGAAGATCACGCGCATTGGGGTCAACTCCATTCGCCTTGACCAGGGCTGGGTATCCGCCTCGGTTCGCCACGGATCGGGCTTTCGCGTCCTGACTCGACGCATCGAGGTAACCGACCAGGGCACGCGGTTCACAGTAGGGACCGGGCCGAAACTGGACTACGTGGTGGTGAACGAAGGCTCGGTTGAGGTCCGCAAAGGCGTCGTCAAATGCACTGTCAGCCCGGGACGCGCGCTAGTAGCGCAAGATGAGGGAGCGCCGCAAGTTGCTAGCTTGCCTCAAGTGCGACCCGGCGACGTTGGAATTCCGTTCAATCAAAAACAGCCCACTTTCGTTCCCCGCATCGCCGGCGAACTGGACTGGGACGAAGGACTGCAGAGGTTGGCGGTGAAGTTTCCACACGCCCGTGTACTTGGAGGCGACAGATCAAGCATGGTCGCCCCAGCTTGGAAGAACAATGGCCTGGAATATCGTTTCTCCCATGCCGCGGATAGCGGATTGATAGGCGGAATAGGCGCCCGTTTCGCCGAAGTTGCCCAGGCTATGGTCGGCCAGACGATCGGCCACGGGGAATGGGAATTACCCGTGGGGATTATCACCGCCGCCACGTCAGAACTGCCGAGCGACGTTCACTACATCCGGCTGGTTCCAAAGGACGGCAACGTTGTGTGGAGGCTGAACGGGTCAAGAGGCGGCCAGGTTGACTTTCCTTTGGAGACAAGCAGCGAGGAATCAAAGTGGCCGCTCGGGGCGAACAGCCACAGGTTTTTTTACGAAGGCGGGCATGAACGGGTTCAGGAGACCCTTGTGGTCACCGCCTGGCCTTGGAAGGTCAAACCTGCGCTGAAGCTCAGGCTGATTGCGTCGGAGAAGCCAAAAGGTGAGCAGGCGCTAATCGCCGACGCCACCCGCGCCGTCTCTGGTATCCAAGGCGTTGACATGGAACACGGCAATACCAACGTGCTGTACCTGGACCAGGCTCGCAGGCGTCGCCTTCTGATCGCCTGGAACGGCGAAGCCGGCAGACAACTATACCGCGCATCCGACTCGGCGCGGCAGGGACGGGATGGAAGCGCTATACTGGCGGTAGTGGCGACAGACGTTGCGTTGCACGAGCCAAATGCGCCCGCCGGAGTTTACCTGCTGAGATTAGTCCTGCCGGCCGCTTCCCAATCACCACACCTGGAGATTCAGGCGGTCGGTTCCACCAGGGCCGGTGTGGCGGCATATATGCTCCCCAAGACCAAGCTCCGGCTCGATAACAGTGTCCAGCGCGGGTGGACTCCGAAGTCACTTCCCGGCTACGGAACTGTGACTCTGCAATACACCTCCTGTCGTCTGGACGACCACAGCTTCCCTATCCTGTTTCAGATAACTGGCCGTCCTGACGACAGGAGCACGCGTGAGATCGTGCGTGCCTTGCCGGGAGGCGGAAAATCGGTAGGCCGGCGTATACCTACCGGAACTTGGGCCGAGGGGTGGATTCGAGTGAATCAGCCGTAGGCGCTCACGAAATCCCCGTCGACACAACGGAGAACCCCCCGCAAGTAATCGTTTGAGCTTCCGCCCGCGTCTGTACAGGAAGAACTCAGCGGTTTCGCGAAGTATTGCTTGCGCCGGCCAGCCCCCTGAAATCACGAGACTAGTGAAGGAAAGCGTCGATGAGAAGAGCGGTTCTATTGGCAGTTGCCTTGTTCGCTCTGGCGCAATGCGCTGTATTGGCGGTTGAGCCGGTTCAGACAACGGCCGCGGACCCGCGGCTCAATCAGAAGGTTACGTACGAAGGCGGGTACAAACGGCTTCGCCAGGTGACCGAGGAACTTAGCAAGCAGACCGGCGTGGCCATATACTGCGGCAAGAACGATAGCGACTGGCCGGTGAGGGACATTCCGCTTGTTGTCTGCGTCCGGGATATGCCGCTCGGCAAGCTGCTGCGACTGCTGGCGCTTACATCGCATACTCAGTACGTGTCGAAGAAGTCCAAAAGCCAGACCGAGAACGAGCGAACCTATCGGATATACCGCTCGCCTGAGCAGGAGAAGGACATTTCCTCTCTGCTCCGAAAGCGCCGTGACGCGAAACTGGCCCTCGCCGACTGGTCGTGGGACGCTCTGGTCAAGCTGGGACATTCTCCCGAGGAAGCGGGTGGCGAGAAACACAGCAGAATTCTTGGCAAGATACTTGCCTCTCTCGGGCCAGATGCGAAGAAGAAGCTCTTCGATGGCGAAAGGATAGATGTTCGCGGCAAAGACAGTTCTCAGGTGCAGGAGCTGTACCGATGGGCGCGCGAGGATCTGAAACCGAGGATGGGGGCGAGCTGGAGGGAAGCTCCTGAGCCGACTCAGGCGGAGCTGGAGCGAACGACACTCACTCTTTACCTGGAGGACCCGAACGGCGAGAACAACCGCACAGGAGTAAGCGTCAATTTGTCTCCTATCTGCGGCGGCGACGGCAATACGGTCTGGTTTGATAAACTCGATAGCCAAGCCTCAGACCTTCGGTCAAACAAGGAATTGGGCCTGACGGCTCGTCCGGAAGACACAGGTCCGCCGGCTCCCCAAGACGAAATGTCGGAAAGGGCCCTCGACTTCCTCGACGTGAACCGTGACGCGGATTGGACGCGCCCTGCTTTGCAGCTCAACGCTAAGCTCGACATGCCGGAGGGCAAGAAGCAGACGACTACGGCGGACCTCATCACGGCGCTGGCTAAAGCCGCGGGACTTAGCGTGATCTGTGAAGACTTCGTGAGCCACAAAGGCAATCCCGGCGACAGAAACTCCTATTTCGGTCCGAAGGTCGAGGTTGGCTCTACCCTGCGCAAAGCGGCGCTGAACAACACCGACTGGTTCATCGACGACGAGCAGAAGCTTCTCATCGGCTGGGCCACGAATTGGCGCAACCGCCACTCAAATCTGGTTTCGGCCGCCTATCTGGCGGGGCTCCGCCGGAATCTGAACGGTGACGGACTGGAAATCGACGACGTCACTCCTCTTGCAAACATGACCTCGGCGCAATTCTACGAGTGGATCGCCTTGTCGCGCGATCTTTCGATACTATCGCAGGACCTGGGGCGAACGCTATGGCGATTCTATGATCTGCTGAAGCCGGAGGACAAAGCGCAAGCCAAGTCTGAGGCAGGCCTGCCGTTAGGAACACTCGATCCCGAGGGCATCGCGGCCTTCTGCCGCGAACAGAAGATAGAGATAACCGGCTTTGGAATGCGCGAGATCGCCCGGCTGTTAGGGCCGGAGGCCGAAGCCGAGATGCAGCGCAAAGATCGTGTTTTGTCCGACCCGAGGGTGATATCCACGCTGATCATGCGCGTAAAGAGCGAGCCCGGCGGGACTCGTCAGGCGAGCAGGTTCGTCAACGGCCGTCTTCAAATGACTTTGGAGCCGACGCCACCGTTGCTCGATCTCCATACGTACCGTATAGAGTTGGAGGGCGTGGAGGAGAACCAGCCGATCACGATCACTGTCCCCGGCCCGTATCTGGCTTTCCCCGTATACTCGCCCGAACGAGAGGCGGAGATACTGAAGGCCAAGAGCAAGGAAGGCCAACCATCAACTCCGAAATAGCCCCAGATCGCTCCGCTTAGGCATTCTCTGTAACACTTCAGCCGCCCGCGGGATCAGACCTATTGGACGCCTATCGAGCGGCTTGGGTCTTTGAGGCGGGACACACACTTGCTATCGGACGACCAGATAATCAGGCGCGCCCTCAAAGGAGACAACCCGGTCTTCCGCGAGTTGGTGAGACGATATGAGAAAGGGATGTTCCGCCTGGCGCTGCGAATGCTCAGCCGGCGTGAGGACGCGGAAGACGCCGTGCAGGAAGCATTCCTTCGCTCGTATCAGAACCTTTCCGCGTACTCCGGGGAAGGCAAGTTTCAGGCATGGCTGCGCCGTGCGTGCGCATTTGCCGCTTGAGCTCGTAAGACCTTTTCGGTTGCGGTTACGCTAGGCCCCAACCCAAAAACATCGACAGTCATAGCGTCCGGGAGCGCGGACTTCCCGACCGGAAGCGCCTATTTCGCGATAACCGCGCTGGCGGAGATCGAGAACGCCGTCGTGAACCTTCCGCCGGAGTTCAAGTCGCTGCCGGCGAACCCGCCGGGAGCAGTTCCGCCGCCTGTCCCTGCTCGCCCGCCGGCGCCGGCAAAGCCTGCGCCCCCACCAAAACCCGTCGCGCGGCCAAAGTAAACGTGTACGAGTCACATACGCGGCCCAGGACTAGTCTAACATCCTGGGCCGCTGCATTTGCCAAGAACGAAACCCTGATCGGGCGTTACTTGTAGTGACGCCCGAAACAGAACTCCGGGATTTCAAATCCCACGGATTCCCTCTCGCACGCGACTACAAGTCGCGCGCGATCAGCTCCTAACTCCTAACTCCTAAACTACTCTCCCCCGTCCACCAGCGCCCGCTGCTCTTCCTTCTTCCGACCCCGGCGCATCAGTCCGTCCGGCTGGCCGAACTCCTTTAGCTTCTCCGCGAAGTCGCGCAGGCGGCGGTCAACCAGATGGTGCACTGTGTCCTCCGGATACGTCCCGTCTTCCTGCTGCTCGCCCGCCGGAACCCCGGTGAGGATTTCGATACCCTCGTCCACGTTCGACACCGGCCAAATGTGAAACTTGCCTTCCGCGACCGCGTCGGCGACTTCCTTCTTGAGCATCAGGTGCTTCACGTTCTGAATCGGGATCATAACCCCCTGGTCGCCCGTCAGTCCCTTGGCCCTGCAGACTTCAAAGAACCCTTCGATTTTCCGGTTGACGCCGCCGATCGGCTGGATTTCGCCTTTTTGGTTGACCGAGCCGGTCACCGCTACGCCCTGTCTGATCGGAAGGTTGGCGATCGCCGAGAGTATAGTGTAAAGCTCGGTCGAAGACGCGCTGTCGCCCTCCAACTCCTCGTAAAGCTGCTCGAAGGCCAGAGTCACTGATATCACCAGGGGCTTATCGTAGGCGTACTTGCCGGCGAGATAGCCGCTCATTATCATGACGCCCTTGTTGTGGATGCGGCCACTCATCTCCGTCTCGCGCTGGATATCCAGAATTCCGCCTCGGCCGAACGAGGTCCGGGCTGTGATGCGCGACGGCCTGCCGAAGGTATAGTCGCCAAGTTCGTAGATGGAGAGGGCATTTGTCTGACCGACCACGCCGCCCTCCGTGTCGATCATAATGGTCCCTTCTTCGATCAATCGCTGCACCTTGTCCTCGATCATCCGAGACCGGTATTCCTTCTGCTCCAGCGCCGTCTCGACGTGCTCCGCCGTGACAAACCCGCTGCCCGCCCGCTTCGCCCAGTAGTTCGATTCGCTGGTGAGATCGGCGACGTCTATGAACCGGGTGGAAAGCTTGCCCTTGTCCTCGATCAGCCTGCTGCCGTACTCGACGATTCTGGCGACGGCGGACTTGTGGAAGTCGAGCAAATCCCTGTTCTTCACGCGGGCCGCGATGAAGGCCGCGTACTGGGCTATATGCCGGTCGGTCCGGTCCATCTCGATATCGAAGTCGGCCTTCACCTTGAACAACTTGCGGAAATCCTCATCGAGGCTATAAAGCAGATAGTAGATGTACGGACTGCCGACCAGTATAACCTTCAGGTTGATCGCTATCGGCTCGGGCCGCAGTGTGGCGCTTGGGATGATGCCGTACTGCTCGCCGATATTCTCGATACGGGCCTCTCCCGATTTCAACGCCCGCTTGAGCGCGTCCCAGGCAAACGGGTTCGTCAGCACGTCCATGGCCTGCAGCACCAGATAGCCGCCATTCGCCCTGTGAATCGCCCCGGCCCTTATCATGTTGTGGTCCGTCGTCATGAAGCCGAGGCGGGCGCGGTACTCCATCTTACCGATCAGGTTGTAATATGTAGGGTTGTTTTCGATCACTATCGGCGCGCCGGCCTGGTCTTTGCGATCGACAATCACGTTTACCTTGTACTTCTCGAACGAAGGCCCGACGGCGGCGAGGGCCTCTTCCATTCCGGGAATCAGCGCCTTCTTCTCCGGCGAGCGGAAATCCTCCAGATGCTCCACCAGGTCCTCTTGGACCTTTTCCAGATAATCCTGGATTTCGTCGCACTCGGTGAAAGTCTTCCTCAGATCATCGAGCAGGTGTCCTACCGCGAACAGCGCGATCTCCCTGTCCAGCTCTTTCACCCTTTGCGCCGCGTCCTTCTCCAACTGGCGCAGGCGCGCCAGGATGCTGTTGATCAGGCCCTCCAGCCGGCCGCTTCGCTCCTTGATCTGCTCCTTCTGCTCATCGGCCAGCTTCTCGTAGTCCTCACGACTCAGAGGTTTCCCGTCCGCCATAGGTACCGTTACGATTCCGACGGGCGTCATCTCGATGGAGAATCCCAGTTCAGCCGACTCCTGCCGCAGTTGGGCCAACAGCCCGTCGCGCTCCTTCTGTATCCTGTCAACCGCGTCGGCCTTCCGCTTCTCGTAGTTCTCACTCTCAAAAGCGCGGGGAATCTCGGTCTTGCAGCCTTCGATCAGTCTGTCCATCTCGACGGCGAATAGTTGACCTCGACCGGAACACATAGCGATTGCGGCGGGCCGGTACGGGTCATCGAAATTGTGCACGTACACCCACTCGTCGGGGACAGGCTCGTCGGCAGCTTTGCGCTGCACAAATGATCTCACGCTGGAGTTCCTGCCGGTTCCGGTCCGTCCGGAAACGTACAGATTGAACCCATGCGTTTCGATCCCCAGTCCGAAATCGATCGCCCACACCGCTCTCTCCTGGCCGACCGTGCCGAGCAGCGGCGTGATGTCCGCCGTGGTCTCGAATCCGAGAGAGTCCGGGTCACAAGAATGGATCAGATCTTCACGAGTCAATTCTCGAATGTCGGCCATCCGGTTCCTCCGATTGCACCGTTCACTGTGGCGCTACCGAGGTAACGTTCTGTCTCCGTTGCGCGATTCCTGCGTGTTGACGCGCGTTCCTCTCAGAGATACCCCGCGGAGCTTGAGGCGAAACGGAAAGGCTGCCGTGGCCGGCGTGAGACAGGCGCCGAGCGATGAGTGGATTCCGATCAGGTGGTGGAACATCAACTCTCCGCGGTGTTAATACTTCGGTCATCAAACAGGAACCGGCGGGTTTTCTCTCGATTTTGCGCTTTTTGTGCTCAAAACCGCTTCCAAACAGCTCCATTTCCGCACGATTCAGCCCTGAAACCGCACTCAAATCGCTCGAAACCGCTGTACAAAGCTGTGAAAACGTACTGAAAACGCACTGAAATCACGCGAAACCGCAGGAAAACTGAGGGAAATCGCTTGAGGATTGCGGGGCCGGGAAGAATGGCGTTCGTCTTCGGGGGACAAGTGTCGAGGTCCGTTTCCACGACCCGGCCATCGCCGATCGTTCTCACGGACCTTCCAACGTCCGATTGCTCTAAGCTCCGCC
The DNA here is from genome assembly GCA_030649165.1 of Armatimonadota bacterium. Classification (GTDB taxonomy): domain Bacteria; phylum Armatimonadota; class UBA5829; order UBA5829; family JAUSEB01; genus JAUSGG01. Next base: position 72,300 of record JAUSGG010000227.1, read on the forward strand.
CTCGGAAGCAGCAGGAACTGTCTGGCCGCCGAGCGCCACTTCCCGGCCCTGTATGAGCGCCCGCAGCCGAGCCTGCCACTCATGCGGATACTTGCCTTGATCAATGACCTGGAAGCGGAACACTTGTCCCTGAAACTCCTGGCCCAACTCCGCCCAGGAGACCTGCCTGCCAAGACGATCGAAGTACGATGCTACGTCCTCTTTGTAGTCCGTGTCAGCATTCCCCATCAGTTGGCTGCCTTTCGACTCTATGACGCACACCATCTTGTGATACGGCTCACCCTGTGTAGCAGCCACGAAGTCCGGGTAGATCGGGCTTGGCTTGTACCCTTGCACATTGAAGCAGTTTGCGCCAACCAGGTTTCGATACCACCAGAGTATCTCCGGGTGTCCGTCCAGGTATAGCGCCACAGACCGCTCGTATTCGTTGAGTGTTGTTCCCTCTACATAGTCAAAGAGGGACTTGCGTATCTGATCGTTGTTGCCATGAACGAGGGCTTGTACGGCTTTGATCTCGACAGAAGGCGGAATCTGGAAGCGGCACTGAACACAGGCCATGAAGAATCCTATCCGACCTTCGTCGAACAGCCTCTTGAACTCGGCCTCCGTCCTCTTGTCTCTGGACGTCTCGGTGAAGCTCCGAATACGATCACGTAGGGTTGTCTTAACAAGAGGAAGCATGTCGCCCAATCCCGGTGTCCTGCCCGAGATGACTTGCAGCGCGCGCTCCACAATGGTACGGAGCTGCTTCTGACTGAAATCATCAAAACCGAGGTTGCAGAGCAGCCATCCTCTAACGGAGTCTTCGGTCTCCCCCAGATCGGCAAGTCGCTCGTCGACCGTGGTCATCTCTCGCTCCAACTCGATGCGGTATAGAGACTCCTTTGCTTGCTCAAAGTCGGCTTCCGGTCGCCACTCGATCAAATCGTAGGAGAAGTCCTCTACGTGCACTGCGTTTAGCAGGTGATCGTAGTAGTTCAGCGGCTCATACTTGCCGTCATCTCGCTTGACGCAAAATCGGGGCAGGTATATCTTCCCCTCGAAATCCTTGTAACGCTGCTGGAACTCGCCGCGGAACGACACCGTACGCGGGCGTGATGCCGGCTGGTCAGGCTGCGCAACCGCGAGCGACATGGCGTCTCCCTCGTAGCCCTCCTGTTCCAGTCCCCTCTTCACCTCTCCTGAGATACGTGCGGCCGTCTTGTGCAGGCAATACACGTAACTCTCGTTCAGCGCGTCGGTCTCGGTCCGCTCCTGGTATGGCTGGCGCAGTATGCGCCCTACAAGCTGAGTCATAGACTGTGTGCTCTGGGCGTTATTGAGGGAGACCAGGATGTAGGCGAACGGACAGTCCCACCCCTCCTGCAGTGCGCTCTTGGTAATGATATAGCGCACTGGGCAATCCTCATCCATCAGATCATCTATACCCTTGATGTCGTCCGTGCTCGAGCTTTTCACGGCGATCTGGGTGACCGGCAGGCCGCATCGCTCAATAAGATGCTCCCGCACATCCTCGCTGTGTATGAACTGCCCGCCGCGCTGGTCCCTGCCAGTGCGCTCAACCTGGACCAGGACTATGGGTCGGATGAACCTCTCGGTCTTGGGGTATAGGTCGGCGGCCAGTTTCTCCAACTCGTCGCGCCTTTGCACCGCGCGGTTCAGGCAGTCGCGCCAGTCCGAAAGGTTCGCCGCCGCAACGTTGATGGGCAGCTTTATCATTTCCTCCCGCAGCAACTCCTTGCCGCTCACTTTGCACAGGACGTTGGAGTTCCTGTGGGGCGTGGCGGACAACTCGACAATGATGGAGGGGTTGAAGCCGTTGAGTGTCCTCTGCGCCAGGTCGCTGTATGCTCTGTGGCCTTCGTCCATTATGACTGGAGGCTCGTGCATGCGGAGGAGGTTCCCGACAGATGTCTTGACCAGGTTCGTGCCTTCGATGATCTCCAGGTTGGGCCACCTTCGCCGCAATTCGCGGTGGGCTTCCTCGTCGTCCTCGGGCGGGAAGTGCAGAACTATGTTCCCGCCGCTGTCCCTGAACATCTTGAGGGTTTCACGGTCCTCCCGGTTCGCCGATGAGAGAATGAGCAAGAGTATGTTCAGCTTGCCCGCCAACTGGGCGGGCGTAAGCCGCATGATCTCGTGCTTCTCCCACACTTCGATGGGACGCTTCACCGCGAACTCCAGGCTCTCCCTGTAGAAGTGGCTACGGTCCCGAAGGGCTTTGAGGGTATCCTTATATATCTGGTCGCTCGGGACAATCCAGAGTGCGAGCCCGGCCCCGTTCCGGTCGCGCAGAATGGTATCGTAGATGGTACCGAGTACCTGCGTCGCAAGTAGGGTCTTTCCGCCGCCGGTCGGCACCTTGAGGCAGAAGTTCGGGATATCGCGCCCATTCCCGCCCATCCGCCGATTGTAGTTCGGCAGCAGGCTCAGGTTGGCGCCCGACTTCATCCACGCCAGGGATGGCGCGAACTCGCCTTCTTCCTGTGCCAGAGCGCGCAGGAACGTTTCTACCTCACTTAAGACTCTCTCTTGATATTCCTTCAGCGCCATATCGGATCACTTCAGATTGAACGGAACCTGCATTGCCCGGACGTTGCCATACCCGGCGAGGTCGCGCCGGTGAACGTGAATCTTCTCGCAGTATACCACCTTTGGCCGCGGATCGCGCCCGGACGTCTTCGCCAGCCAATCCATGGTGAGCGCCCTGTCCGCGTTCCCATCGGGAGTGTACAACAGGTAGTAACTTCGACCGGCGTGCTCGCCGATCCGCCCCGTGTCATAGTCTATGCCGGCCACATCCAGAGCGCGGCTGGTTTCCGTATAGAATATGTACTTCGCAAGCTCTTCATAGGACGGGTATTCGCCGTTCGGGAAGTTGCGGAACCGGTCGAAGAGCATCTTTCCCAAGCGGCAGTACGTGAACTGGCCGCCCAGAGCGTTGACCGCCACGGTTCCTCCGGCAGGCGTGACATGGGTGTGGCCGTGGGCCACGCGGGCAGCGCGTTCGCGTGTGAGACGAGCGCAGATGTTGAAGCGGCGTGCCTCCTGTTCCTTTGTCTCGTGGGGCATTTGCACGAGCACGAAACACCGGTTGCCCCCATCGGTTGCGTTCTGCTGCATGACAGCCTGAGCAGTGGTCCCACTTCCGGCGAAGGAGTCAAGAACAATGTCTCCGGAATTGGGCGTCGTAGCTAGTTGGACAATGCGCATGAGGAGGCCGACAGGTTTTGGGCGCGGGAACTCTTCCTTGCTGAATCCGAGTTCCAGGAACTGTTCGGTGCCGCGTTCGCTGTTCACGTCTTTCATAGTCCAGGCAGAGGTGGGTTTGACCCTCTCGTTGGGGCCCAGATAGTCCATCTCAAAAACAGACCACTTCTTCCTCACGGGCATGTACTTTGGGACGAGGATGTCTCGTTTCTCGTTTGCGGTTTCGAGCCCCCAGCGCCAGTTTCCTTCGCTGCCATCTTCACGGATCGGTACGATGCGGACAAATCCAGGACGCTCTGCTGGATCTCGGGTAGCGTAGAAATCCTTGGTATTGGGGTTATGCATAAAGTAGTAGAAGAGGTTCTCACGGTCCTGCCGCCTATCGTTGTCGCCCGTCTTCCGCAGGTCGATCTCGCGGTACTTGTTGCCGCTCGCGTCCTTCTTATTGTAGCGGCGTAGGACGTTGTCCTCGGGCGGCCAACCGCCTATTGTCGCATGCGCCTTTTGGTACACCAGCAGGTATTCGTGCGCGGTGGCAACGTTCTTGTCGTCGGACCGGCCTTTGGGGTTGTTTACATTCGCTATGCAGGCGATGAAGTTGCACTCACCAAAGATCTCGTCCATCAGCATCCTCAGATGGTGGACCTCGTTGTCGTCGATGGACACGAATACGGCTCCATCGTCGCGCAGCAGGTCCTTAAACAGCTGCAGACGAGGGTACATCATGCAGCACCACTTATCGTGGCGGCAGGCGTCTTCGCCTTCCTTGCCGACGACCTGGCCGATCCACTCCTTGAACTGAGGCTGCGTGAGGTTGTCGTTGTATATCCAGCCTTCGTTACCGGTGTTGTATGGCGGGTCGATGTAGATACACTTGACCTTGCCGGCGTGGGTGGGCAGGAGAGCTTTAAGGGCCAAAAGGTTATCGCCTTCGATGATAAGGTTGCCGTCCAGGCTGGGCGAATCGGTCAGGGAAAGCTTCTCGTCGAAGTCGAGAATATGGTGAGGCACGACAAGGTGGTAGCTCTCTACGGCAGTCTTACCCTTGAAATTCAGCGTCGGCATTGATCGGCAACCCCCTTCATACCGCAACGGAATGAGAGACTGAGCACCATCATACCAGATGCGGCTTAGATGCCAAAGACAGCATTAGGTACCGGTCCGCCGGATTCCTGTGTCTTGTGTCCGGCGCCATTCTCGGGGCTCTGTAGAGCGGACGCGCATTCTCGAACTACAGTGTCAGCAACAAGGCTCCGGAAAAGCCACAAAAATATTTTTCCGACTGATGGGAACATTTGTTCGCCTGGCGTCGTCTAATACTTTCGTGGGGGCCGTGCGCGCTCGGCCGGCAGCCGCTGCCATAGGCGACGGCTGCCGGCATTGCGAACACTGACAACCAACAGGCTTGGAGATCGCCGTTAACAGACTCGTCACTGCATTATATCTACACCGATCACATACTGTGCCAAATCCGGCCTGCTCGGAGGCCAGCAGAGCGGCGCATGAAAAAAAGTCTGACAAACGAATTGCTCCCACGAGGGATCTGAGCACGAAATCGTTTGTACAAAATGCGAAAAATCCCTCGTGCGAAACTTACACGTTGCTGTAACCCGATACATGACGGATATGTCAGTAGAGGGCATGACGACGGTTCCGATGAATAGGAAATTGGTGATCGCGTGGGAACCTCCCGCTGTCGAAAGAGTCCGCCCAACAAGGTGTTTGGAATATGCGAGTGGAACATTCAAGAGTGTGGATATTTCCTCGTATGCTGATGATTTGCCTCGTCTTTGCTCTGGCGTTTTGCCAGGCATCCTGGCCGGCTGAGAAGGGAAAGAGGATGATCGAGAACTTCGATCTTAAGGACGTGACTCTGCAGGGCGATCTCCGCCGCCAGTTCGACGAAACCCGCGCGTTCTATCTGTCGATTCCAAACGACGATTTCCTGAAGCCCTACCGGCGTCGCGCGGGTCTTCCGGCTCCGGGCGCGAACCTGGGCGGCTGCTATATCAGCCATAGTCCGCTGCCTCAGATCATCTCGGGACTGGTAAGAATGTGCGCTGCGACGAGCGATCTGCGCTGCAGAGACAAGGCAATCGCCCTGACCGAAGACTGGGCCAAGTGCATCGCGCCCGACGGTTTCTTCTTCGCCGACGTCGACTCCAGCCTGCCTCCCTACTGCTACGATAAGTGGGTCGGCGCGCTGGTGGACATGTGCGTCTACGCCGACTATCCGGAGGCGAAAAGCCATCTGACGAGGATAACGGACTGGGCGGAGAAGAATCTGAACCGCAAGCGGGATTACGCGCAGCCGTGGTCTGCCTGCGGCGAGTGGTATACTTTGACCGAGAACCTCCTCCGCGCCTACACGGCCACTGGCGAAGAACGCTACCGCAAATTCGCTGAAACCTGGGAATACACCGATTTCTGGAAACTCATAGCCGAAGGCAAGGACATCTTCGCGAATATGCCCAAGCCCACCGACTACACGCCCTGGTATCACGCCTACAGCCACGTCAATTCGTTCAACGGCCTGGGAGCTTCGTACCTCGTGAAAAGCGACCGGTGGCGCCTGGACACGCTCGTCAAGGCCTGGGACTTTCTGATGAAGGAGCACATTTTGGTCACCGGCGGATATGGCCAGCAGGAGTGTCTCGTGTCCTTGGACAACCAGATCATCCGAATCCATACCTTCGGCTCCAGCTTCGAGACGCAGTGCGGTTCCTGGGCCGCTTTCAAGATGTCGGAGTATCTGACCACCTTGACCGGCAAAGCGAAATACGGCGATTGGGTGGAGCTTCTGCTGATAAACGGCATCGGCGCGAGCATCCCGACGACGGCTGACGGCAGAGTCTTCTACTATTCCAATTACTGCACGTCAGGCGGCAGGAAGCTGAACCATGACGCCGGCTGGCCCTGCTGCTCCGGGACCCGCCCCCAGGCCATCGCCGAATATCACGACCTGATCTATTACAAGGACGCCGACGGGTTGTATATCAACCTCTACACCGCGTCCTCCGTCAGATGGAAGAGGGGCGAGACGTCCATCGAAGTGAGGCAAGTGACGGATTTTCCCGAGTCCGATAAGATCGACATCATCATCGATTGTAAACGCAAGGTGGTCAGATTCGCGCTCCGACTCCGCATCCCCAACTGGTTGGCGTCGCCGATGACCGCGAGCATAAATGGAAGGTCTATTGAGCCGCAAAAAGACGCAAATGGCTGGGCGGTAGTCGACAGGGAATGGAAGTCCGGGGATAAGCTCACCGTCACCTTGCCGATGGCATTCCGCGTCTCGCGGCCCGACCCTACGAAGGACTTCCCCGCGGCAGTGGCCTACGGACCCGTCACGTTGGCCGTTCGTTATAACAAGGGGAACCCGGCACGCCTGCTGGATTTGGAAAAGGCCACCGCGAGCTTTGAGCCGGTTCCAGGCGAACGTCTCAACTGGCGACTGAAGTCTGACTCGAATCTGCTCCTGCGGCCGTTTTACCAGTTCAAAGAGGGCGAGCCGTATCTGGTTTATCTGGATCCCACCATCAACCTCCCGGCGTCATTCTCTTTCACCGATCGGCTCGACACAAGCGGCGAATGGCGCGATTCCGACGACTGGATCACCTCCAATACTCCGGGCGGCTGGGTCGAGTTCAGGGTCTACGGCGATTCCGTGCGCGTGCGGGGGTATCAGTTTGACGATGCCGGCCGGCTCGCCGTCGTCTCAGACGGCAAAAAAGTCGGCGCTATCGACGAATACGGCCCGAACAGGCGCGAAGCCGCCAGTTGGGAGTTCACCGGCCTCGGTCCCGGCGAGCACAAACTCCGTCTGGAGCACCTGCCGGACAAATCGCCGGAATCCAAGGGATTTCACGTAAACATCTCCAGCGTAGACTGCGGTTACTGACGATTTCGCGAGAGGTCTGCAGCCCGCCGGCATCGAAGTCATGCTTTGCTATACTGATGAGGAGAACCTGATACAAATGAGCGTTGTGCATTTCGCATCCAGCAAAGTGAAGGCCCTCTCGGCGGACCTCACTCTGCCCGCCAAATTCCGCCGGCTGCTGCAGCGGTACCCGCTGAAGGAGATGTTCGACCAGAAGAGTGTCGCAATCAAGATGCACGTGGGCGGACATCTGGGCTACACCACCATACACCCGCTTTTCGTGCGGATTCTGATCGACGCCGTGCGCGAAGCCGGAGGCCGGCCTTTCATTACCGACGGCAGCGGCGCGATACCCGGAGCCAAGTTCCGCGGCTACACGGAGGAAGTCCTGGGCGCTCCGGTGGTCCCGGCGGCGGGTCTCAATGACACTTACTACAAGGTCATGCCGGTCGGCTACAAGAGTCTCGAAAGCATCCGGGCGTGCGGCGAGATCGTCGACGCCGACGCAATGATTGTGTTCAGCCACGGCAAAGGCCACGGCCACTGCGGCTACGGCGGCGCGATCAAGAATATCGCGATGGGCTGCGTGACGGGTCACTCGCGTGGAGGCTTGCACGCGCTGATAGACACAGAGTTCGAATGGGACAAGGATCACTGTACCCACTGCTACCTCTGCCGCACGAACTGCCCGGGAGATGCGATCTCCTTCGATGACAAGGGCGAATTCTCCATATTCGCGCACCACTGCAAGTACTGTATGCATTGCGTCACCGCCTGCCCGGAGGGCGCGATTGAGATCAACACCGAAGGCATTCGCCAGTTCCAGGAAGGTATGGCCAAGGCGACCAAGGTCATATTGGACACGTTCGAGGCGTCGCGCCTGATGTACATCACGCTGTTAGCGAGCATAACCCCGCTGTGTGACTGCTGGGGTTACTCGACGCCCTCAATCGTGCCGGACATCGGCATGATGGCGAGCGCCGACATGGTCGCCCTCGAACAGGCGTCGCTCGATTCGATCAAGATCGAGGACTTCCTGCCGGGGACACTTCCCGAACCGCTGGTCTTGCGCGAAGAGGGAAAGCATTTGCTGGAGAAGATCCACGCCAAGGACCCGTATCTTCAGGTCGAAACCGCCGCCGAGATCGGGCTGGGGAGCAGGGAGTATACGCTGGAAGAAGTGGAGTAGGTTGAGAGGTTTGTAGGTCTGTTTCGGACGCGATGGTGTGTAACGACCGATCAGCGTGCTCTTCTGCCGGACTGAGTGTGGTATAATCACTGTGCGTATGACGTGGCAACAAAGACGTGAGGCTGTCGATGGTAGATGAGAGCGTTCTAAACGAAGCTGTCCAGAGACTGGTTGGCAGATTCCATCCTGACCGAGTCATACTGTTCGGGTCTCAGGCAAGGGGCACTGCGGACGCTCGAAGCGACGTGGATTTCCTCGTCATCTGTCCTGTTCGCTCCGATCGTCGAAAGCTGATGGTAGAGATGGATCGGGCTCTTTCGGGGCTTCCCCTCGCACGAGACATCATGATACTGACCGCGGACGAGTATGAGCGTGACCGTCGCATACCGGGCACTGTTGCTCGCCCCGCGTCGCTCGAGGGCATAGTGCTCTATGAACGCCCCCAGTGAGGATGTTCTGGTCAAGGTCAGGCAGTGGGTCGAGAGGGCCGACGAGGATCTTCGCCTGGCGCGACACGCCTTGACCATGAAGGACGCTCCCTACCGCCTCGTGGCCTATCACGCGCAGCAGTGCGCGGAGAAGTACCTCAAAGCTTACCTCGTGGCAAGAAATGTGGATTTCCCATACACACATAATATCGCTCGACTTCTGGAGCTATGCAACGAACACGGTGGGGCCATGTGGGAGCTTCGCGATGCCGAGGAACTCACCCCGTTCGCCATCACCACGAGATACCCGGGCGAGGATGCGGAAGTGGTAAAATCCGCCGCGGTTCGTGCGATTGAGATAGCTGAGGATGTATGCAGGGTGGCGCGAGTGAGACTGGCTGACTTAGAGGCAATAGATTAGGAGTCGCCGGATAGAGATTGGGATTATACATTAGCGTCGCCCATACGGAGAAACGCCACGGTCCTGGGCTGGGCAACAATGTGGCACCCCTGATCAGGGTTTTCCCGCCCCAGTCTCCAGCCCAAACGCCTTATGCCACTCCACGAGCTTTGCTATCCGCTTATCCTCGTCCTGCGGAAGGTTGAGGGGCCGGCCCCGGGCGTCGACGATCATCCCCACCACGCCGCCTTCCACGGTTGCCGTTCTGGGTTTGCCGCGGCCTTCGCCGACGTCGAAGCCCCGCCCCGGCTTGATCTCGACCTCGGCCCGCTCGTCTACTCCCAGTGGCAAGATGATTATTTCTCCCACCTTCGCTTCCACCTGCCTGCCGTTGACGGTCAGCGCGCAGCAGGGTTCCCCCTCTTTGCCTGTCCCGACCGGCGCAATTGCGGTTCCCAGCTTGATCAGGCAGTCCCTCTCGAAGACTTGCGCGGCGGCTTCGGGGTGAGTCGTTGACAGCACGCCGAGTTGGGGCATCATGAAAATCGAGTCAACGGCGAGCAAAGTGATCCCCTGGGGCTGGTAGGCGTCGAGCATCATATATGCCGCCTCCTGCCTGCGAGGCGCGTGGCTCAGGACGCCGCCGCTTCCGACGATCATATCCAGCTTCATCAAATCGACCAGCGTCTTGCCCCCCGCCTGCTGGTCCATCAGGTCGCCAATCGTCCTTGTCTGCTGCACGCCGGTGAGCGTCCTCGCCAGACTCTTGTGGTGCTCGAACGCCAGGCGCAGCGCCTCTCGCGCCACGGCCTGCTCGATCCGCAAATCGGCCAGCGTGTGCGGAACGGTGGTCGGACGGACCATCTTGTTGCGAAGCCGGTTGCGAAGGGCCGCCTGCTCCATCTTGAATGGCAGCCAACGCATGATATTCGGCGCTTTGGCCTCCGTGAGCACGTTGCAGATCGAGTAGCTCATGCCCAGGTTTGCGCTGACGGTCCTGTTGAACACGCCGTCGAACACGGAGAACACGTCGGTCGTGGCGCCGCCTATATCGACCGCCAGCACGTTTATGCCGAACTTCTCCGCGATGGTCTGGATGATCTTGCCCACCGCGTTGGGAGTTGACATTATCCCCGCGCCGACCCAGGTGGAAAGTTTGTCGTAACCCGGCGCCTGGCGCATAACGTGCTGCAGGAAAAGCTCGTGGATGGCCTCCCTCGCCGGCTGTAGATTTTCGGCGTCGAGAGAAGGACGAAGGTTATCCACGGCGCGCACGTCCAATTCGTCGCCGATGATCTCTTTCACGACCTCGCGCGCGTCCTTGTTGCCCGCGTAGATGACCGGCAGTTTCAGACCGCTGCCGAGCCGCGGCTTGGGACCCGCGGCCAGGAGCATTTCCGCCAATTCGGCAAGGTGGCGGACCGTGCCGCCGTCGGTCCCGCCCGACATCAAGATCATATCGGGGCGAAGCTCCCGAATCCGCTTTATCTTTTCGTATTCCTTGCGGCCGTCGTCGATTGCGATTGTGTCCACGACGATCGCCCCGGCGCCAAGGGCAGCCCGCTCCGCGCTTTCGGCGCTCATCGTCTTGACAACCCCGGCGACCGTCATTTGCAGCCCGCCCCCCGCGCTGGAAGTCGAAAGGTAAACGTCCACGCCCCGGTTGTCCGAGCCGGGCGCGAGTATGCGCCCGTCCTCCAGTATCGTACGGCCGGACAACTCCTCCACCTCGCGCACGGCGTTGAGGACGCCGATCGTCACGTCGTCAAACGGCGCTTCTACGGTCGTGGGGGCCTCTCCCCGCACGACGAGGCGGTATTCGCCGTCGCGTTTCTGGATCAGAATTGCCTTTGTTGTCGTGCTCCCGCAGTCGGTTGCGAGGATGGTTTCGGGTTCTTTCATCGCCCCCAATTCTAGCACGGGGCCGGAGGGCGATGCAAACGGGGGAAGGTTGTCAGGGGTCCGGAGGGAGAGGCCCGGCGGTTGAAACCACGGCCACAACTACACAAAGTCGGCCTGCGCCGACTAAACCCCTAGTCCCCGAAGGGGGACTTCGTGTATTTGTAGCCGTGAATTCATTCGCCGGGCAACCTTCGTGTGTTCGTAACCGGGCGATCTCATTCGCCGGGCACGTCTGGGGGCAATTCCATATCCTGATCAGTGGTACGTGCCGCGTGATGCTGCTCCTGTCCAGCAATGTAGTCCCTCACAGCCCGCCCAAGGGATTTAGACACTGTAAACGCCGCATAAGCCCCCTGCCACTTGAAGGCGCTCACTCCCAAAACGTGAGTTACCAGGTGAGAAGATGAGCCTTTCATCTGTTTAACGAGCAATGCAATGGGCGCCGTTGTGGGTATACGTGCTAACACGTGAACGTGATCCTCCGTGCCCCCGATAGCCAGAGCCTCTGCGCCAAGGGCAACGCACTCGCTCTTGATACAAGCGTACACCTTTTCCTTTAAGTCGTTTGTCAGAAAAGGCAATCTGTCCCAAGTCGCCCAAGCCAAATGCACATATAGCTGAGTGTATGGATTGCGCAATGTCTCACCTCGAAGGCTCTTTGCGAGCGGTTGGCACAATCATATCAGATGAGCGGAGCCCCCACAAGAAGCCCGGCGGTTGAAACCACGGCCACAACTACACAAAGTCGGCCTGCGCCGACTAAACCCCTAGTCCCCGAAGGGGGACTTCGTGTGTTTGTAGCCGTGAATTCATTCGCCGGGCGACCTCCCGCAGAGTAGATGCCGTGAACCTATTCGCCGGAGAACCGACTAAACCCCTAGGAGCCTGTCCGACTATCCACCTGCGGCAAGCATTTGTTGCGCCGGCAAGTATGGTCGGCTGGGCCTGAATCCATTATTGTTCCGTTCTTTTCGTGTGCGGTTGGCTTGTTTTCGCGAAACGCCAACCTCAATGG